>CAYYHV010000012.1:26441-36992 GCA_964471695.1 uncultured Pirellulaceae bacterium
ATGGGATCTTAGCGAAAGCAGGTAAGACCAACCAGTAGCGGCTTTCGAAACCGCTGAAATTCCAGCATCGATTCAATTGATGCTCGACGTGTAGCGCTGGAATTTAACGGAGTCCTTTGCCAACAACCGCTGTCGCCAGTCGCACCTGAGGGGGTGACGAAACCCTATTCCCCTGTCGATTGCTTCGGCTTTTTCATGTTGTCCGCCGGCATTCGGTCAATCAACAGAGCAAACGGGTCTACGCCGACTTTCTCCGGCAGTTCGTCGACAACAAATTCAAAAGTGGTTTCCTCCGAGTCGATCTTCTTGCGCTCACGAAACAGCGTCTTGCCGAAACGTTTGTCACCCTCCGGTTTGGCAAAGGCACCAATGTCGATCCAGTCGTCGATGTCGACCTTCGTCTCCAGCCCCTCTTCATCGGCTCGATACTTTTCACACCGGACCTTCAGTGTGATCTTGTACTTGTCGTCATCCGTTTTCTCATAAGTTACGTCTTGGGCACTATTCGCAAACAGCGTGATCTCCTCAAACAGGTCTTTCAAGAGATAGCGGTACTCTTCCGGCGTGACTTCGCGTAATCCTTCCACGAGGTCCAACGAAGTCGGGAAGGGCGGTTTGGAATATGCAAACTCGTCGACGAGCTTCTTCAGCACCGAGTTGATTTTGTCCTCGCCAATCATCTCCTTCAGGTAGTACATCACACAACTACCTTTGCGATAGTGAATGTATCCCTGACTGGCTTCGACTTTCATCAACGGTTGTTCCTTCTGCCGCTCGCTTCCACGAGCCCGCAGATACTGATCCATTTCATATTGCAGGAACTTCCGCATCATGTCGCGACCGTACTCCTTTTCCATGACCATCAGCGCCGAGTATTGCGCCATGGTTTCGGAAAGCAAAGTCGATCCCTGCATGTTGGACCCAATGACTTGATGAGCCCACCATTGGTGCGCCATCTCATGCGCCACAACGTAGTAGACCATGTCGATATCGTCTTCCTTGCTGATATCGGCAATGAAACCGATGCCCTCGGAGTAGGGCATGGTGCCTGGAAACGCCTGTGCGAACGTCGCCACTCGGGGGAACTCGATGATCCGCGCTTGTTTATGTCGGTAAGGCCCAAAGTTCTCGGAATAATATTCCAACGAGTCGCGAATGGAACGCAACATGTTATCAACATTCCACTCATGCTCTTTATGGTAGTAGACCTCGATATCGACGTCTTTCCACCTTCGGGTCGCCACCGCATAGTCCGCGGAGATGAACGAATAAAAATTCAACGAAGGGTGATCGACTTTGTACTGATAGTAGTTGCGGCCGTTATCTTGCCATTTCTTAACCAGCGATCCCGGAGCTATGGCAATTTGTCCTTCACTCGTGCTGATCACTGTCTCGACATCGACCCACTCGTTCACTCCTTGAATATAAGTTTGGAAACGATTCTTCGTATCCTCTACGTCAAGCGCTGGCATACGATCACGTTCTTCGCTCAGCCCCTTCTTCTTGCGATGGCGTTCCTCGGACAATTCCGCACCAGGCTGATACCCAATCTGTGGAGCGATGGTGTTATTGAAGAATGTGCCATTCTGAACAACGCTCAGATTGCTGACTGAATTCTCAAAACCCTTGGGTTCGTACGAGACGGTGTACGTCATCTTCAGTTCCTGCCCGGGTTCCATCGGCGGGTCGAAGCGATAGATGTAGTAGTCAAGATCCTCGTGGAACGCTTGCTCTTCTTCGTTCAGCTCTATCGGCTTCGCGTTCTCGACCTTGACCGTGGTGTCATACCCATCCGTGAAACTCAAGAACAACTGTTCAATCGGCGCTTCCGTACGATTCACAATCGTCTGCTCGCCTTCCAACTTGAGCGCCCGGCGTTCGGGAAACACGTCGATCGTGTACTTCACTTTCGTGACGTTCGGTTGGTCGATGTCCTGATGTGGTTTGAACTTCTTTTCATAATCCGCCCGAAGCGTACGAACCTTCTTGCTGTCGGTGACTTCGTTCACCACCATCGTGTTGTTGAATACCCAAGCGGCACTAGCCAGCCAAGCTACCAACATGCTCACGCCGATGGCTGCAAAAGGACCGCGAAAGCCTGCCATGGCGGCATTGAATCGTTGTCCGACGTTCGTTTCTTTCCCACGCTGCCAATACAGAATGCAACCCAAGGCAACGAGGCCGGCAAACAGGAACCAGTAGATTCCGAAACCGAGCATCCCTTTCATAAAGGGTTTGAACTGAAACATGTCCGAGTAGGTGTAACCGGGAATGCTTCCATAGCGCACCATGCGCGTGTTGACTTCTGCGAGACTCCATACGAATCCGTTGACAATGACCATCGCGATAAAGAGAAAGTACCCGATGTACTTGTTCGGCGATACGACATGCGCAAACATCGACAACACGATCAGGAAGAGCATTCTCGTCAAGTCGATGACCAGCAGTTCCTTGACATACAGCCCCAACTGGAAACGGTCATAGCCATTCGCAGCTTGAACGAGCACGCCCGCCAACAACCCGATCGCCAGAATGATGGCGACAATGATCGTCAGTGCTATTAACTTTCCTGTGTAGATGGTCCAAGTCGCCTGCGGGAGTGCGTCGTAGACTTCATCCAGTTTGGCGTCTCGCTCTTTCCAAACTAACACTCCCGAATAGAACGCGATTACACCGATCAGGAAAGCAAACATCGTACCGCGAATCAATGTGACCATGTTGTAAGTCACCGGCAGCGATTGCAATCCAAACCCTTCTCCCGCGTTGAACCATAACCCAAAGCCCGTGTTCAACAGACACATGATCATGACAACGATAAAGACATTACTCCGAATTGTTTCGGAGAAATCGACTTTGATCTGGCTGATGAGCTGGGCAATCTGCGTACCGAATCCACGACCAAAAGTGGCTTTGGGAAGCGCTACGATCGTTGGTGCTGACACTGGGGTGGGCGCGGCTTCCGCTTTGCCTTTTCGCATCCGTTCGGTAAACGTGAATCGCCAGTAGGCCAATCCGAGTACCCCCATACCGACGAGCGACCAGACGGCTCGATTGGCCAACATGATTCCGGATAAGTGGACGACTTGCGTGTTCTTGTCGGCGACTGTCCAGTACTTCGTGATCGTTGAAAATGCCGTTTCGCCGAAAGGATCGAGCATCATCGCCAGCATTTCATTGTCTAGATCGGTGGCAAAGCTCGAGGCAATGGCCGAACCGACAAGTAGTGCCAGAGCACCGATGAATGACGTAATGGTGCTACGCGTATAGACCGCAATGGCGAAGATGATGGCTGAGATGAAAATGGTATTGGGAATGGCAAACACGAGCATGCCCCAAAGATGTGCGTCCCAGGACACCGCTCCCCATTTCTCAGCATCTACCCAGGGCATCCATTTCGCAATGATGATACCCAGTGAGATTCCCAACATCGGGAACACCGAAACCAATGCCGCACCCCAAAAGCGCCCCATCACATAGGAGAACTTGTCGAGTGGCTTGGTAAACATGATCTGATTGGTGTTGTACGTAAAGTCGCGCGAAGCGGCTCCATTGGCAAACGCAGCCGTCATCAGAATCGTCAGGATCGAAAACGCGCCGTACAGCGATTGAATAACATAGGGTGCATTGCGATGCGTGTTGCCGATACCACCGCCGACTTGAACGTTGTCGCTGACGGCTGCTCCAAAAGCCAGCAGACCAATGATGAGGAGAAAGACATAGATCATCATCCCCCGCATCCAGAACTTCCATTCAAAATTGAAAAAGGTGGAGAACATCCGGGAGCTCGCTTGATTTAAGGCATCTATGAATGGGAGGCTGGCTTGATCACGTATGGAATCAGGTTTGCTTAGTGGTAACGGGATCTGATAAACCCATAATCTTGCAGAAGAACACATCTTCAAGATCCGGTTCCACGACTTCGAATCCTTCGCCCGGATCGCTGTCGGAGACGATGTGAATCAGCGGTCGTCCAGCGACAAGTTTGGTTGAGATGATGCGATGTCGAGTACGAAGGTCTTCCAACTCTTGCTTCAAAATCGACTTTTGCCAAATCCGACCATTGAGTTCGGCTTCGGCATCATCCGGTGTTCCGGCGAACAGGAGTTGGCCCTGATGAATGACGGCCATCTGTGTACACAGTTCTTTCACGTCTTGTACGATGTGAGTCGAGAGGATCACGATGATGTTTTCACCGACTTCGGCTAGCAGATTGTAGAACCGATTGCGCTCGCCTGGGTCCAAACCGGCTGTAGGTTCATCGACAATCAAGAGTTTCGGATCACCTAACAAAGCCTGTGCGATTCCAAACCGCTGCTTCATTCCGCCCGAGTACGAACTTACAGATTTCTTAGCAAAGCCTTGCAAGTTGACGCGAGTCAACATGGCATCAACGAGGTCGCTTCGCTCCGTTCGATTCGTGATGCCTTTCAAAACCGCAATATGGTCCAACATCTTTCGCGCCGACGTTTTGGGGTACACCCCAAACTCCTGTGGGAGGTATCCCAGCAGGTGACGGACTTCCGTTTTGTCCTTGAGGACGTCGATATCGCCGAGCCTGATGGAGCCACTATCGGGCTCCTGCAACGTCGCGATTGTCCGCATCAACGTCGATTTTCCAGCGCCGTTTGGACCCAACAGTCCGTACATGCCCCGGGGAATCGTCATCGTTACGTTGTCCAAAGCCCGAACCCCATTGGGGTAAGTCTTCGATAATTCAGATATGACAAGGTCCATTCTGGAAATCCCGGGGCGGCGTGGTCAGACAGTAGCTGTTCAAAACGTACACGTTAATGCGACAATCCGAATCGTGGAACGCCACAAATGATTGATAACGTTCGATATTCGCCGTTCGTGCTTTATTCTTGCACCTGAATTGGATCAACACGGGTAATTCATGCCTCAAATGCGACTTAGGATCGACGATTCCGATGCGATCCAAAATGTGCTTTCCTCCGCCGGCTTGCTCAGTATGTCCGAAACTGTCTCACAGTTGTCGATTCCTGGCGCAGGCAATATGAACTTTACGGTACGAGTCGAGACATCGAAGAGCCGATCGTTCATTGTGAAACAGGCTCGAGACTACGTTGAAAAGTATCCGTCGATTCCCGCTCCACGGGAGCGGAGTCACGTTGAGGCTCGTTTCTACGAAACCGTTCAATCTGACGCCATGTTGGGTAACTTCACGCCCAAGTTGCTTCATCACGATCCAACGGACTCGATTCTAGTAATCGAAGACCTGGGGCATTCCACCGACTTTACCTCCGTCTACGATCGTAAACATCAGATTGAAGAACACGTTTTGGGTGATCTGACGCGATTCCTCAACGTCCTTCATTTGACATTCCCGCGTACCGCCGATCACGACTTCCCAAAGAATAGGTCGATGCGAGAACTCAATGCCGAACACATTTTTCGATTCCCATTTGTCGCCGATAACGGATTCGACTTGGATACGGTAACGCCGGGCCTTGAAGCGTTGGCGAACACCTATCGTCGCGACGAACGCCTATTAAGCGTCGCTCACGACTTGCAGTCGATCTACCTCGCAGACGGCGATACGCTGATCCACGGCGACTACTATCCTGGTAGTTGGCTCCAAACCACCAACGGGACTCGCATCATTGACCCCGAATTTGGATTCATTGGACCCAAAGAGTTTGACCTCGGCGTGATGCTGGCGCACCTCATGATGTCTGCTCAATCTGACGAAACGCTGGAGCTGACCAATACGATGTATCAGCCGGTGGATCTGTTCGATCCAGATTTGTGCCGCAAGTTCATCGGGATAGAAGTCTTTCGACGACTGATCGGCTTGGCACAAATACCACTCCAGGCATCTTTGGACGAAAAAGCCGTACTGCTGAAGACAGCCTACGAGATGCTCCTGAGTTAGCACCCGCTCGATCCGCGCTGCTCGATGACTGCCCAGCCAAAAATCGCTATCCTGTGATCAGCCTTACCACGAGTTTTCACTTATCAAACCACCCGAGTTTCCATGAACGATCAAGAAACCATTGAACCGTCTTCATCGCCCTCTGGAGGCAGCAAACTTTTCGCCATGATCGGCGTACTGATACTCGCGCTGATTGCCGCCGGGTGTTGGTGGTTCGTCACGCAATCGACAAGTCGAAAAGCCGAAGCCGAAGCCGTCGAAGCGATCAAAGCGCTTGGTGCGCTAACTACGATGGATGCCAACCGGGAGTACGTTGCGTCATTGAATACGATCACCTTGAATGACCCTGACAAATTCAAAGAAGTGATGGCTCACACAGCGAAGCTCACGCGATTGCAAATTCTCGATCTGTCGAAATCTGCTGTCACCAGCGAACAATTGGCTGCACTTTCCGGCTTGAGCCAACTCACCACCTTGCAATTGAACAAGACTTCCACAAGCGATGATGACATCCGTCATTTTCACGGCATGAAGGTTCTGGAATCGCTTTACGTCGGCGACACCAAAATCACCGACAAGGCTCTGGCTGAGATCGCCAAAATCAAGAGCCTGACGATCCTCGACCTTTCCAATAATGATCTTAAAGACCTCGGTTCACTTGCTGCTTTGCCAAAACTTACGTGGTTAGTGCTCCAGAACGAAACGGCGCTTTCGGATGAGAAGGTATCCGCATTAGGAACGATTGCTTCCCTGCGTAGATTGTCTTTGCATGCTGAACAGATTAGCGAAGAACAGCGCAGTCGCCTTACCGATTTGAACCCACTCCTCAAGATTGATTAGGCAACATGCAGGCTGATTGGCGACTCAAGTCCAATTCGCATGGCGGCGGATTATAGATTATCAGCGCGACTGCTCGCCCGCCGGCCGCACGGCCAGTCATGTCATTTGACGTTGAATGTCGGTACGTTCGATACCATGGGTAAGTCTGCCGCCGATTCGAAGCCGATTGTTGATTCGGTGTTATACGCTTTGGCAATCGTTTCCTTGCCCTTGACGATTTTGGAAACTCGAACGCGATAGAAACCCAGATAGATTCCCGGGAACTCGGCGTTCTCACGACTGATGAAAGTGTCGCCTAGATCATCGGTAACGCCCGAACAGGGCTGGAAGTCTTCTCCGAGGAATGTCTCAGGTTCAAAAGTAACCGTCGCCCCTTCCAAGGGCTTGCCCTTCTTCAGGACGCGTATACTTCCACTCACGACACGAACCGGCGCCGATTTGTAGTATTTGATACGCCTGGCGATTTCGTCGGCAGTAATGCTGCCATCCTTATCCACATCGACTCGCGGTGCGGCAGATAACAGCCCAGGGCAAGCCTCGATTTCACTCTCGCTCAGCGCACCATCACCGTCTTTGTCGTACTGCTCAATGGCATCCTTCGCCGATTGTTTTGGATTAAAGTCGGGTCCCTTTGGACCACCTTGGCAACCAATAAAACTCGACGCGAGGCAAATGCCCATCGCAATTCGACCTTGCCAACATCTTTGCTTATTCAACATGGCCTACGGTTTCACTCTTGCCTCTGGTCCCAGCCGCCGCCCAAACCCACATATCGATGTCGTAGCCGATGGCTCTTACGGAACCGTCGCAAAACACCGACTGGAATACTGAAGTATGTGCACTACCAAAACGCTCAGAGCAATTCTCATAACCCGGTGTATCCGTGATCGGCATCCGTTCGGTCACTTTCAATAGGCGACCACGAGTCACTGTGGGGACCCAACGCACGTTGTCCCAGTCGTTGCCCTGAAAGATGGAATTGTTATCGGCGCAATTGTCACCCGTTTGGTACTGCAATGGATTCAACGACTTTTCTGCCACAAGAATCGTATGACTCGTACCGTCCTTGACTTGTCTTAGCTTGACCTCCGAGCGCTCCGTGGCGATGCCATCGAAAACCGGATCAATATCTAACCGATCTCGCTCTTCTAACGTCGCTCTGTTGCCCGCGCGACATTCGGGATAAGTCTCAAGGCAACTCAAGTCACCTGGACCTGGACCCAATATTCGACCACCACCGCCCGCATTAATGGCGTAGTCCATTTTTCCCATGATCGTGGGAGTGGCCGCGTTGTAGGATGATTCGATGGCCGGGTAGCCTTGTGCAGGACGACGTGTCGGACAAATCAACCCCGCAATCACTGTTGAATTCAGGACGCCAAGCGCCTCGTATTTCGGAGAACCAGCCCGGGTTCCTTCAAGTCCCTTACCAATGTTCGCAACTGCATTCTCTTCAAAGTACGCAAGTAAGTCGTAGGACCATCCACCGGGTTGGCTGGCTCCAAAACCCATGTCCGGATCACCTGTCCAACGATAACCCCAACCACCCGATGGTAAATGCCCTTGAGCAGATTCGTGGTTCAGCGTCGCCAAACCGATTTGCTTCAGTTGATTCAAACATTGGACACGTCGCGCGGCCTCTCGGGCCTGCTGAACTGCCGGCAGCAACAGCGCGACCAGAATTCCGATGATGGCAATCACCACCAACAATTCCACCAATGTGAATCCACGACGTCGAAATGGTTTCATGACGAGTGCCCCAACGATGAGATTAATCAGGCATATGCAAGCACCGGATGATACTCCTTGCAGCCACGAATTCAAACATTAAGACGTAATTTTTCAAAAACCAAAGTTGGTAAGTCGGACCGGAATCGGAATAGATGGACTACGCAATCCTGATAAGTCCTGACCGAATAACAAAATCGTACTGTTATCTTGCTAAATCCATTGCCTCACAGCGCGTGTCATGCGTTTCGCAACCATGACGCATCCGCTTTAGGCTCTGAGGATCAAAACGAAAACTGCATAGCATCCGTGAATAGCAAGGCGCTCGACGGTTCCAACTAACCCAGGCCTAAATCAATCGCGTATCGTAGCTTCTTGCCAGGGTTCAAAGATCGTCTGACCCGACTCGCTTCGCAATCCAATCTGGTACCAAACCTTGGCGCTGGGGAAGTAGCTGCGGCGACACAGGAACTCTCCATCGTCATTCATGCGGCGACGCGAGATGTATTGCGAAGACGATGAATCCGATTGTTGACGAAACCGACAAAAAGGCTGCCAACCCTCTTTCGGTTTCCAGACGGGACGTACGTGCACATATCGCTCATCCGTCTCGAAGGCGCCGCGGATGCGTGGCACCGAGTCCAACCATTCGCGTTGCTCATCGACGAGCTTGTCCAGTCGCAGATAAAAGGTGCCCAACAGATCGTCGAGGTTGTAGCCGCATGATTGAAGCGTGTCTTGCCAGAACTCTCGTCCACGAAGCTTGCGCGACGCCTCTTCACGATCGACGGATTGGCAAAACTTAGCAATCGACTCTTCGCCATAAAGTTCAACCAGTGACTCCACGAACACTAACCCAATGGGATAGACCGCGTTCGTGTCGTACTTCTCAATAAACGCTGAGTTGTCCAGCAAGTCGCGAAAGGCAATCTGATCGCGATCACGCATCCATGCGGCGGTACGGTGAAAACCGTCAATGCTCTCGTCTGGCTGGAAGTAGGTGTACTCCACATAAGTCGCCACACCCTCGTGGAAGAACCGAATGGATTCGAAAACACGTCGCAATCCCGTATCCGACAAACGGTCGATCATCACATGAGCCGTTTCGTGACCCAAAACGGCTGCCAGATGCTCAGGTTGCTCATAAGAATTTAGGTCCATTTGGACGGTGTTCCATTGAGCCCGGCCCGCATGACGCTCCATCGAGCCCGTTGCGTCGATAGCAATCATCGCGTCGTCCTGATCGCCGAACACTTTTCGCACGGTCTTGTAAATTTCGTCCGCATCTTCAGCGAGCGCCAATGCCCGTTGGGAGAGGTTCGTCTTGTAGGTCATTCGGAAGTGTTCCGTCCTGGTCCGGGCCAACTCCCATTCCGGATAGGTGACCACGACTTCATCAGGATCATCGGGAGTATCGCCACCAAAACGCTCCGCCGCAAAGGCGATCAGCGCAAATCCTGTGACAAACAACGCACATCCACCTCCAAACAAGAAGGCCGTGCCCTGCCAACTCAGACCAAGTCGCAGATAAGACTTGAGCACCCAATCGCCGGCTCCAATAAATAGCCAGTAGGCGACCAGATACACCAGCGTCGCGACGACCAGTTGGGTCCCTATCTGTTGCCAAGGGACAACAATGCGATCACCTTCAATGCGCGGGTCCGTCAACTTCAGAAAGTTGAGCAACTCCATGGCTGGAAAACGCTCGTGAAACCAGATGTACATCCAGACCATCAAGCCAGCCATTAACCAACCGAATCGCCGCAGATAGGAAAACAAGACTCCCAACGATACCATCACGTAGATCTGACAAAAACGCAGAAAGGCAGCGGTCAGCAAGAATCCACCATGCAGACTGGTGTCGAGTGAATTGCGGCCCACAAAATGAAGCAACATGGTGATGCCGATTTCCGCCACGGTATAGCTGATCAAAACCAACCAGGCGCAAACGACCTTGACGAAGAAAATGCGTCCTCGACCGATAGGGATGGCATCAAGGAATTCAATCGTGCCATCATCAAACTCGCGCACCAGCAACCCCGACGTGATGGCCAGCGTTTTCTCCGGCAACACGCTGTTGCCCGGCAGCG
>CAYYHV010000013.1:0-9388 GCA_964471695.1 uncultured Pirellulaceae bacterium
GACCAGGATTCAAACATTCGATGGCTTCCGTTGAAAAATATCTCAAACCCGAAGTCATCCGCCAGATTTCGCGATTGGATCTGCGAGCCCAGTTCGTCGTCAGAGGATTCCTCCAGGGGCTGCATGCCAGTCCCTTTCACGGGTTCTCCGTCGAATTCAGCGAGCATCGCAAATATACCGCTGGTGATGATCCCAAAGATATTGACTGGTTGGTGTACGCTAAGACCGACAAGTACTACGTCAAGAAGTTTGAGGCAGAAACCAATATCACGGGTTACCTCGTGATGGATTTGAGCAAGTCGATGGGCTACACCTATCGCCAGGAACTTACCAAATTCGAATACGGAATCTGCCTTGCCGCGGCGCTGTGCTACCTCATGGTGCATCAGCAGGACCCCGTCGGACTGATCACCTTCGACGAGAAGATTCGCGACAGCATCGCTCCCAAATCGAAGCGCACGCAACTTGGCACCGTACTCTCGGTGTTGGCCAACCTTCAACCAGCGGGCGAAACCAACATCTCCAATTCGCTGATGCAAGTCGCGGCGATGCTCAAGCACAAAAGTCTCGTGATGGTCTTCAGTGACCTGCTTGGAGATACCGATGAGATCATCGACTCGTTACGCAGGCTGCGACATGGCGGCCACGATGTCATCCTCTTTCACATCATGGACGAAGCAGAAATCAACTTCCCGTTCAGCGGGCTCACGGAACTGACAGATCCGGAGACGAATGAAAAACTACAAGTCGACGGGGCCGGTTTCCGAGACGAGTACCTGGAGGAAGTCAACGAGTTCCGGGACGCGTTCCGACGCGAGTGCTCTCAATCCAATATCGACTATGTTCCTCTTGATACGAGTATGCAATTTGACAAGGCGTTGATGGAATATCTTCTCAGTCGCCGAGCTCGCCGATAATCTTGCCTGCACGGCACGGACAATAACAACGAAGCGAAATCAACCCTAACCAGTTTTTATGTCGTTCCTTCATCTACCCGTATTCATGTTTGGAAGCCTGTGCGTCATCGCGCCGGTGGTGATCCATTTGATGATGCGGCGCAAGCCACAGGAATTGGTATTTCCGGCTTTGCGATTCGTGAAGAAGCGGCAAACAGCCAACAAGCGTTCATTGCGAGTCCGTCATTTTGCCCTGTTGGCGCTGCGCTGCCTGGCGGTACTCGCAGCCGCGGCAACTTTCGCCCGACCGATCATCGCTTCTACGGCGTTAGGCGCATGGACGCTGGTCGGCGCCACAGCATTGGGTTTCCTGATTGCGTTAGGATTAGGGTTGAGCGCCTGGAAACGTCAACTCGGCGGGCTGATTAGTTCCAGCCTGTTTATTCTTGCGATCGGATTGTTGATCGGCTGCCTGTTTCTGACGAACAAGGCAATGTCCAGCCAGGACGCACTTCCCACCGTGGATTCCGAGGCTCCTGTGGCTGCCGTATTGCTCTTCGACACATCGCCTCGCATGGGGCTGATCCAAGAAAGCCAATCGCGGCTGGTCGAAGCCCAAGAGATGGCTCGTTGGTTACTGCGACAACTTCCTCGTGATAGTCAAATTGCGATCATGGACACGCGGATTGGTGGAACCTCTTTTGCCGTGGACCGCGCGGCAGCCGTTACCGAAATCGAGTCGCTAACGACAGGTTATACCGTCCAACCATTGCCCCGCATGATTGAATCAGCAGCACAGCTGGTCAAACAATCTGAGCTGGAGCGCCATGAAATCTATGTCTTCACCGATATGACCTCGCGGTCATGGCAATCCGCGGACTCGGAGCAATTGGCCAAACTCCAGGAAGGCGAGCGAGCGCCGTCGGTATACATTCTCGATGTCGGCGTGGACGAGCCGCGAAATCTGGCTTTGGGAGAGTTGCGACTTTCACGAGAGCACATTGCAAGAAACTCCGAGCTGCGACTCGAGGTCGAAGTGATGTCCCGCGACTTGGCCGGAACAAGACAGATTGAACTGTATGTCGAATCGGAATCGCCCGAACTCCCAATGATCGTCGACGGCAAACCAAAGACACCGCCGTTGAAGCTACAGGGCCAACGCGAATTAACCATGGAGGCGAACCAACCGCAGTGGGTTGATTTTTCGTTGAAAGGTTTGGACGTCGGCACGCATCACGGACAAGTCAAACTGACGGGCGAAGACGGATTGTCGGTTGACGACGTTCGTTATTTTTCCGTCGAAGTCCATCCGCCGTGGCCACTGCTGGTGTCGGCGGGACCGGGAGCCAATTCGCGGTTCCTGATCGATGCCTTGGCTCCGTATCAATTTCGCCAGACGAATCAGGCCATGTTCGATTGCCAAGTCGTCTCGCAAGAGGATCTTGAAACGATCAACCTGTCGTCGTTCGCTGCGGCCGCCCTGCTCGACCCGGGAAAGATCAGCGACAAGGCTTGGCAACGCCTTTCGACGTTTACGGACTCAGGCCATGGCTTGGCAATATTTCTTGGCCAAAATGCCAAGCCCGATCATTTCAATTCCCCAGCCGCGGGGCAACTCCTCCCGGCTCGTTTGTCGCGATTTCCCTATCGGGCTGGAGCTGACGATATCCAGCTGAGCATTGGGGCTCAACAGCATCCGATGCTGCAGATCATGCAGGCTCGGAAAACCACGATTCCGTGGTCGGAGTTTCCGATCTTTCGACATTGGTCCGTCAAAGACCTCACGTCGCGCAGCAATGTGATCATGCGTTTTGGCAACGGTAAGCCGGCAATTATCGAGGGCTCGAGCGGAGCTGGTCGAGTCATCATGATGACGACTCCGGTTTCCGATCCGCTGAATGTGCGCGGTCGGCCGCCATGGAATCAGGGCACCGATTCGTGGCCTTATCTTGTGATTGTGAACGAAGTCATCAAGTACCTCGTCGAGGGTAGCGACAGCCAATTGAATTATGACGTGGGACAAGTCGCCAGGTTGGCTTATCGCGGGCGCGACGCACAGCAGTATCAACTTTTCCATCCGCGCGGCAGTTGGATGGACGTCTCCAGATCCGATCGTTCGCTGACGGTGGCGTTCAACGATATGCCGGGCAACTTTCGACTGAAGAGCCAACCGCCGGGCAAGCCCAGTCGCGGTTACGCAGTCAATCTGGCTCCCGACCAAACAGAGCTGGATCGTATCGGCGTGTCGCGACTTGATGAGCTCTTCGGTAAAGAACAGTATCAGTACGCGCGCGACCAATCGTCAATCAATCGCAAAATTGGCGTCTCGCGCCGTGGACACGAATTTTACTCGTGGGCATTGGTATTGGTGGTCTTCGCACTGGCTTTGGAACACTTACTGTCAAACCGCTTCTACGGCGCAAGCCATGCGCAATCGCCAACCTCGCTGCCGCCACGTGCGGCTCAGGGGGCGAACTAGGCATGGCTCGTTGGACCTTACAGCCGATTTTTGACAGTTACCTGATCGTGGGTCTGCTGACGGGTTTGCTCCTGCTCCTGCTGCTGGTCAAGCCGCGCTTTCCATCCGCCGACTCGACTCGGCAACGCATGCTGGCTTTCATACGGTTGTTCGTGATCCTGCTGGTCGCACTCGCGATGCTTCGCCCGACGTGGATTTGGTCAGAAACCAAATCGCAATCTGCGACGGTCGTGTTTCTGTGGGACCAAAGTCGCAGCATGAGTACGCCAGACGTTAGTGGCCAATCACGTTGGGATGCCATGCGTGAGTTGGTCAAGGCGATCAAGCCGCAGCTTTCTGAACTAGGCGACAAGTACGACATTCGCACCTACGTTTACGATAGCCGCGCCACCAATATTGAGGCGGGTGATGCGGGCTTCAAGCTTCCCGATGCACCGCAAGGTAGCGAGTCGGATATTGGTACGGCGCTAGATGATGTGCTGCGCGGCGAGTCGGGAAAACGTCTAGCTGCTGTTTTTCTCTTAGGCGATGGGGCGCAACGAGTCACCGAGACGCGGGTGGATGTCCAACAACCGGTTCGCGAGTTGGCTCGTCGCGGTTCACCCTTGTACACGCTTTCGCTTGGCGAATCTCGTGATAGCTCGCAAGCCCGGGATGTGGCGATCGAGAATCTTCCCGATCAGTACACCGTTTTCGTCAACAATGAATTGGAGATCGAAGCCTCAGTCCGCATCGAAGGCTATGTTGGGCGTAACGTCGCGACGCAGCTTCGGATTGTGGACCCCGATGGCGAGACACAGTTCATTGGGCCGATCGACGCCGTGTCGGACGAACCTAATCAACAGGTTCGAGTCCGTTTGGCATTTACGCCGATCAAAGCCGGCCAGCACAAGCTGACCCTGATCGCCGAAACGCAGCCGGGCGAACAAATCGTTGAGAACAATGAACTGAGCGCTTACCTGACCGTGCTGGATGGGGGGCTGCGAATTCTCTATGTCGATGGGAATATCGGCTGGCCGGAACGCAAGTTTATTCGCCGAGCCATCGACGAATCGCCGGACATGCAAGTCGACCTATGGTTGGACACACGACAAGATCGCAGCCAACCCATCACGCTGCCGATTGATGACCTCTCTTCGTACGATGTTTTTCTGATTGGCGACATTGACTCAACCGCGATTGGTTCAGAAAACGCGTTATCACTGGCCACGCTCGTCGGCGACGGCAATGGGTTGATGATGCTGGGCGGCGTGCAGAGCTTCGATCCCGGCGGCTATGACCGGTCACCGATTGGCAAAGCCCTGCCGATCGAGCTTGACCGTTTGAAGCGCCAATCACCGAACGACCCTGTCCGACGTGACGCCCATTACGATGTGGAACTGCGGCTGACCCCGTCCTCTGATCACTTTCTTTCGCGGCTGACGGCGCCTCAGGAAAACGCACGACTTTGGAATCAACTACCGCCGCTACAGGGAGCTAACCGCTTTGGTGCGATCAAGGACCAATCGCAGGTACTTCTGCAATCGAAAGTCGACGGCCAAGATGTACCGGTTCTCGTATCGGGTCGCTTTGGGCTGGGCCGCGTGCTGGCGATGGCCGGCGATTCGACTTTTCGCTGGTATCGTCGCGGGTATCAGGCTGAACACAAAAGGTTCTGGCGGCAATGCATGCTGTGGCTGGCGAAGAAGGACGACGCAACCCAAGACGACGTTTGGATAAAAATGCCTCGACGTCGCTTTTCATCCGGCGAGAAGGCGCCGTTCACCGTCGGCGTGCAGGACGAGTCGGGGACGGCAGTGTCGGGCGTCGAATTCGATGTCGAACTCAAGGGCCCCGCCGACTTTTTTCGAAAGATTCGAGTCTCACCCGAAGACGACTTTTTCGCTGGTATCTCGCCCGAGCTAACCGTACAAGGTGATTATGAGTACTCCGTCAAAGCGACTCGGGGCGGACAGTCGATTGGCGAGACGCGAGGCGGCTTCCTTGTCGTGAATCAAGACCTCGAGCTGGCTGACCCCGCCGCCAACCCTCAATTGTTGTCGGCGCTTTCGCAATTAACCAGCGAAGCCGGCGGGCGATTGTTGGCGCCCGAGGAGTTGAAGGACGTACTGGACGAACTCAAGGACCAGCAGCTTGAGGATGAAGTCGCGTATCAATCCAAATGGCAACTCGCCGATTCCACGGAAGATGCTGGCATCTATTTTGGATTTTTGGTCTTCCTGCTCGTCATGGAATGGTTCCTGCGAAAACTTTGGGGATTGGTATGATGTCCTCGTTGAAACACAAAATAACCCCGGCCAGAAAATGAGCGATAAACTTTTCCACGCTTCCGTTCGACCGCGTCGTTTGCGTCATACTCCGGCGCTTCGCAAGATGGTCCGCGAAACGGAACTGAATCCTGCCGATATGATTTACCCGCTGTTCATTGTGCATGGCGAGGGTGTTACCAACCCCATCGCATCGATGCCTGGAATCAGCCAACTCTCGGTCGACACGGCGGTCGCCGAAGCCCAAAAAGCCGCAGACCTCGGCGTCCCAGCCGTCTTGCTGTTTGGCATCCCGGCATCGAAGGACCCCGTTGGACTGGAAAACTTCGCAGCCGACGGCATCGTGCAACAAGCGACTCGAGCCATCAAAGCCGCCTTGCCCGATATGGTTGTGGTCACCGATGTGTGCCTGTGCGAATATACCGACCACGGTCACTGCGGCATTTTGAACGACGGCTCGCATGTCCACTTGCCACCGGGATACGTACTCAATGACGAAACGCTCAAGGTGCTGCAAGATGTTACTTTGTCGCACGCCCAGGCCGGCGCCGACATTGTGGCTCCGAGTGGCATGATCGACGGGATGGTTACGGCGATGCGACTGGGACTGGACGAGAACGGTTTTTCCCATTTGCCGATCATGTCGTACGCTGTCAAATACGCCTCGGGGTTTTATGGCCCGTTTCGCGATGCTGCGGATGGAGCCCCAAAATCGGGCGATCGCAAGACGCATCAGATGGACCCGGCCAACGCGTTGGAAGCCATTCGTGAAGCCGCGATCGACGTCGAGGAAGGAGCCGATTTTCTAATGGTCAAACCGGCTTTGGCTTATCTCGATATCATCCGACAAGTCAAATCGGCTCACCCGGAAATCCCCATGGCAGCATACAACGTCAGTGGCGAGTACGCGATGATCAAAGCCGCATCCGCCAATGGCTGGCTGGATCATGATACGGTGATGATGGAAAAGCTGACGAGTATCAAACGCGCCGGCGCGGATTTGATTATCACGTACCATGCGCTCGAAGCCGCCCGAATCTTGAACGGCTGATTGGCAAGCCGAAGGTGCATCCAGAATCAACTGCATTCCGCATAAATGCGGTACTACAAACAACGCGCTAATGCCGCTCGTGCCATTCCGCCTGGCTGTACTTCGATTCTACGAGCTCCGCGACCAAGGACTTTGGCCAGGCGGTCAGTGCACCGTCCAATTGCCACGCCGATTTGACAGCGTCGCTCAATTTGTCTCGAGTCGTTTTGAGCTGCGCGACAAAACCATCGTGCGGTCGACGTTGTCGATAGTCGGGCATCCGCGGCGGAGTCCCAAGACACTGAGACACCAGCCCCAGGTCCATGTCGTACAGGAGCGTACCGTGATACAGGAAATGTTTGCGAGCCTTGCGCATGCTGTTGCCGGAGATTTTCCGCCAAGTCGATTCATCCTCGGACGTTGGCAGAACCAGATCGCTCGTACCGGCGCGAATCACGGACTGGCCCAACTCGGAGATTTTGGCTGCGATGCGGTCGAGCACAAACGCATGAGCCTGGTCGATACTACCAGCCTCCGGATGGTCCGCGACCGACACCACGACCGCGTACATCAGGCAACCGGGCCCCGTAACGATTGTGGCCCCGCCGCTGATTCTCCTCAACACCGGAATAGCCCGAGAGCGGCAGAATGCGCGGTCAACTTCTTCGTCGATTTTCGAACCCCGACCGATCACGACAAAAGGTCGGGCATACTCCCATAGACGGAGCACGTTGCCCGGTCCTATGCCTTGCTCGGCAGCTTTCAAAAGCGCCTCATCGAGCGCGAGATTCTCCGCAGGCGTCGGCAGGGTTAATTCAAGCAGTTCCATAACGGTTATTCTAGGGCACAGCCCGCATCCGGCTAAACCAGCACTCGTTCAGATTGGCTGGGGCGACTATGATGCTGGGATATCTTACCGAGACACTTTATCGCCCGTTGGCAGGTCTTGCCCGAATACGATGAATCAACCGACTGAATCCGCGCCCGAATCTTCAGCTACGCCCACGCAATCCATGTCTGCTGGGGACGTACTCCCGCCCGTCCAGGCCCCCGCTGCAGGTTTCATCATGCAGCTATTCCTGATTCCACTCTTGATCGTTTCGATCATTGTGGCGGTCTGGTTCATGTTCAGCTATCTGGCTCGCACGGGAAACGATCCGGCCGAGTTGGTCAACGATATCGGGCGCGTCAACCATTCGAGTTGGCAGAAAGCACTCACGTTGGCTCAACTGATTCGCGATCCGAATCAAAAGGAACTGCGATCGAATCGAAGACTCGCGGAGCAATTGTCATCCATTCTTGACAAAGAAGTCGAATCGGGACGCAACGAGAACGACTACTTGTATTTGCGCATCTATCTTTGCCGCGTACTGGGAGAATTCGAAGTCGACTCGGGATTCAATGCACTCGCCAAGGCGGCTGAGAAGGAGGAGCGCATCGAAGACGTCAAAGTCCGGCGAGCCGCGTTGCAGGCGCTTGGTATTTTGGCTGGAAAACTTGACGAGGAAACGACGGCTAAACAGGAATCGGCTTTGGCTGCTATTCTCAAATCCAGCGAAGAGTATGCCGACATTGGCGAAGAAAAGTATCGGCGCGAATCGATCCGCTCAACGGCCACTTACGTGCTTGGATTGTTTCCAGGGGAAGCCGCCAGGAATCGCCTGGGTGCACTCGTCAACGATCCAAGTTTGGATGTCAGCTACAACGCCGCTATAGGGCTAGCTCGCCACGGCGACTCGCGCGCCCTGCCGATTCTTGAAGAGATGCTTAATCCACCGGAGGAGGCACTCACGGATCCGACGCCGCAGAATGAGCAAGTAAAGCTCGACAATCAAACGGAATGGAAGCGAGGCCACGTCATTCTCAACTCGCTGAGGTCCATTGGTAAGATGAAGGCCAAGTACCCGCAGATTGATTTGGGATCGATTCCTGACGCGATTAAGCAGTTCGCGAGCGACGAATCGCAACCGTCATCGTTGAGAATTCAGGCGAACGAAGTTCTGCGAAGCATTGCTGCCAACAGCCAGCAATGACACGTCCCAACCCGTACCAATTGTCCTGACGTTCGGTTTGTAACGATTAGGCAATTTTCAGGCGAGAATCTCCGCCCGTTTCTTCATTCGAATGTTGCGAAAAGTACCCCTTCGGAAGCTAGCGTGCTAAACTTGAATGAATTAGCAGGAATCCCGCTCGGGCTGCGCGTTGACTCGATCAAACTGCAAAACCTTGGCGATTTTTCACGTTATGTCATCTCACCAACCGGTGAGTTCACCCGACGAACAATATGATCGCGGCTCACACCGCAAAACAATTATGATTCGACGACTACTCATTGTTGCCATACTCAGTTCAATGGTTGCTCCACCGCTGCCTGCGCAGACAGCGTGCGATACGTGCGTGACTCCGACACCGTGCACAACGTGCCAGCCGTCGTATCGACTGATCTGCCAAACCGTTTACGAGCAGCAACCTGTTACGACGCGTCGACAAGTTTGCGAGACCGTTGTCGAGAAGCGGCAGGTCATGCGGTACCGTCCTGTCTGGGAAACCACAACGCGTGAACGCCGCTACACGGTCCAAAAACCCGTTCTGAAGACTTCGGAACGTGAAGAACGTCGTACGGTCATGAAACCCGTCTGGGAAACACGCGTGCGTGACATGAGTTATCAGCGAGTCCGTTACGTCAACGAAACCAACATGCGAACGGAACGACGAG
>CAYYHV010000013.1:9398-16892 GCA_964471695.1 uncultured Pirellulaceae bacterium
AATGCGACGTGAGCAGCGTGTGGTTCAGCGCCCGGTCACCGAAACACGTTATCAGGATCAGGTCGTCACGTCCTTCAAACCTGTGACGCAGGTTTATCAGCGCTATGTGGATCAAGGCCGCTACGTTGATCAAGTCTCGGTGCAGCCGGGCGATGTTAACCATCGACTTCGTTGGCAACGAGCCCAGTGTGTCAACGATCCCACCAATGGACAGAGCCGAGTCCAGCGAGCCGGTTTGTACTGGGTGCCTCAACAAGGCCCAGCCAAGTACCAGACCAACCGACTGTACGTACCCAACCCGGTTCTGCAGCAGATGGCACAGACGTCCTATGTGCCCGAGCAACAAACGCTCAAAGTTCCTGTCAACGTAACGCGACTGCAGCAAGAAGTTCAGGTTCGCGACGTGCCAGTTCAGGTTGTTCGCATGCAACAGGAAGAGCAAGTCCGGCAAGTTCCTGTTACGGTTCAAAAGCCGGTAACCGAACAGGTACCACAGTACGTGCGAGAATACCGACGACGATGGGTTCCGGAAGTACAGGTTCGTAAAGTTCCTGTTCAGACTTACAAATATGTCGCTGAAGAGCGAGTCGAACAGATTCCTGTTCGTACTTGCAAAATGGTTGCCGAATACAAAACTATCGACGTGCCACGACAGGTTTCTCGTTGGGTGACCGAGACAACAAACCGAGTCGTTCCTCGACGTGTGATGGTTCAGGTTCCCGTTGAGAATTACACGAGCTACTCGTGCAGCAGCGCCATGCCGAGCACGGGCTACGTCAGCAACACCCCGGTCGAATACACAACAACCCAATACAGCCCAACCAGTCCTACGACCGTCAGCTATGGCGGCGAGTCGATTGTGCCGGGCTCCTTTTACTCGACAGAAGTTCCTGTGGAAAACTCGTCAGTGACTTCTCAGAAGCCCATTCAGATCGCTCCCGCTGGTGGCGACGATAACGAAGACGATTCCGATCAGGAACCAACGCCGGCTCCTGAATCTGGCAGCCGCCCGGTGATCGATACTGGCAGGTTGAGCGACGGCGGATGGTATTCGGCGGCTGACGAAATTCGCAAACCGACGCGAAATCAACAGGAACGATTCCGCATCTCTCGTCGCAAGTAGGATAATGTGAGACGCTGCGGACGAGGATTCGTCCGAAAGCCGCTCGACGCTGATTGACACCCTCGAGCGTTGCCGCAACACTTGTTTCAGCAATTCTACGCAACCTCACAAGCCACGGTGGAAAACGTGTCAATGACTGACACTCCCGAATCGACCCCAGAATGCGAACCGGACACCGCCGGCATCGCAGGTCGGCGTGTGGCCTTCTTCGGCAAGCTCGGCGGCGTCAATCGACGCGAAGCCGTCGCGTTAATCCGTGAGCATGGTGGCGTCCCCGTTGACTCGAAGCAACCGGACATCGATCTAGTGGTGATCGGCGCAGACGAACTGCCGTTGGCAGATGACGAATCATTGACGCCTGATTTGCGAGCCGCTGCGACGAGCGGTCAAACCAAGGTCATCCACGAAACCGAGTTGTGGGAACGCCTGGGTCTGGTCCCCTCTGAAGGCAGCATCCGACAACTGTACACACCCGCTATGCTTGCCGACTTACTGGACGTGCCCATCGCGGTCGTTCGTCGTTGGCATCGACGCGGACTGATTGTACCAATTCGCGAAGTCCATCGGCTGCCTTACTTTGATTTCAAAGAAGTCGCGACGGCTCAGTATCTCGCAAAGCTCCTGGCGGCTGGCGCATCGGCAGTGGCGATCGAGAAGAAACTCGATCAGCTTTCTCGCTGGGTTCCTGAGGTCGACCGCCCGCTGGCCCAACTTTCGGTCATTGTCGAGGGACGCGACTTACTGATGCGGCAAGGCGAAGGCTTGATCGGTGTCGATGGCCAACGCCGATTTGACTTTGATGCATCAGATACGAAAAACCAAACCACCAGCGATTCGGATATTCCGACCGACGAAAATGGAGAACCGGCTGTCTTTAGCGTCGAAGACTATGTCGGCAACACGGATGAGCTGGAGTTGCAATCAAGAAGCCAACTATTGCAACAGGCAGCTCAACTAGAAGAAGATGGCGCATTGGAAGAAGCCGTCAACATGTATCGGGCGATTCTTGCCATTGATGGCCCTGACGCAGAAGTCAACTTCCAGATGGCGGAACTGCTCTACCGCATGGGCGACATATCAGCCGCGAGAGAGCGTTACTACACGGCTTTGGAACTCGACGACGACTATGTTGAGGCCCGAGCCAATCTTGGATGTGTTCTGGCGGAAACGGGACAATCAGAGTTGGCAGTTGCGGCTTTCCAAGGGGCTTTGGCTCGCCACGAAGACTATCCTGACGTGCATTACCATCTTGCTCGCACTCTGGACGAGCTGGAGCGACATGACGAGTCACTTGACCACTGGAAGAGCTTCCTGACATTGGCACCGGACAGTCCGTGGGCGACGGAAGCACGCGACCGATTGGGGTTACGAACCGAATCTCTTTAGAACGACTTGATTGGTTTGTGGCGTGGGAAACACGCATAGGCTTTCCTTCCGGAGTTATTTGCCAAACCTTTCCCTTCTGCGTCGCTGATTCGCCATAAGTCCTTTGCAAATCGGCGTTTCGGCAGATATGCTTATCGCTGAAAACGGCTTCCGGATGAAGTCGCAACCAAGGATGGTCTATGGAATCCCAAGGCGATTGGTTTGGAATCCATCGCATGTGCCGATGAGTCAATTTCTCTTTCAATACAACGCGATTTCGCCGACGAGCTGGGTCTACCTCTCGTCGCTCTTGATGATTGGATTGTTCTTCAAGTTCAATCGCCTCTGGAGCATGCGAAACCTCGACTTGCTGATGCTGATCGCATTGGCTCCGGGTTTGCTCCTGATTCATTTTGGACAAGTGACTCGGAATGCTGGCGACCAACATCAAGCAGAACCCACGACGACGGAAGGTGAGCAGCTTGATTCGCCAGACAATTCCGATACCGGCAAGGATCCATCGGATGAAGTTGTGGCGACTCTCGCGGTTCCACCTGATACTGAAGATGGGACCGGCGCTACCCCAACGGCTGAATCCGACGAAGCCTCTGAACGCGCTGAAAAAGCAGGCAAGTTCGAGTACTACGGCTATATGTCCTTGCTGGCTGTGGGGATCTTCTGGTTACTCAGGATGCTACTCGACACGCGATTGACCCGACGCCCCCTGCTCTCGCCCAACCTCTCCGTTGGCGGAATGACATGGGTAGGCATTGCGCTATTTGTGTTCTTGATGGCCAACGTGGTTGCCAGAACGACCCCGTCTCCCGATGTGTTGACTACGTTTGATGATCGTATGGAACAAGTCTTCAACTATCAGCAACCGGATCGCGGCCCTGGTTATGCAACGCTCAATGCGCTTCCGACAAGTGCCAACAAGGCAGTTTCCGTGCTTTCGCACCTGTCCATCGTGCTTGGCATTGTCTTGGTGGCCTACC
Organism: uncultured Pirellulaceae bacterium; assembly: GCA_964471695.1. Taxonomy (GTDB): domain Bacteria; phylum Planctomycetota; class Planctomycetia; order Pirellulales; family Pirellulaceae; genus CAYYHV01. The sequence goes on from CAYYHV010000013.1 coordinate 12,882, forward strand.
GTCACTTTGGCAACATCACCAACGGAATTGGTGCGGCGACGCTCTACCTAATGCTACCCTACACATCTCAGATGACCGGACGAGTTGACCACTTCCTGCCGGCTGCGCTACTGGTATGGGCAATTTTTTTCTACCGCCGTCCGATTATTGCAGGAATCTTTGTTGGTACCGCGTTTGGATGCGTCTACTATCCACTCTTCCTTTTGCCGCTATGGATCGGCTTTTACTGGCATCGCGGCGCCATCCGATTCCTGATTGGCGTCGTCGTCTCGCTCATCGCGCTCACGGCACTTCTCAGCCTGGCACCGGGAACGGATGGATTCCTCAGCGACTTACAGCGAATGTTTGGCTGGTTGCGGCCAGCCATGGAAGGCCTTGAAGGTATCTGGAACGAAAAGATCGGTGGCTGGGACCCGCTTTACCGGCTACCCGTATTGGCGGCTTGTGCGGTGATCTCCTGCAGCATGCTGCTTTGGCCAGCTCAGAAGAATCTGGCGACTCTTATCAGTTGTTCAGCCGCGGTGATGCTGATCAGCCAGTTTTGGCACGGATTCGGCGGTGGTCTGTTTATCGGTTGGTATCTACCGCTAACTTTGCTGATGATCTTCCGCCCAAATCTTGAAGACCGCGTGGCACAATCAATGCTGAACGAATCGCGACTGAAACGGCGCACGACGACTGCGACCAACTCGGGAACTTAGCGATGTTGATTGTATTTGCCTACGATTTTGAAACTGCCCACTCGCAGCTATTCAAACTCACTGGGACTGCGTCCAATGTCGACAATGCTGCATCCTTGAATTGGATTCAGACCAAGACGTCGAGCCTCGGCAACGAGTTCTTCGCTGGAAGTACCCGGATTCAACCATAGTTGCTCGCAACCTTTTTCCGCGATACCCGCAAGCATCTTCAAGCCCACGCCAGGCGGTACGTACATACTAACTCGATCAATTTCGACGTCTGGCAATTCTGCCATAGACGTATACGCCTGAGTTCCCTCAATCATGCCGCCTTGTGGATTGATGGGAAAAACAGAATATCCCTCGGCCTGATGAGCTCGTACTGACTTGTTTCCAAACTTTGCTCGATTACTACTGGCACCAATGATCGCCACCGTTTTAAACGCACGCATAAGATCCTCAATTTACTACTGCTGCTAGCGGTTTGCCGCACCTTCGTAGCCCCAGCCTCCTCGACGTACCTAGCGTATGCAAACGACCTGTGAGCGAACAGAGAGAATTCCGTAAAATCAGATTTCTCAATATTCACAGTTTGAATTTCAGAGGATATGTCCGTGGGTCGTCCAACGCTCTTCGTTCTTGTCGTTGTTGCCGTCGTAGGTAGTTGGTTCTTCCTGCGCGACATCCCCCTGAATGAAGTAGTTCCGAACAATCTTTCCGGTGTTACCGCCAACAACGAATTCGCGGTTCCCCCTTTTGGTCGAAGCACACGAGTCATCAAGAGCACATTTCCCAAAGACCCAAGATATCTGCGCGTGGCGACTTTTAGTATCGATCTTCTCGAACGTGCGAAAAGCGAGAATCCAGTCGTCTTGGAATCGCTCGCATCGATCCTTGCACAATTCGACGTGATTGCCCTCCAACGCATAGCGACTAATCAAAGTCATTCGATCGGAACAATCGTCGACCTCATGAACGCCAGCGGACTGACCTACGACTATGTTGTCGGACCAAGAGTGGGTCGAGGGCAGAATTTGAATCAATATGCATTCGTTTTTGATAGCCGCCGAGTCGAAATGGACCGCTTCGAGCTTTATACCGTCGACGACCCCGATGACCTGCTCCACTGGGAGCCACTCGTTGGATGGTTTCGCACCAAAGGTGTTGCGCCCAAAGACGCGTTTACCTTTACCCTCGTAAACTTCGAAACCGATCCTGACGAAAGGGATCGAGAAAACGCGATCCTCAGCGGTATTTTCCGTGAAGTCCGAAACGACAAGCGTGGAGAGGACGATGTGATCCTGCTAGGTCATTTCCGTGATAACGCGGGCAATATTGCCCGCCTCTCTCGATTACCGGACCCTTGTTGGGCAGTCACCGATATCGCGACCGACACCCAAGCCACGGGCCAATACGACAACATCGTTTGCTGTCGTCACTTTACGGATGAAGTCACCGGACGTTCTGGCGTTTATGATTTTTTGCGACAGATGAACTTGTCCCTCGAACAAGCCCAGCAAGTATCTCTTCACCTCCCGGTTTGGGCTGAATTCACAATGCGAGAAGGGGGCGACCAACACCGAGTCGCTTCACAACCGGCTCCGCAGCATCAGGAAAAATGAGTCGAAATCCCGTCATTTCTAGCCATAGCTGACGATGGGCAGGCGACCTGATAAGTTAAATGCGACTTATCTCAGGAGCCATCTTATGTCGATTGAATTTTCCTGCCCGAGCTGTGGAGTCTCGACGACTGTCGAAGCGAAGTACGCGGGTCAAACTGGACCATGCCGAAGTTGCGGCGAGAACATCACCATCCCAGGTCAACCGACTCTCGTAGGATCAGCAGCTGAATTCCATGCACCACGCAAGAAGAGTTCGGCTGGCGTGTGGGCAATTACTTGCGCTGTGCGGCTTGCTCGTCGTCCCAGGAATTCTCGTGGCTCTGCGGTTGCCAGCCGTTCAACAGGCTCGATCCGCGGCGCGGCGGAACAATTGCATGAACAACCAAAAACAAATCGCGCTGGCTCTACTGAACTACGAATCCGTCTACGGCCACTTTCCTCCAGCGTACATTACCGATGCGGACGGAAACCCCATGCATAGCTGGCGAGTCCTTATCCTCCCCTTTCTGGAGCAGCAAGCACTCTACGACAGCTACAACTTTGACGAACCGTGGGATAGCCCGGCGAACGCCGCTGTAACGGCTCAGTGTCCGTACATTTATCAATGTGTTGAGGACCCAGCAAACGTCGGTTCCAGCGACACCAACTATCTCGCCATCGTTGGACCGAACACCATCTTGGCACCTCCGTCATCCGACATGCCAATGGAGGAACAAAGGAAGAATTCGGGAACTAAGATGCGAGACGTTACCGACGGAACAAGTCGAACCGTCATGTTTACCGAACGTGCAGCTACAGGAATCCACTGGGCATCGCCGGAAGATATCCCTAACAATAACACGATCAGCATCGATTCTACGGCGCATCGAGTCGGCGCGAATTTGACTTTCGCAGACGGTCACATTGAGTTTCAGGTCAACAACGACCCAAATCAGATCTCCCTCCAGTCAATGGCTACGATCAACGACGGGCGGTAGCTTCAGTATCACGGGGTCTCCATTCGGCCGACAACCAAGTCACCAAGCCAAACCAGGCAATCCAATGATTCAATTTACATGCCCACACTGCCAAGTGAAGATGGAAGTCGAGCCCAAGTATTCCGGCGCAACGGGGCCATGTCGCGAGTGTGGTCAAACGATAACTATTCCAGGAACCATAAGCGGACCGGAATTTAGACCTCCAACGAAACAGTCGGGCGGCGCCTGGGTCGTGATTCTGGTGTTGTGTGGATTCGGATTGCTGATCGTTCCCGTACTCGTTGCCTTGCTCTTGCCAGCCGTCCAACAGGCTCGTGAAGCCGCCAGGCGAACCCAATGTTCAAATAACCAACGCCAAATTGCATTAGCACTCCACAATTACCACTCAGCAAACGGGGCATTTCCCCCTGCCTATACCGTTGACGAAGCAGGCAATCGGCTGCATAGCTGGCGCGTGCTGATTCTCCCTTACATGGGTCAACAAGCGCTCTACAGCACTTTTGACCTCGAAGAACCATGGGATAGCTCCCAAAATCTGGCTGCCGCTCAGTCAATGCCACCCGTTTATGCGTGCCCGTCAAGTCCCTCTTCGGGATCATCCACGAGCTACATGGCCATCGTAGGACCAAACACAGCACTCAAACCGGGAACGGACCGCGGTGGCTTAGGCACGAAACTCTCGGATATCACGGACGGTACATCCAACACGGTTCTCTTCGTCGAATCCACTTC
>CAYYHV010000013.1:16902-19060 GCA_964471695.1 uncultured Pirellulaceae bacterium
AAGTGTGCCGTGGACTGAACCTGACGATATCGATGTGAATAAGCTCAATTCGGTCGGCAGTAATCACACGGGAATCTACAACGCCGCTATGGCAGATGGCAGCGTAAGATCCATGACCGATGCCACCAGTAACGATGGCACGCTTGATAACATGGCCAACATCAATGATGGAAGATGAGCGACCCAGACTCAGGATTAAAGAGCATTCCATACTCGGAACGACTGCCATCACTCTGAACACACGCTAGCGAAAACACAAATGCGGCAATCAGCCGTAAGTCACTGCGAAGAAGAGACTTGCGCCATTCGGCATAACGCTAATCATGTTGGCATTCCCAGTGCAGTTGTATCTGTGTAGGGTCGTCTTTCAAAGACAACATGGGGAGGTAGAAATCATGCTTACTTTGAACTTTGCCATCTTAATTGCCACGACTATGGTCCTCAGCCTCAGCGCATGCTCGGTGGTCTTTCAACGCCAAGCCACTGACTTTGACCAGCTCTAAAATGCGAACCGCGGCCATTCAGCCGCTCGGATTGCTATCATAAGTCAAGTCGATGATCGTGATTGTTAGCATTAGGAGCGGAGTATGGAGAACTTACAAGCCTATGTCCGCGGGGTCGCCGGAGCCGTTGTTGGCGGAATTCTCGGGTTCTTTACGTTCCGTCTACTGCTCCAAATGGGCCTGTCTGCTTTGGCGGCACCTGGAGCATTTCTCGGTATGGGTTGTAGTTATCTTTCTCGCATCCGTTCCTGGCCACTGGGAATATTCTGCGGTATCGCTGCCCTTGGACTTGGCATCTTCAGCGAATGGAACTCGGCTCCTTTTTTGGAGGACGATAGCTTTGGATTCTTCCTGCGCAACCTGGGTGGCCTCGGCGGCGGCACGAAACTGATGATCTTACTCGGGACAGCGTTAGGGGGATGGTTCGGACTGGGCAGTCCATCCTTTACCCAATCTCAACACACGGCATCGCATACTTGAACCATCAAACAAAGAAAGCCCAACCGAATTAACGGCCGGGCTTTCCAATTCATCAACATGGGTCACTCGGGGCTCCGAGCCCTCACTCCGTTACGAGCAACCCAAGCTGTTTCCGCAGTTATGACATAGATAACAATTGCCGTTGCGAACGGTAATTGAACCGCAACCATCACAACTTGGCGCGTCTGTTTGGAACGACTCGAAAGCTTTTTGCAATCGGTTCACTTCGACGTTGCCGTTACTATTCCCGACAACAGCATAGGTCCCGTTTCCGTTGGTTGACGAACCGTTGCTCTGACCGTTGCTTGTGCCATTCGCTGAGGCCCCATTCAACTTCGCTTTGGTTTCGCCATTCGTACCAGCCGACGCAGACGTGGAAGAACCGTTGTCCATATCCCGTTCAGTACCACTATCCGACGACTCATTCACCGTTTCCGTCCCCATCCCGTCCGGTTTAGGCGGATAGGCCAATCCAAGCTGGTCTTCGCGATAACCGGTCATGAACTCCATACCCATCCAGCGGAAGATATAGTCGACTACACTCTTCGCAATTCGAATATCAGGGTTCGTCGTGTGTCCCATTGGCTCGAATCGAGCGTAGGAGAACTTCTCAACAAGAACCGGGAGCGGTACGCCATACTGAAGACTGAGAGAGATGGCTGTGCCGAAGCAATCCATCAGCCCGCCAACCGTACTGCCTTCTTTGGCCATGGTGATAAAGACTTCGCCAGGGCGACCATCTTTGTAGAGGCCAACCGTGATATAGCCTTCGTGTCCAGCCACATTAAATTTGTGGGTGACCGATTGTCGCGTATCGGGCAATCGCTCACGCCGTGGCTTTTTGACGATCTTGACCTTCTCAGCCGATTCTTCCTTGTCGCCTTCTTTCGAAGTCGACAATGGTTGGCTGAATTTGGAACCGTCTCGGTAAATCGCCAAGGCCTTCAAGCCAAGTTCCCAACCCCAGATGTACGCTTCCGCGATATCTTCCGTTGTCGACTCGTTCGGCATATTGACCGTCTTGGAAATAGCGCCTGACAAGAACGGTTGGGCCGCCGCCATCATGGCAACGTGAGCCTTCCATGGAATGCTTCGCACACCATTCTCAGCCTTGAACGCACAATCGAAAACGTTCAGATGCTCTTCCCGCAAGTCGGCAGCACCCTCAATCGTGT
>CAYYHV010000013.1:19070-32993 GCA_964471695.1 uncultured Pirellulaceae bacterium
CTAACGGTACCGTGCCATTGACGATCTTCAGCATTCCGCCGCCTGCCAATTGCTTGTACTTCACCAAAGCGATATCGGGTTCGATACCGGTTGTATCACAGTCCATCATGAAGCTGATGGTTCCTGTCGGAGCCAAAACCGTGGCTTGTGCATTACGGAAACCGTGCTCCTGGCCTTCGACGAGCACTTCGTCCCAAACCTCACGAGCCGCTTCTTTTAGATAATCCGGACCATGGTCGTTGATATCCTCAACGGCTCCACGATGCTTCTCCATGACTCGCAAGAATGGGTCGCGATTCTCTTCGTAACCGTCAAAGGTCCCTACCGCACGAGCTAGTTCCGTGCTGGTTCGGTTAGCCGTACCGTGCAGAATCGAAGTCAGCGAACCACAAACTCCACGACCTGCATCAGAATCGTATCCATGGCCGGATGACATGATCAAACTTCCAAGGTTGGAATAACCCAGACCTAGTGGTCGGAAGCGATGACTATTCTCGGCGATTCGATCCGTCGGATAACTTGCGTGGTCAACCAGAATTTCCTGAGCAATGAAGAACAATCGACATGCCGACTTGAATCGTTCCACGTCGAACATTCCGTCAGCTTGGCGGAACTTCATCAAGTTAATACTGGCCAGGTTACAAGCCGTATCGTCCAGGAACATGTATTCCGAACATGGGTTGCTTGCATTGATACGACCTGAATTTGGACACGTATGCCATTCATTAATCGTCGTGTCGTATTGAACGCCTGGATCACCACAGTGCCAAGCACACTCGGCCATACGATTCATCAACTCGCGAGCGCCGTAAACAGGACCTTCCTGCGTCTCATCCGTAATCCAGCGAGTCGCCCACTGATCGTCGTTCTCTACCGCCTGCATAAACTCATCAGTGACTCGCACCGACAGGTTGGCATTCTGAAACAGGATCGAGCTGTAGGCTTCACCGTTGAAGTTAGCTTCGTACCCGCCCTTGGAGATAAGGCAATGTGCCTTCTTCTCTTCTTTGTGCTTACACTCGATGAACTCCATGATATCTGGATGCCAGATTTTCAAGGATTGCATCTTGGCGGCTCGTCGAGTCTTACCACCCGATTTAACAACGGCTGCGATCTGATCGTAGACCCGCATGAACGACAACGGTCCTGATGGCAGCCCCCCACCAGAGAGCTTTTCTCGCTGCGAGCGAATCGTCGAAAGATCGGTCCCAGTACCCGATCCAAATTTGAACAACATGGCTTCGCTTGTCGCCAAACGCATGATGTCTTCCATATTGTCGTCGACGCTCTGGATGAAACACGCCGAACCCTGTGGGAATTCGTACGGATTCTCAGGCTGGACAACCGTATCCGTCTCTGGGTCCCAACGCCAGTTGCACTTCGCACCAGCAACGCCGTACTCGTGGAACAATCCAACATTGAACCACACAGGCGAATTGAACGAACCATGTTGATGCAGACATAACCAAGTCAAATCACGGTAAAATCGCTCACCGTCTTCTTCGGTCGCAAAATAACCGTCTGCAATTCCCCAATTGGAGATGGTGCGGGTTACTCGATGAATCAGCTGTCGAACGCTGTTTTCGCGTTCTTCCGTGCCATTCTCACCATAGAAATACTTGCTCACGACCACGTTGGTCGCCAACTGGCTCCAAGATTCGGGAACTTCGCAGTCGGTCTGCTCGAAAAGGACGCCACCCTTCTCGTCTTTGATCGATGCGGATCGTAAATCCCACTCGACAGTGTCAAAAGGATCCGTCGCATCCTTAGGGCAAAATGTCGGTGAAACTTTAATTCCTTTGGAGTTCTTTCGCACAGCTTTCGCGCGCTTCTTCGAATTCTTCGTCTTAGAGATGGTCTTCGCCTTCGTAGATGCCTTAGAGCGCTGCCTTGCCTGAACTGTGGCCATCAAAACCTCCTGTAATGCCAAACCGCTTCGTGCGGCGGTATACTAACGTACACTAACTGGTCGGTTAGTTTACAGAGATACGTCCATGAAAAAACACAAAATCGAGAATTCGTGCTTAACAGACCCCTCTGCAAGGGTATAAATGTAGTCCGTACCCTATATATTGTACCTTCGGCAATTCGAGCTACAACATTTGGGACAAGGGGCAGATTTTAAGAACATCCGGTCAGGCGTCAATGACTATCGCGGAATGTATGATAAGTCCTTATATCGCTTTGACTTAAGAGAATCGACGACTTTTCTACATCAAATCATAACGATGCTAGCTCACTGGCTCAAGAGTAGTGCTGGACACATGTTGCGCAAATCTGAAGCCAATCCAAATCGAGAGTTCATTACGAGCCCACAAATCTAAAAAATCCCAAGACTATTTTTTGGGCGCCGTTAGTTGGCACGCTCAATCAGATCACAAAAGACATCGTAGCGCTGCCTCAGCTGCGCAGTATCCGCCAGCTCAGCCGGCTGAATCGTTTGACCACTCTGAGGCTCTGGCCAACCACCAGTGGACTCAGCGAGCCAATGGGAAGCCATACGAGCGACACCACACAATGTCGCCTCGACTTCGACCGCACGTTCCACTTCGCATCCCGTCAAGCTTGCCAATCGTTGCAGAAATATGTCCGACCTCGATAACCCGCCACTAACCCGAATCCGGCCTACGCGACACCCCATCCTCCGCATGCAGCCTAAGTTGATATTGATAAGAAACAGAATACTCTCGGCAACCGCACACATCGCGCTCACCCAAGAAGGGTTTGCAACTTCCTGACCGGAAAAATCCACCCAAACGTTCTCCCAGTCAAAACAACCTGCCGGGCTCCAAATCGGTGAACCTAATCCACCAACGCAATTCAGAAAAACGATAGGTTCAGGCTCCTCGCCAAGCCACTCGTCCATATTTGCAGCGGAGTAGCCTTCCGACGCGCCAAGCCGCTCTTCGGCCCATCTGAGAGCCGCTCCGGCTCCGTTGACTGTGCCTTCAATCACAAAGGTCGACGAGTCCACATTACTTGCAGCAATCGAGCGCAAGAATCTCTCATCGCGTTCAGTTTCCCCCTGTGGCTCGGCAACCAACACAAAGCCGCCGGTTCCAAGATTCACATGCGCTATCCCTGGCCCCAACTCTCCGGACGCATGGACGGCCGCGGTTTGATCGCCCTGCATAACGACCAGCGGAACCGATGTGCCACGTAATTCGCCATAAACAAATTCGTTGGGTCGCAACACCGGCAACACGTTTTGTGAAATGCCGAATAACTTGAGCAAAGACTCGTCCCACTCCAAGGTCGCGTGGTTCATGAGCTGCATTCTTCCGCCGTTGGCATAATCCACTTGGGGTTCGTCGGAAGAGTCAATCAAGTTTGCAAGCAAGAATGCAGCCAGCGGTCCCACGACGCAATCGCCGGACGCGATTAAACGAGCCACGTCGGGCTGCTCCGTCAGCCATTTGAGTTTTGTTGCGCCGTAGTGAGCCGAAACGGGCAAGCCACTACGACGTTGAATTTCACTTCGCGTCGCCGCGTCAAGTTGTTCGATCAAGTCACGGCCTCGCGTATCTTGCCAACTGATTACCGGTGAGATCGGTACCCCAGAATGACGATTCCACGCGACGACGCTGGATCGCTGCGTTGCCATTCCCGCGGCGGCGACATCGGAGCCAGCCTCTTGGACTTGGTCGATCGCGCCTAGAACACTCTCGAGTAGTTCCTGACCATCTTGCTCGATTCGGCCGTCCTTGAATTTTCGGTGGGAAACCGGGATTTGCTCCAACGCAAGCAACTCGCCACGCGTGGAAAACAACGCTGCTCTTGTCGATTGCGAACCTTGATCAATTGCTAGGACAAATGTGTCATTTTTAGAATTGTGCATCCCGTCAATGTACGTCGCGAGCAGCCTTCGCTCGAAGCTCAATCCAGAGGATGCTTGAACTCGCTTTCCGCGACAGGAGTCGCTTCCAGAACGACTTCGACGCCATCGATTCGACTGGGCGGTCCCTTGACGACGATCGTATTCGCGATCCAATCTCCTATGCGCCGGCGATCTTTCTGCAACAGGATCACGACAAATTCGAGAATCCACGCGAACGGTATAAGCAACAGAATGTTTCGCAGCAGCGACTGAAAGAGCCCAATGGGCTTGCCTGTTTCATAATCGACTACGCGACAGCCACTAACTCGTTTCCCAATACTGATACCGAAGAAACAGTCCTTTACCACGATATACAACCCTATCAGAGCGACGAACGAAATGAAGAATGTCCCTTCAGTTGTAATCCGACGGCTGCCAATGACGTTGAAAAACCCAACGAAGTTGGCGTAGATCAGCAGAAAAATCAAACCAGGCAAAATATCAACAAGGAACGCCCACTCGCGTCGGCGCAACGTAGAGTGCTTCGCGACAGCCGACAGCGTCTTGGTACACCAGACGCGACCGGCAACCTCAGTTTCCTTTCCCTTCTCGCCATCCTGTACCGATGAAATTGGCGAAGCCGCCAACTTGGCAATTTGAAATGCGACTACCAAAAACATCAGATAACTGGCGAACTCAATCACGAGATAGGCGATGGTCAACAACCAAGCGAACTGACCGTAACTGAGCGGATTCGACATCAAGTAGTAGCTGACCAGCAGCAAACAGGGTCGACCGAGAAAAGCAATCGCGGCGAAGAGAACGATAATCGCTTTTGCCCGATACTCAAGACGCGACCTGAGCAAGATAACCATTGCCAGAATTGACGTTGCCACACCAAGCAGCGGACCAGCTACGAGCAAGCTAAACATATTTGATTTCGCATTCAGTTTATGTCATCGTCGTGGGCCAGAGGATTTGCCCCAATTCGCCGTCCGAATGCAACCACTCGAGGAAGCCAAGTATGATACGCATCCTAATTGCCACAGCCATCTCCGCTCTATTATTCCCTAGCAGTGTTAAGAGTGAAGTCAAGGAGAGCTCCAAGGAAGGTTTTCAAATCGTCATATCACAGGGATTGGAGGCGAGTCCCAAGTCAGCTTACGCCACAATGATCACGGACTTTGGAGAATGGTGGGGGGGCGACCACTCCCACTCGGGCAACGGCGCCAACCTCTCGATGGATCTCGAACGAAAGTGCATGTACGAAAAACTGCCTGACGGTGGCTTCGTTCGCCACTTGGAGATCGTGCACCACCAACCCGGCCAGACTCTCACGCTGCATGGTGGCTTGGGTCCACTCCAACCGATGGGAGTCCATGGAGCAATGATGTTTCGTTTTAAGGAAGTCGATGGAAAGAGCAAGTTGACTTTGACTTACAACGTCGTCGGCGCTTCCTTTCAGAATCTGAATGCGATCGCACCAGCTGTTGACAAGGTTCTCACCGGCCAACTCTCCAAGCTCGGCAAACACGTGGCATCGCAAAAGACCAAGCCCGAAACGAAATCAGAGACCTCACCAACACCGTGATTGTGCCACAAGGCAGTTACCCCTGCAGTGTCAGCTCCGATGTGAGGGCTTTTCGCTTTGCCGAAGGCAGACTCACGGCCAGTTTATCCATGACTTTCAGCGCCGTCGCGCGATAGCCCGTCAGCTTACCTCCAAAAATCGAAAGTAAACGAGGCGACGTACGGTCATCCACCGGAAGCTGCGTCTCGCGCGATCTCTTGAACGCGGCACCCTGCGCTTTCGGTAGCACGCGTAACCCAGCCCACCTATCGAGCACCGTGGTATCTCGATTGGGAAAGTAGTGGAGATATCCTTCGATCAAGTAGTCGACTTCTTCATCCAGTGCACGAACCTCAGCCGGGTCGCCATCGAATGCGTGCTCCGTCGTGCCGATCATCGTGCGACCCTTCCACGGTATAACAAAGAACGCACGACCATCCGATGGCATCTCTGCGTAGTAACACCCCCGTGTGACTTCCCCAGGCAACTCAAGGTGTGTGCCTTGAATGTTATCGACAGGAAAGTCGGCTTGCTCAGGCGTGACACATGACAAAACATGATTCGCCCATGGTCCGGCCGCGTTTACAACAACCTTCGCCCTACAATTGACGACCTGGCCTTCATGAAGATATTCGACTGAGCAGTCGCCCGAGTGAATCTCGATTGACGTCAGCTCGCCGGGAACGATCAACTTCGCGCCGAGTGATTCCGCGGATCGCATGACGGCTCGAGTCAAAGCCGCATCGTCCGTCTGGGCGTCCGAATAGCAGAATACGTGTTGCAACCCATCCGTACGCAGCCCATCCAGCTGCCCCCACTCACTTTCCGGAACACTTCGGTACCACGTTGACGACTTGAGCCCCGCCAGAATCGTGTAGGCCGACAATCCGACTCGCATCATCCACGGACGACGCGAGGTCTCTTGATAAACCGGCAGATAGAAATCCTGACGATGCACGAGATCGGGGGCAATCTTGATGAGCAGTTCGCGTTCTCTCAGACTTTCGCGAACCAGACTGATCTCCGCGGATTCGAGATACCGCAATCCGCCATGAATCAGCTTGCTCGAGCGACTGGAAGTCCCAAACGCCAAGTCGCGTTGTTCCAACAGCACAACGCGGTATCCCGCTGCAGCCGCGGCTTGCGCCACGCCGACTCCATGAATCCCACCTCCCACAACAAGCACATCGCACGAGTCACATTCGGCAGTCGCCATGGCTTACTCCATCAAGTCAAATTGCGCGGATGCGTGAATGAGACACCAACGCAGGCGGAAGGTGAAGCCCAAAAGCGATTCATCGCATGAGCAGGAATCCGAGCCTCTATGCTTGATCGTAATGCAGCGGACTGGCCGGGCGACCTAGGATTCCAGATCCCAGTTTCGAAAGTGATCCATCATGGTGTCGATCTGATCCGTCTCCACCATATCAATGCCGAGCTCGAACCATGATTCCGCTTCGGATGGGTCGTTGACCGTATAGACAACCCACTTCCAATTGCCCTTCCAAATCTCCGCAGACTCAGTCGGCAAACGCGTCGATTTGACGAAGAGATAATCAGGAACGTATCGCTGACAGCGTGCTCGATACTTCTCCGAATACTCCGGCAACACAAAACCTATGGGAAGCCCAGAACGCTCTCGTGCGTAGACCATGGCTCCGTCATCTCGAGAGATAATGGCTCCGATTGAATCCTCAAGCCCATGCTCCTCAATCGATTTGAGCAATGCGTTCATAACGGGCTCACGACCGAAATGTTCAAGCGAGTGCTTCTTGACTTCGAGGAAAATCTGAACGTCGTCCCATTTGCTCAGTTTGTGCCACAACAGCTCAAGCGTAATGATCGGCACTTCAGCAAACTTGTCCCCAAATCTCTCAGGATAAGAAGCGTTCAATTCTCGGAGCCGAGATAGCGGAGATTCCAGAATGGATTCGTCCGCACCGGATACACGCAATAGCGTGTCGTCGTGGTAAACGACCGGAATAAAATCGGAAGTGAATTGAACATCCACTTCGAACCAACGAGTCCCTGATTCAACGGCAGCTTCGATGCCCGGTAGGGTATTCTCCGGGTAAGTCGAGGGACTGCCGCGGTGTGCAACCAACCGGTGGCCTAACCCCTTCATTCTCTTTGATCGACCAACCGATGTTGTGGACATGCTTCTCCCCAGAAAGGATTAGCCGCTGATTTTGCCTACTCGTACCGTCGTGAACATTTGGCGATGTCCGGTCTTGCGTCGCGAGTTCTTACGACGACGGAATTTCTGGATCACAAGCTTGGGACCCATCTTCACGCCCAGCACTTCAGCGGAAACACTCGCACCAGATACCTCAGGCTTGCCCAGGTTGATCGTGCCATCATGAGAAATGGCCAAGACCTTCTCAAAAGTCAGCGTATCACCCTTATTGGCCTCACTTCGATATTCGATATCGAGCTCTTTGCCTTCTTCCACCCGGTACTGCCGGCCACCTTCTTTGATAATCGCGTACATCGTTATTCCGCAACAATAGAGGACACTCGACTCACTACGAGCTCGAGCGGATATGTTCGAGCCCCTCAATTTAGCAAAATATCGGGCCATATACAGCCCTCACTTGGCCCAAAGAACAGGCAAATATGCGGATTTAGCCACAGAATTCGGCGTGGAAGCGACAACTACCGCCGAAAAACCGGCACCAATTGCCAGCGAACCCCAAAATGAAACAAGTCGAGCATCTCACGATGCCCGACCTGCTTCCAAAGTGGTTTTTTGCCAAGGAGACTTATCGCAGTAAAACCGCGAATCCCCCTGACACCCCAAAGCTATTCAAACATTCCTGATTCGCAACTAGATAACGATCAAAACGATCAGTTATTTGTCAGTTTGCGATATTAACCTATGTCGATTTTAGCGATTCCAACGGTAGTACCCGAAGGTCACGCATCCAAGGTCACCTGGTCACCTTTGCCATTGAAACACTCCATGGCAAGATGCTCGGGATAAACCGACTCGCTTCCGCGAATCTGGACGGTCATTTCGCCATTCTCTTCCAGTTCACTCAGTACACGACGTTTCTGATTGTTCAAATACGTCGCGACTTCTTCATGAACTTTGATCGTTACCGTTGCGACTCGGGAATCCTCCTGAGCCAACATCAGCTTGCGTACGACTTCGATTGACATACTCTCAGCGGTCTTCACGAATCCCTTGCCAGTACAGCACGGGCAGTCCATGAAAACGGATCGCTTGAGACTTGGACGGATTCGCTGACGCGTCATCTCGATCAAGCCAAATGGACTTGTGCGGAGAATCTTGGTCCGAGCTCGATCCCGTTGCACCGCGTCACGCAGACAGCGTTCGACGTTACGACGATTCCGCTCTTTCCGCATGTCGATAAAGTCATTCACAATCACACCGCCAAGGTCGCGCAACCTCAGTTGTCGGGCAATCTCTTTGGCAGCAGCCATATTCAGCTGGTAAGCCGTTTCCTCAGCCGATTCGTCCGTTCGAAAACTGCCACTATTCACGTCAATCGCAACGAGTGCTTCGGTCGAATCGATGACGATCGAGCCACCATTCTTGAGCGGTACAGTTCGCTGGTTAATCTGCGCGATGGAATTGTCAATCTTGTACTTATGAAACAACGGTTCGTTGTCTTCATAGAGGTGTAACCGGTCTACGAACTTGGGCATAACGAATTGCAGGAACTCCCGTGCCTTTTCGTACGACTCCTTTTCGTCAACCCAGATCGCATCAACATCGTCATTACAGATATCACGAATCGTGCGAATGATCATGTCGCTCTCTTCATAGATATCGCATGGCGATGACTGCTTTCTGACTCGGCCGTCGATAACCTTCCACAACCGCAACAGATACGAGAGATCACGAGCGAGATCCTGCTTCGTCCGCTCCACGCCGGCTGTTCGCACGATGAACCCCAACCCCTTCGGTGGATTCAACTCAAGCAGGATCTTTCGCAGCCGACGTCGATCGTCGTCATCTTCAATCTTCCGGGAGACCCCGACTCGACCTAGCGCTGGCATCAGAACCAGATATCGACCGGGGATACTGATATAAGTCGATAGCGTCGGACCTTTATTTCCAATACCCTCCTTGATTACCTGCACCAGGACTTCGTCGCCACGCTTGAAAAGCTCCTGAATCGGAGGCTTGATGCGGGGACGATCGCCCGGTCGCGGCTTGCGACGAGGTCGACGATTATTATTGGATTCGTCGCTCTTCGAGTCGCGACGACCACGACCCGCCGGCTCGATGGGTTTGTCAGGATCATATCCACCCTGCCGAAAATACTGAGACTCGACGTCGCTAATATGCAGGAAGCCATTTCGTCCGACTCCAAAGTCAACGAAGGCGGCTTGAATACTCGGTTCGAGATTTACGACACGGCCTTTGTAGATATTTCCAACCAGATTGTCCTGGCTCTTTCTATCAACGTAAAGCTCTTCAAGCTCTCCGTCTTCGACGACGGCGATACGACATTCTTCGGCTTGTGCCACATTGACCAGCATCTCCTTGCGGCCTGGTGACTGAGTCTTCTCCTGTCGAGATGAATTGTTGTTACGGGATCTTCTACGTTGTGGTGTTGATGTAGAACTCATGTTGTGGCTGCGCTGAGTGTCACTTCAGTTCGGCTGATACAAGCACCTTGATGCTCGATATCACCAATGCCGAGATAGTTGAGAAAGTCGCGGGGACCGGCCGTCGCAGTGCGCGACGTTTTTTGTTCCAGTCGCAGGCAACCGTCTGCCAATTCCAGGGAGATCAAATCTTCTTTGAGGTCGACCTTCTTGTTACGACGCTCAATCCAACACTCTTCCTGATCAAGCAGGAGTTGGATGGCGGTTGTGGTCTTTTCTCGCAACTCAGAAGGGATATCGACATGGTAAACGACGCGAGCCACCTGGGCTTTCGGGGTGCCCTCGGGAAGGACCTCAAGACTCTGCAACTCCAAGCCGGGTGGAAAAACACCCTTCAAGAGTTCGGTCAAGGCTTCCCGTTCAACAGACTCGCCAAAGTCGACTTCCATCACCTCATCGACACCCGCAACGCCGACCGACAAGGCCAGCGGAAAGCTCAATCGAGCCTTCGGGTGAAATCCTTCGGACATACTCAACTGGACCCTGGCGCGGCGCAAAGAGCGCTCAATTGTGCGCACAAGGTCCCTGTGACCTATCAGTCGCAGGTCTCCTTCCTTTCGAAATCGGATACGTACACGTTGCCGTATCATCGCATTACTCACTTTTGGATTAACAAACCGCCGGTTCGTGCCCTGATGGCACACAGCGGTTACGAAACTGACATATGACTCCCGTTGCCATTACCGACGAAACTACGTCTGGGGCGCAAACTCAGGAGCCGACTTGCGTAATTCTTCCTTCAAAAACGTTCTGATTTCCAAGGCGCTTTCCAACTGCGTCGCACCTTTTGCCACTCGGCGACAATCCTCAAGTGTCACACTTCGGCATACTTTCTTGATTTCGGGAATCGCAACTGGCGGCACACTCAGCGTGCGCAAACCCATCCCCAACAACAACATGGTGTAGATTGGGTTCGCACTCATCTGACCACACAGCGATACGGGTATATCGTGCTGTTTCGACGACGTCACAGCCATTTCAATCAGCCGCAATACGGCTGGGTCCGCATTGCTATAAAGCCCTGCAACGTCCTTGTTGCTGCGATCAACCCCCAGCGCGTACTGAACGAGGTCGTTCGTACCGATGCTGATAAAATCAACTTCATTCAAAAATCGGTCGAGCATAATAATCGTGGACGGGACTTCGACCATCATCCCGATCGGAATGTTCGGATCGAAAGGAATTCCTTTGCTTCGCAATTCCTCACGAATTTCACTGAGGATGGCTCTCGCTGCCCTCCACTCACCCAGCGTACTGATCAACGGAAACATCAATCGCAATTGACCATGTACGCTCGCTCGCAAGATGGCTCGCAACTGACGGCGGAACATATCTGGGTAACGAAGCGACAACCGGATACTGCGCAATCCCAAAAACGGGTTTCGCTCTTCGTGATGGTCAATTGTGGCTGCCAGTTTGTCCGCACCGAGATCCAGTGTACGGACGACGACGGGGAGCTCACCCACGGATTCAGCGACTTTGCGATAAGCCGCGTATTGGTCTTCTTCCGATGGCTCTTCCGTCGTTCCGATATACAGGAACTCGGTTCGATACAGCCCGATACCTTCCGCTCCGCGATTCAGACAGCGCGAAGCCTCATGGGGGAATTCAATGTTTGCCAGCAATTGAATGCGTTCGCCGTCAACAGTTTCGGCGGGCATCTCTCGCAAGCACGATAGCTCGACGACTCGTTGATCCCGAGCCAACAGTTGCTTTTCATACGACGCTAAAGTCACTTCATCCGGATCGACCACCAACCGACCATGGTTGCCGTCTACAATGACCGTATCACCCCATTTGATATCGCTGAGAATGTCACCCAGCCCAACAACCGCAGGAATTTCCAGCGCCTCGGCCACAATCGCCACATGACCGCCCGCTCCACCGGTCTCCGTAACAAAACCAAGCACCTTCTCCCGGTCCAGTTTGGTTGTCTCACTCGGCGTCAGACCATGAGCGAGTAATACGACCGGCGAATCCAACTTGGACAAGTCCAGTTGGCGCCGCCCCAGCAGTTCGGCAAGCAACAGTTTTTCGATATCCAACACATCGTTGGCTCGTTCCTCCATATACCGATTGCCAGACTGCTTAAAGACTTTGGCATAATCTCGCAGAATCCGACTGACGGCGTATTCAATCGAACATGTCTCGGCTTCCTGGAAACGGAAGATTCCCTCCGTCAACTGAGGATCTCGCAGCATCTGAAGATGCGCCGCAAAGATGGCTCCATATTGCTCGCCCAACTCAGCCGTCACGGATTCGTAGCGGCGCTGAATCTCTTCACCTGCGGCCTTCTGGGCCGCAACGAACCGAGCTTGTTCGTCTTTGAATTGGGACGCGGCGACCCGACGCAACGGTATGCGAAACCGTTGCTTATCGATAATCATTGCTCGACCGATGGCTATGCCCGGCGAGACCGCGATGCCCGTAATTGTTTGCATTGTTGTAGGATTAACCAACCGACACCTGACCCATTGTCAGCTTCGCAATCGGTGATTAAATCCGTTTTCTAATTTGGTATCGAATGGGTCGGGTCTTCCAGCACTTTTGGCGGGACCACAACCAACATTCAAAATTGTTTTCTTTGTACGCCACATGATTCGTCGTTGCCGATCATGGTTGAAGCGATCGGAACGACTACGTTTCCATCTCCTCAAAACCTGCCGATACCAGCTCGGCAAGTGCTTTTATTGCATCGTCTGCGTCCGGGCCCCGAGCCTCAATCGCAAGCTGGGTGCCCTGCTCTGCGACCAGAGTCAGTACGCCGAGAATACTCTTCCCATCGACCCGCTCACCATCCTTGATGACCTCGATCGCCGATTGGAATTCGCTCGCGCAACGTACAAACATGTTGGCAGGACGGGCATGTAATCCTTGCGGATTTACAATTTTCACCGTCTGGATTGCCACTTGCTCGTTCATAGATACTCCAGCCATGTCGCCTTGGTTAAACCCGCTCGACGGGTGTCACTCCAAAGTGTTCGCCACTCTGAAATTGTCCTGCGAAAGTCTGCAGGGCACTTGGTCAAGCCGTTGGAAGCTTCCCAGCGACTCTAAGACACAAACTGGTTATCATCCGCTTCTTCAAGCAACTGCTTAACGGCTTTGACGTCCTTCGACTGTTTCAAGAACCGGCAGAAAGTATCGTCACGGAGTTGACGCGAAATATTCTCTAGAGCGCGGAGGTGGTCCTTAGGACGATCCGGCGGTGAGATTAACAAAAAGAGCAAATTGACTTTTTCACCGTCGAGGCTGTTGAAATCCACACCCTCTTCGCTGATCGCGACGGTGCCAACCAGCTTATCAACGCTATCGTGCTTGGTATGAGGAACGGCGATTCCACGCCCGATTCCAGTACTCCCAAGTTCCTCACGATTCATGATGGCTTCGATAATTCCGTCTCGACTATCAGCCGAAATTCCGCCTGCGGCAACAAGCGAATCCACCATTTCAGTAATGACCGACGATTTGTCTTCCGCTGCCAAGCGGGGAATCACCGCCTTGTCGCAAATAAAGTCCGCGAATTTCATCCGTATATGTTCCTTTCTCGATGTACCGACGTTGACAACGCCAGCGACTTCTTCTGACCAATCAGCCTACGAAAATGGAGTCGCGTGAAACTATTCCGCGGTCTCGTCATCATCTTCATCAGACTCAACGGGTTCCGGCGATTCAAATGCTGGCCGGCTCCCTCGGTGTTGGTCGATTTGTTTCTCTTTGTAACGTTTTACCTGTTCTTCAAGCTTTTGAAGTGCGGCTTCGACCGCACCTATCAGCTTTCCGTTCGCGCCCGTCGCTTTGGATACAAAATTCGATGTCCCGTCCATATGGAGCAGCAGCTCCACGTCGGGACTATCCGACTTGTCCAAATCGACCGTTACGTCCAGCGAAGAAA
>CAYYHV010000013.1:33003-36842 GCA_964471695.1 uncultured Pirellulaceae bacterium
TCGATTCTCTTTTGAGTTTCCGTCGCAAGATGTCCGTGTCGCGTCGAAATATTGACCTGCATCGTTCCCCCAAGCATTCAGAGAAGTAATTAGCTGCGTGTTATTCTACCGCCCCCGATAAGTGGGGACAAACGCAAAAGAAGCCCTAAATACATAGCATATCGGGACTTAATTGCGTTTGGCGACCGACCAAGAAGCCTAGTCGCCGGCCCTCAAACGAAGCCGCCAAACGCACAATTCGTCGATTTGAGCTATTCGGTGATCATCAAGGGCTGGTCTTTATACACGATTTCGCCCTTTTCCAGCCGACGCTGCCAATTTTTGACAGCCGTCTGTCGTTGAGCCAGCGGACGAAACGGATAATAGAACAGAGACATTCCAGTCACTTTTTTCAGCGTCTCAATCGAGGCAACCCGTACCTCCATCGACTCGTTGTCCAAACCGTCGACCAATCGAGCCGCCGCGTTCTTCTTGAGCTGCTTGGGGCTGTACCCCGAGATCATGCGATAAATCCGGGCCGCGTCATTGCCTTGCGTTCGTCGCATCGCATCCAGGACTCGCTGGGCCGAACTTGGATCGCGGTCCACAGCCGACGCGAGCTGATCATAATGCTCAGTCCAATGTGCGTGCTGCTTTCGATCGCCCAAAGTCTCGATCACAGGATCAAAACGGTCCAGTGATGCTAGGCACCTCGCAGCCAACGAGCGGACGTCGGTTCGCCGATGCTGACTGGCTTCCATCAACGACAAGGTTAGCGAACGATCGGAGCGCAACATTGGTTCCAGCTCAGACCGAGCCGCCTTGTCAATGTCTCGCGTCTTTTGAGCTCGAGCCCACTCCGGAACACTCCTGGTTTTGATCAACTTTGGAGTCCTCCCATCAATGGCTCGCCAGGATTCTCCAGAACGCACGACTTGTGGGTCACGTCCATTTTCGTAAATCGTGACGTCACCGCTCAGCGTCAACAACTGCATCACCGAGTGACGATCCGCCTCCAGCGGATCGGTCCCTGCATTTCTCGTCACGACTTCTTCAATCGCAAACATGCTGTGTGCATCGCCCAGCACCACGACCATGCTTCGATTGCCAAATTCTAATCCAATTCGGGCTGGCTCCTGCCCCATTCCGGCGACTGTCGCGCGACCCCGCCCCCATTGGATCACAGGCGTCCCATCATCCATCGGCGGCGCAATCTGCATGTCGACATCTTCGCCCATCGTTAATTCCAAACCGTTGCTCAACAACCATTGGGGGCGGAACGTTGGGAGGCTGCGGAACCGCATCCCAATCTCCAGCGATCCCCGAGCGGGCATTCGCATCCATGTCTGCTCTTCGCCATTCCAAAAAGCCAGCGGATGGTCTTCCCGCAAGTTGCGACCGACAACAATCGACTGCGGTTCCTCGCCGGTGTCAGCAACGACTTTTGGTACCTCAACCGTCCCCGCATCGGCAACGACGGCTTCGGTTGCGGGGGTTGCGGCTGGCATTTCTGTGGCTGGCGTTGTCGTCGGTTCCGCCGGAGTCTCCAACTCCACAACCGTCAGCGGTTCAAGGTCTCCTACATCCGAATCCGAAGCCATCGGTTCGGGTTCAGGGTCAGAAACCAGAGGTTCAGGTATCGCAACCGGCGGAACAGGAGCCGGACTGGCTACCGTTCGCGGGACCCTACCAGACGGCAAAACCGCCATACGGGACACCGGGGACTCTTCTGTCCCAGGCAGCTCATCTTCGACCACAAATTCGCTTTCGCGCCCCGTCGAATCGGACATGTCTACCGACGGTGACTCAGGAACCGGATCTGAAACCGCTGAGAACTGCGGGACTTCGTTGATGGTTTCTAAAATTGGCTGGACGCTTTCTCCCGATGCTTCAGGAGTCACGAAACTCTCAGGCGTCTCCTTAACCGCCGGCGGCCTGATCATGACTTCTTCAGGCTGAACGGGATCCGTCATAGCCAGAGAATCAGGAGGAGTCGATTCGCGAGGCACTGTTGCCGCCGATGAATGGGCGACATCGAACTCATGTTGAGGAACCTGCGCAGGAGCCTCGGGCACAAAATCGGCTTCGATCGGTGGAGCCGCGTCGATTACGGGATAGGATTCAGTCGGCGGCGCCATTTGAGCCGAGCGATCCAATGGTGCAGCGACCACTTCAGGTGACGCCTGAACCGCCGGCGCTGCAGGCCATTCTGGCGTCACAGGATTCGCCATCACAGACGGTGCCACGTTGCTAACCGGCGGCAGCGTCGAATCATTTTGTGCGACCTCAGTTTGACCACCGCCAACCCAACCTGATGTCATCAAGCCCAGCATAGCCAATCCGAATGCAGCTAACAGTGTCAGCGCCAATGGCATCAACGACATGGGTTCCGATTCAGATTCCTTACGCTCAGATCGAGATTTGCGTCGAGACGGCGTAACCGTCGCAACAGCAGGGTCGGGGGCAGTCTGCCGTACCGCCTCATCCACTCGGCGAAACCGGTCTGTACCCTCAACGCGGACTGGAGCCGTCGTTGTCACCGAGTACATGCGCTGTCTCATTCGCTCAGTTACATCCGCTGGTTCGCCCAACACCAAAGTCAGAATTTGGTGACACGAAGCGACTTCTGCGAGATTCAAATCCGATTCCAGACAAACCTTCTCGAACTCCGGCACATGATCGACCGGCAGGGTATTGTCCAGATATTCGGCGACCGAGTTAGGATCGACTCCCATGCCTTTGCCAACAACTGGTGGCGAACTTAACCGCAAGCGTCCCATCGAAGATCGAATCCGATGAACCAAACCCGTCGCATAGGAGCTTTCGTCGATCTTCTCTTTCAGTTCCTGGGCGTCACCCGGTTCCAGAATATCGTCGAGATAGGCTAGCAGTGTTCGCAGAGTAAGACGCATGTCCCAAGCCTCGTGTACTTAATTTGTTCCAGCAGATGAGCGATCAACGAAGCCACGGTTGCGGCCTGTACTTGTAGTAGTGACGTCCACGGCACAGATCCGTACAGATTAATGCGCATTTTTCACCATCAATCAGCGCATCTAACGATTACTACAAGCTTTACATCGAATGATTTTTCCAGAATCAGGACGCGGCTTGGCGATCATTCCCCTATCATCAGCGAGCCGGTGGGCGTCCAATTCGTTGATGACCAGCAATGCATCAAGCGGACTGGCTGAATGGCAACCGCAGTCAACGTCGGCAAGCTAGGCTGCCTACGCTCTAATCACTGTGTTTCCACTTACCCTGCGAATCAGCCGACGCATCTCCAACGCACTCAACGTTGCCAATACTCTGGCCACCGGCAATCCAGAATCACGTACCACTTCGTCGATGTTGGTCGAAGTCGTTTGAACGAGCTGCAAGATTTGTTGCTCTTGTTCGTTCAACTGGAGTTCCGCCGGATGGTGAATCGTTTCGCCGGTGACTCGAGCAGCCGACTCAACGAGCGGCCCTAACTCGTCCAACACATCATCGGCTGTTTCAACCAACCGAGCCCCATCACGCAGCAATGCATGACAACCGCGCGAAACTCGACTGTCTACCGGACCAGGCACCGCAAATACCTCGCGGTCCTGCTCCATCGCGTGTCGAGCCGACAGGAGAGCGCCCGAGCGATCACCCGCTTCAACCACAATCACGCCGAGAGACATGCCGGTCACAATTCGATTGCGTCGCGGAAAAGAGCCACGTGAAATCGGAGTCATCGACGGTGACTCGCTGATAAGAGCCCCTTGATGAGAAATGTCGAACGCCAGTTCTTTGTTCTCGCTGGGATAGACATGGGTCAGCCCACCTGGCAAAACCGCCAACGTGCGACCATCCGATTCGATCGCGCCGCGATGCGC
>CAYYHV010000014.1:0-8817 GCA_964471695.1 uncultured Pirellulaceae bacterium
CCCTTTCGCTGAAGAATGGCGATGAGCAACTTTGCATAGTTGGATGCATCAGAGGGAAGGCTGTAGGCCATCCCGGGTACGCTCGTTTTGGATTTAGAAATCGGATTGGCTCCGCCGACATGTCCGGTCGCCGTTCTTTCCGCAAGCGTGTCTCCCCAAACCAGATACGAGTTGTCAATTCCGAGCGGCTCGAAGACTTCCTCTTCCACGACTTCACACAGACTCTTCCCCGTGAGATGCGAGACAATGGAGCCCAGATACTCAAACCCTTCTCCTGAATAACCGTAGTTCGTGCCCGGTTCGAAGTTGATGGTGAGCTTGCCGTTCCGCCAGTTGGGAAATCCTGTTCGATGTACCAGCACGTGTCGAGCGGTAATCTGTTTGTGCCGTTCATCCTGCAGGATGTCTTCGTAACCTGGGACTTCTGGCAGGTACTTATGCAAAGGAGTCTCCAACTCCAGGATGCCTTTTTCGACAAGTCGATTGACCGCAAATGCGAAAACGGGTTTGGTCAGCGAACAGGCTTCGAATGCTGTGTCACGATCCACCGGAATTTTCGTGACTGCGTTTTTGATGCCATAATTTGCGTGGAAAACCGCCTGTGAGTCCTTGATGATGGCCAGTGAGACGCCAGGGATCTGGTAGTGCCGCATGTACGCATTGACGAAATGATCAACGTCGTCGAAGTCGACCGATTGATGGTGCAATAGACCTTCAGTTTTGATCAAATCTGGTTTTTCCAGCCTCGATACCCTGAGCAGGCCGCTGTTGGTTTCGTGCCCCGCATTCACCTGAAAGTGAACATGATCTGATTCAATTACGCGGAGTCGACTTGTGTCTGCGGGGCTGACGATATACGAACCGACGGGGAGCTGCATCGCATAGTTGCCCGATTCATCACATGCTAAACGAGTCCACATGGCAGGCGTGGTCAGCGATTGAATCGCCACCGGTGGGAATCTCGGTTCGTCTTCTTTGGCTTGACTGTCCATCTCAATCGCCCCGGCGACTCGCCCCATCTTTTCGTCGGTCGGAAGCAGCAGCAAGTCGCCAACCTTGTCCAGGCTGTAGCGTTTCCCGATTCCGGAGCCCCATGCCATCCAAGTGAACGATCCGTCTTCATCCTTATCGAGGACGCTCATGTCGAAGCCAATCGAGCGACCCACAGCGAATGATTCACCCAGTGACACGCGCCACTCATAGACTCGCCCACCATTGGTTTTGCCGACTTTTAGCATGAAGTCATCTTTTTTTGCGTCACCGTAAACTTCGAGTCGATCTCCGTAGCGGGAATACTGCTCGACGGCCGATCCGACTCTGAGGTGCACGCGATCGAGGTAAATTTCGCAACCATCCTGACTGTTCCACTCACCCGCTTTGTCCAGACTGGGATCAATGACGGTCGAGTCGTCGGTTACCTCGACGGCGATGAGTAGCGACTTGTCTTTCACGTTGTATCCGACGCGAAACTGGCAGCTCAAGTCGCTTGCGCTGCCAGGTTCTGCACCGTATTCAGCGCGGCTGGCTTTGTGAATCGCCACATGTTTTGGCCAATCTGAGACATCTCCGTCGATCGTGATACCGTCCACGGGGTAGACAGTCATGACGGCTCCGTTGTGAGCATGGACATGGTGAGCGCCCAGCACGAACGACATGAGCATGAGCAAGTGAGTCGTGCGTGTCACTGCGTTATGTTTGGCGAACATCGTTTGACTTTCTGTGAATGAGTTGCTTGATCGTTAGGGCAAGGCAGGTCTATCTTGTTTTCTTTTTTGAAATCGCAGCCGAACTTGGTGAGTCTTTGGGACTGTCGATATAGTCGAAACGGACGCTCCCGGCTGTCGTCCGAGCAATCAACTTGGGTCCGCCCCCGTTAAGCTTGATGTGTTGCACGCTTTTCGATTTTCCATCCTTCTTGCGGTCGATGAATGGAGCACTGACGCGACCATTTTGACCACTTGCTTCGATATCGAGTCCAAGCGTTCGAGCTAACTTGACATGAACGCTCCCGCCAGACGTGGTCAACAGGCACTGGTCTTGAGGTTGCTCGGAGATGGACGCGAAGATTGAACCCCCGGATGTCGTCGCCTCAACCGAGCCGCCGGCGTTCGCAATGCTGATACCGCCACCCGACGTTCTGGCTGAAACAACTCCCTGAACGCGTCCGATTCGAATGCTTCCTCCGCAGGTGTGTGCCATCGTCGATCCAGCGACGTCCCCCACCGTGATCGAGCCGCCGGAAGTTTGTAGCTCGGCGTCACGACGACAACCGGACAAGTTGATGCAGCCACCAGAAGTCTTGGCCCAAACCTCGCCCGCGATCTGACCGAGCTTCAGGCTTCCGCCGGATGATTGGCAGCGAACGTTGCCTGCGAGATCGGCGATCGAAATGCTGCCACCGCAAGTCTTTAGGTTGGCGCTGAAATTCCTCGGTACGGAAATGCGAAAACGAACCGAACGCAACCGTCGGTTGAGGGCTTGCTTCATGGTT
This sequence comes from uncultured Pirellulaceae bacterium, assembly GCA_964471695.1. Lineage (GTDB taxonomy): Bacteria > Planctomycetota > Planctomycetia > Pirellulales > Pirellulaceae > CAYYHV01. The sequence continues at coordinate 2,492 of CAYYHV010000014.1, forward strand.
CGCTGGATGTCATCGGAAAGATCGAGGTTCAGTCCCTGGATTTTTACGCTCCCTGGATCGAACGGCTTGATCCTCGCTTGCACCGTGATGTTAGAACCATCTTGCGTGAACTTCGTCTGATGGTGTTTCAGGATTTCAGCCGCCTCGTGCACGTATTTGCCCGGCACGGTTCGAATCACTTCCAACGTGACCGTATCGCGATCGCCTGTCGTGACTTCGACTTTCCCCCGATCAGCATCAACGGTAAGCAGCCCGCGGGGCCCAACGGAAATGGTTTTCGTTTCTACGAATGACTTGTCAGCTGGTGCATTAGCTTGTGTAGCTGACTTGTTATTCTTCTCATCCCCTAACGCGAGCATGCTTGAGGCAGCCGCGACTGCGGTCGCCAGCAAGGCCGTCTGGAATAGTGTGATCCGAAATCCTGTGAACTGTTTGGAGCTGTGCATCGCTTCGACCTTTCGTAAATCCTGAGGCTGTCTTCGCCAACACAGAGACCTTGCCAGTCTCGTAGATTGGCTGGCGTACAGAAGCATCACGAAGTCGACTCGGATTCCTTGCGCTACACTTTGGTTTTTTGGCTCGATTGCCTAAGAAACCAAAAAGTCCGCGTCAACGGCTTGGATTGAGTTGGTGCTTGAGCAGCCACTTGTAGAAGTCGATATTGTTGTAGGCGCCGCTCCACGCATCGTGATCCTTTGATTCGCCGACAACGAAGACTTTTGAATGGGCAAGATCGTCCGCCGTCAATTTCTTGTTCGCCGCGACTCGATGAAACGGAATCGAAATCTTCTCCAGTTTCTCGACGGTGCGCGAAACGGGGGCAAATTCGATTGCTCCATCGCCTGTGTTGTGAGCAACCCACATGGGAATGGAAGCAAGCAACCGCTCATCTTTGATACCGTGAATCCCACCGGCTAGTGGAGCCACAGCGGCAAAAACCTTTGGAATTCGCGATGCTAATCCCCAAACGCCAGAACCACCACGACTGATCCCGGATAGGTAGATTTTTGATTTGTCGGCGCGATACTTCGATAGCACGTCATCGACAATTTCCTTTATCGCCGTGGGATGATTGTAATACTCTCCTTGTTTAATGTGAGGTGAAACAAAGATGAACGAGTCCTGCAAGTAAGCGGCGAGGTCCGTACGCGGATCGTGGCTCTTGTGGAGCAGAATGTGCAGCCCTTTTTCGACTTTGCTTACCTTGCCACCGACACTGCTGCCGCCCTGCAAGCACATGAGGACTGGATAACTTCTGGAGCCATTCTTATAGGAACGAGGCAAGTAGATCGTGTAGCCGTCGACGGTCTTACCGGTGAACGATTTCTTGACCGTTACCAGCTTGCCGGGTACGCCGCCTTCGCTTATCGCATTCGCTTCTTTCCATTTCGAATCGGCATCACTTGAAGGAGTGATTCCACCACTTCCTAGATCCAGACGATTCTCATTCGTTCCCCATTCGTCGTCAACGATTCCAGTCGGTTGGACGGCGGGCTGCGCGTTTGTATCTGTTGCGGGTGGCTGTGTGAGCGTTAACTCATCTGAGTCGTCGGAATTGCCAAAGGTGCCTTCGGGCGGTGCGTCACCGGTTTCTTTCGCGACTTGCAGGAAAGATGGTATGGAAAGCCCGTGCTTTCCAAAGTTGGATGCCAATAGGCCGATCACTACCAAAGCGACTAGTGCCAATAGCATCTTGGTGAGTGAAGATCGAGCCGGATTTTCTCTTCGACGTGGAGAGATGATAACAGGCGGCTTAGAGATATCTGGCTGATGCAGATAGGCCAAGTACTTCTCCAAAACATCATGCACCTCGCTCGATGTTTGAAAACGATGCTCGGGCTTCTTTTCGAGTAGTCTGGAAATGATGTCAGACAGCGTCTTCGAAACATCGCTATTAACTTGGCGTACACTCGTTGGTTCATCCGTCGTAATGCGATTCAAGACACAGAGCGGCGACTCGGCGCGAAACGGCATGCGACCCGTCGACATGAAGTAGATCAGGCTGCCCAAGCTGAACAGATCGCTGCGACCGTCAACGCGTTGCCCCCGAGCCTGTTCGGGGGACATATAGTTTGGTGTTCCTACGAAGTAGCCGCTTTGGGTTGCCGATGCATCGTCGACGGCTCGAGCTAATCCAAAGTCGGTGACAAGCACGCGGCTGACGTCGGCTTCGACAAGGATGTTGGCAGGTTTGATGTCACGATGAACGAGCCCCTGGGCATGAGCAGCCGCGAGACCGGCAGACACTTGCAAAGCCATCCGCACAACATCCTTTTCTCCGAGCGGACCGTTATCATCGATCAGCCTCTGGAGCGATGGGCCTGCGACGTAGGGCATCACCAGGTAAGGCGTCTTGTCCTTCGTGCTGACTCCGTAGATCGAAACAACGTTCGGGTGTAAAATCGCCGCCGCCGCGCGAGCTTCGCGCCCAAACCGCTCGCGGGCGGTGCCATTTCTGGCCAGCCATGGAGCCATTATCTTCACGGCAAGTGGTCGATTTAACTCGGTGTCGTAAGCTTTGAATACGATCCCCATTCCGCCGCGACCGACTTCTCGTTCAACGTCATAGTTGCCGATGCGCCCCAGCATTTCCGGATGCGACGGTGGATCCAGAAGCTGCGAGACGGAGTCGAATTCCCAGCCGTCACTCGGCTGATCTTTGGGCGTCCACTGGTCATTGGCAGCATGGTTCATTGTCGAATTTAACCCGGCGGAAGCCGAGAGAAATCTAGGTGCCTTGGCCCAAAGTTGCGGATCGGCTGCCATCGCATCAAGCTTCTGCTGGCACGCGTCACACGAGTCGAGGTGTTGTGAAACTTGCTGAAGCTGATGATCGTCAGGCTCGCCCCGTAGTAGTAACTCGAACTGCTCGTCCGATAAATGGTTGTGGAGTTTCATGAATGCAATTCCGAACACGGTTTTGACGGTTCCGCCTAAAAATCAGCCGTTTCTTCGAGTCGTTTTTGAATAACCGAGGCAATGCGGGCCATGATGCGCGATCGAGCAACGTAGACCTGCCCACGCGACAAACCAAGCTGCGAAACGACGTCCTCAATCGGCTTCTCTTCAACCGTCGAGAGCCAGAAGGCTTGCCAATTTTTCGACTTGAACGATGTTTTTACTTTCGCGGCTGACCAATTGAAAAGCTGCCGCTCGTATTCGATACGAAACTCTTGCGACTCATCCGCCGTCGGACTGGGGATCTCGTCAAACTGGAAATCAGCCTCATTGGTGCGCCAGCGTCGATTTCGTCGCAAATAGTCGATGGTGAGATTTCGTGTAACCCGATATAGCCAACCACGGAATGCTCCCTTCGCTGGATCGGGATCCCATTGTTCGATCGTACTCACAACGCGGTTTAGCACTTCTTGAACGACTTCGGCCGCGTCAGCATGCTGCAATCCGCGACGTTGAGCCACTGCCAGAATCAATGGCTCGTAGGTCTGCACAAACTCTCCCCAGGCATCACCATCATGTTTGTCATGCAGGCGGCCTATCAAACTGAGGCGAGTTTCTGGCGAGTCGTTCATGTTCGTTATTCTTCGTTTCTAAAGGTAACACGAACGCGGAACCCAGATCTTGCGCTCCCAGTAGATTTTTCTTCCAATGGCTGCAGCCTCGACCAGCAATCACAATATTGGCTGTAAAACGAGAGTCAAAACGGCACTATGCGGAATCTGGCCGGGTACCTTCGAGAGCAACGGAGTGCTGTCAGAAAAGAGGTTTGCACTCCAGGCAAAGTTGTTGGCGCCCTAATGACTTGCCGCTCACGGCTGCCATCCAGCTTTTTTGATCCGAAGAGCCTTACGTGATTACGGACGAGTCAATGACTCGTCGAGATTCATTACCGCGAGGCACAGTGTGGTCCAACTGGCCAATTCGTCTTGGGGGAGGTTTGCTGCTACCGCTGACTTACCCACATGAACCAGCGCGTCAGCCGCTGCCGCGTCGGCTTTAAATTGTGCTCGTGTGCGAGACAGACTTTCGAGTAACAAGCGACTCTCCGATTGGTCAGGGCGTCGCGAGGTGAGGCGACGAAACACAACAGTCAACCTTTCGTCGTCATCGTCGTGGCTTTGGATTACGTTCGTCGCCAGCAGGCGGGCGGCTTCGACAAATGTTGTATCGTTCAAGGTGTTGAGCGCGTGGAGCGGAGTGTTCGTGCGATAAGTCTTTACGGAGCACACCATGCGATCTGCATTGTCGAAGAACATTGTGGGAGACGCGATGCGTCGCCAGAATGTATAGAGACTGCGGCGATACAGATTATCGCCCTCGTCCAATTTGAATTTCTTTTTGCCGAAACTGGCTTCTTCCCAGACTCCGGCCGGTTGATACGTATTCACAGGACGACCGCCGATGTTCTTGACCAGTCGTCCACTTGCCGCGAGCGCATGATCGCGGATCATCCAAAATGGCAGTCGATAGCGTGGTGATCTGGCCAGCAGTCGGTTTTCGGGGTCCCGTTCCTGAAGTTTAGAATTCGATTTGGACGACTGGCGATACGTACGGCTGTTGAGGATCAGCCGAATCATATGTTTTGTGTTCCATCCCGAATCGCGATACTCGGCGGAGAGCCAATCCAGTAGTTCAGGGTGCGAAGGCCGTTCTCCCTGGACTCCAAAGTCTTCCGTTGTTTTCACCAGACCCATACCAAAGAACTGTGCCCACAAGCGATTCGTCACAACGCGCGGGGTCAGTGGGTTGGATTCGTCGAACAGCCATTTTGCCAGCGTCAGTCGATTGGGTTGGGAGCCTTGGGGGAGTTCGCCAAGGACCGTGGGCACGCGGGTGTCGACTTCTTCTAGTCGTTCCTGATACGAGCCACGATTCAGTCGATATGTTTTCCGTGGTTTATACCGGTCCGCCATCACCATGACTTTGGGGATTGAGCGATCGAGGTCTTTCTGCTTTTCCGTCTGCTGTTTCAATTTCTCGCTAAGTCGCTTGTGCTCCCTGTCGTCTGCCAACAGCTTCTTGGTGGCTTCTTCGTCGAGCGATTTTCCGCCATCCCCTGCCCTGCTCTGCGAGCTATGATTTGTGAGGACTATTTCGCGACGAGCCTTGAGGCTTGCTGTTGTTGCTGCAATGGCCACTGTGAGTTTCTCGAGTTGCGCTTGCTGTTCCTTGTCGGGGACGCGAAGTGTCGGAGCCATTTGTCCGCTGCCGCCACCGCCATCGATGGGCGTTTGATTGAAGAAGGCGAACAGGCTGTAGTAATCGACTTGGGTGAGTTGATCGTACTTGTGATCGTGGCATCGGCAGCAATTGAAAGTCAGGCCCAACCAAACGGTACCGGTCGTTTCCGCCATGTCCATGACATAGTCGACTCGGTTCTCTTCCGGGATACGCCCCCCTTCCCCGTTGATGGGTTGGTTGCGATGGAAACCGGTTGCCAGAATCTGCGGATTGGTCGCATTGGGCAGGAGGTCGCCGGCTAACTGCCAGAGAGAGAATTGGTCGAAGGGCATGTTGTCGTTAAAGCATTGCACGACCCAGTCCCGCCACGGCCACATCGTGCGTTCGTTGTCACCTTGGTACCCATTGGTGTCAGCATAACGAGCCGTATCCAACCAATTCCACGCCATCCGCTCACCATAGGCAGGTGAGTCGATAAATCGCTCCACCATATTGGCGTAGGCGTTCTTGGAGTCATCGTTCACGAACGCGTCAATCTGCTCGATTGTTGGGGGCAATCCAGTCAGGTCCAAGGCGACTCGTCGAATCAGCGTGGTCTTCTCAGCTTCGGGTGAGAAGGGCAAATCGACTTGGCTCAATCGCACGGCGACAAAATGATCAATGGCGTTTTCTCGCGGCAAGTCGGTTTTGACGATTGGCGAATAGGCCCAATGCTTTCCCCACTTGGCGCCGTTGATGATCCAGTGGCGTAGCTGCTCGATTTGATCAACCGTCAACTTGCGATTCGAATCGGGCGGCGGCATCAGCATATCGGGGTCATTGGAAGTGACCCGCAGCATCAGTTCACTTGCTTCGGCATCGCCAGGTTCGATGGCGGCTTGAGCCTGCTCTTCGTCGTCCAGTCGCAGATCGGCTTCGCGATTGTTGGCGTCCGGTCCGTGACAGAAGTAGCAATTCTCGCTGAGGATGGGTTGGATATCACGACCGTAGTCAATTTTGGACTGCGCGTATCCGTTTTGGATGAGCACAACGATCAGCAATAGGGGTGTAGAGATGCGATTCATAGGCTTGCGATTATGATCGACTTGCTAAGGAGTTTACAGTCGAACGTGCTTGATTATCGAAAAGCCCCGCACGATTAGTTAACTGTTACGTAGGCAAGGTGAAACTAGCGCGGTGGCTAAACG
>CAYYHV010000014.1:8827-24871 GCA_964471695.1 uncultured Pirellulaceae bacterium
ATTGCAGTTGCAAGAATGGCTTGGGCGGGCAGTCGAGTAGCAATAATAGAAATTGAAAAAGTGGGGCATGCGTAATGCGGCTTTTGGGTTTTGAGTCTCGACATCATCTGTCGTTTACGGCCATCGTCATTGTTTTCACATTGATTGTGACGACGGTTCCGGCTGCAGGGCAAGTCGCCACGGTACCAGCGCGAGCCCGACACGGCATGGTCGTGGCGCAAGAGCGCCTAGCGGCTCAAGTGGGCCGCGACGTACTGAAGAGCGGCGGATCAGCCGTCGACGCGGCAGTTGCGACTGCGTTCGCTCTGGCCGTCACGCACCCGGCGGCTGGGAATATTGGTGGCGGCGGCTTTTTGTTATATCGTCCGATCGGTGATGAACCCGTAGGTTACGATTTTCGCGAGACGGCACCGGCAGCCGCCCGGGCGGATATGTGGCTGGTCGACGGTGAATATGACAAAGTTCGTCATCACAATAGTCATCTGGCGGTGGGGGTTCCCGGTACGGTTGCGGGATTGCATCTGGCCTGGACTGAACAAGGCCGATTGCCTTGGAAGCAATTATTGCAACCGGCAATTGCGTTGGCGCGAGACGGAATTGTTGTGACCGATGGATTGGCGCGGGGTTTGGTACGTCAGCGACCGCGTTTTGAGAATTATACCGCGTCGCTCGCGAAGTTTACGAAGAACGGCGAGGCATACCAGGCGGGTGATCGCTGGGTGCAACCTGATCTAGCAGCGTCGCTCACGCGCATCGCCGATGCAGGGCCGCGTGGTTTTTACGAGGGAAAGACGGCCAGTCTCATGGTGGCTGACATGCAAGCCTCCGGCGGGATCATGACGCTCGAGGATTTGAAATCTTACCAACCGTTGCGTCGCAAGCCGGTTCGAGGTACCTATCGTGGACACGAAATTCTGGGCATGCCGCCACCGAGTTCGGGCGGCATCGCGGTGATTGAGACTTTGAATATTCTCGAAGGTTACGATATCGCTGCGGCTGGATTTGGGTCGGCTGAGAATTTGCATCGCTACGGCGAGGCGATGCGCCGCGCGTTTTGTGATCGAGCGCAACATATTGGAGACCCGAAATGGAATCCGGATCTACCGATGGAGCGGTTGGTTTCCAAGTCCTATGCGGAGAAGCTGCTTCGGACGATTTCAGAGACGAAGGCCAGCAAGTCGACGCCGAATAGCTTCGAATGGCCGTATGAGAGCAATGAGACGACTCATCTTTCCGTGGTCGACAAGGACCGCAATGCGGTATCGTTGACGTACACGTTGGAGTATTCGTATGGTTCGGCGATCGTAGTGCCGGGCGGTGGATTCTTGCTCAACAATGAAATGGGAGATTTCAATCCGATTCCCGGTACGACCAACGAAAAGGGTTACATAGGGACCCAACCCAACTTGGCGGCTCCCGGAAAGCGGATGCTCTCGAGTATGTCGCCGACAATCGTGGCTAAGGATAACAAGCCGTTTATCGTGACGGGCAGTCCTGGCGGGCGAACGATTATCAATACGACTTGGCAAACCATTGTGAATGTCGTCGACTTTAAAATGAATGCTCAGCAAGCCGTCGATGCATTTCGCGTGCACCACCAGTGGTTGCCGGATCGACTGGTATACGAGACGCATGGGCCATCGCCAGATTCACTGGAGATTCTTCGCGGGTTGGGGCACACCTTGTTGGCGAACGAAATTCAAGGATGTGCGGAGATGATTGTGGTTCGAGACGACCACTTGGAAGGTGGTTTTGATCATCGTCGACCGGACGGCGACGCGGCGGGATATTGATTCAATGGAGTACTGGGTTTTTCAGCAACAAAAGAGGCTTTGATGACGACTCGAACTATTGGGCTGCTTGGGATTTGCTGTCTGTTCAACACAGTTGGGCTTGCGCAGCAGCCGGTATGGGAAATTTCCGTGACTTCAAAGCACGACGCCATGAACGTGCCGGTGCGGGTGACTCTGTCGGAGGAGTTTCAAGGAAAAGTTCGGATTCATGATAGCGCTGGCGAATTCGCGTTCATGGGGTTGGCGACTAAACCGTCGTTGCTAAATCATGATGTGAACGCAAAGTCCGAGATTCATTTTATTCTTCCAAAGATTGAGGCGGGCGAAGAGTTGAATTTTGTGGCCGCCCCGGGGAGTGCCAAGGTAATACACATGACTTGGGCTGGTGACGACGGAAAGCGTGTTACTTTGAGGCATGGCGGCAAGAGAATCTTGCGTTACATGCACGAGGCTCCGGATTGGTCGAGTAAGGAGCGGCTGCAGGAAACCTACAAGGTTTACCATCACGTCTACAGCCCCAATGGCGAAGTGTTGCTGACGAAGGGAGCCGGGGGGCTCTTTCCGCATCATCGGGGATTGTTCTACGGTTTTAACCGGATCAGCTACGACGGCGGCAAGAAGAAAGCCGATGTCTGGCATTGCAAAAATGGAGAGACGCAAGCGCATGCGAAAGTGCTCAGCAAAACGGATGGTCCCGTGCTTGGTCGCCATACGCTGGCCATTGACTGGCACGGACAGGACAAAGCGGTTTTCGCCAAAGAGACGCGCGAAATTACGGCTTATGCTGTCCAAGGCGGTCACTTGATCGAGTTCGCGTCGCGGTTGGAAAGTCTGGTTGGGCCAGTCCGACTGGATGGCGATCCGCAACACGCAGGATTCCAATGGCGATCGACTCAACATGTGCCCGACAAAACAAAGAAGTTGACTTATTACGTGCGCCCTGATGGCAAAGGTGAACCAGGGAAGTTTCGTAACTGGCCCCATCAGAAGGAACACGTGAATCTCCCGTGGAATGCTTTGTCCATCGTTGTTGATGACAGCCGCTATACAATTTGTTATCTCGATCGTCCTGAGAATCCCAAACCGTCGAGATTTAGCGAGCGGGATTATGGGCGGTTTGGATCGTATTTTGAATTTGAGCTGGATCAAGACAAGCCACTGGAACTGAACTATCGCATCTGGGTTCAGGAAGGCGAGATGACCGTCGACGAAGTGGCTTCGCATTCTGCAAATTTTGTCCAGCCAATCGTGGCCGTTGCAAGACACAAGTAGGCGACTTTCGCCGGCTCATAGTCTGTCAAAAAGCTGTTGATTAAAGTGTGCAATCATTGTGCACTCAACTAGAATAGTGCTCTCAAACCTTCCCGCCGATATCGTCTGGAGAGACGTCTTGATTTACCTGCCAAAATTTCTGCGTTGCTTTGTGTTGTCCACTGTGTTGCTCGCGATGGCCGTGATGTGCCACGCGGAGGGTGTTATCGAACTGAAGCAGGGTGATCGAATCTGCCTCATCGGAAATACTCTGGCTGAGCGATTTCAGCATTTTGGATATTTCGAAACGCTGTTGCAGAAACAGAGTTCAGGGCTTGACCTTTCGATTCGCAATCTTGGCTATTCTGCGGATGAAGTTCGTTTTCGTCCGCGGTCGTTGGATTTTGGGACTCCCGATTCTCATTTGACGCTTCACAAAGCGGATGTGGTGCTCGCCTTTTTTGGTTTCAACGAGTCCTTTGGCGGTCCGGACGGTTTGAGTACATTTCGCGATGAATTGCGGACGTTCATCACCAATACGCGCGCACAGAAGTACAACGGGACGTCGGCACCAAAGCTGGTACTTTATTCTCCGATCGCCCACGAGAACATTGGGAACAAGGGAATGCCCGATGGTAAAGCGAACAATCAGAATCTTCAGTTGTATACCGCCGCGATGCGGGAGGTGGCAGAAGAGATGAAAGTGCCGTTTGTCGATCTCTTCACTGTATCGACACAGCTCTACGCCGACGATTCCGACGATCTTACGTTCAACGGAATTCATCTTAGCGAGTCGGGCTATCGGCGATTGGCGCCCACAATGGTCCAAACGTTAACCGGCAAGCCAGCGGCGTGGAGCGATTCGCTCAGCAAGCTGCGCGAAGAAGTCCTCGAAAAGAACTTCAATCACTACAACGACTTCCGCGCGGTGAATGGATATTACATCTATGGCGGGCGTTCGCGCCGGGATCATAGTAATCCACCGTTCACAGATGCGTATGTTATTGAAAATGAACGAGCCAAGTTGCGTGAGATGGCTGCCATTTCCGATCAGCGTATCTGGGCGGTAGCGGCTGGTGAATCGGTTTCTGCGAAGCCTGATTACTCGACGACTCGAGAGCTGTATGACGTTCCCACGAACTTCAAGCAAGAGATCATCATTAAGACGCCAGAGGAGGCGATGAAGGATTTCGTCATCGCAGACGGCTACGAGATCAATCTTTTCGCCAGCGAGATCGACTGGCCGGAACTGAAAAATCCCGTCAACTTTTCCTGGGACGCGCAAGGCCGGTTGTGGGTTGCCACCATGCCTAGCTATCCGCAGTTTGTTCCGCCGAACAAGCCGAACGACAAGCTCCTGATCTTCGAAGATCAGGATGGTGACGGCCGAGCTGACAAGATGACAGTGTTTGCTGACGAGTTGCATGTGCCGACTGGGTTTGAATTGGGGGATGGCGGAGTCTATGTGGCTCAGGAGCCGAACCTCGTATTTCTGAAAGACACGGATGGGGACGGTAAGGCGGATGTGCGGCGCACTTTGGTTCATGGTTTTGACAGTGGCGATTCCCATCATGCGATTGGTGCGTTCATCTGGGGACCGGGGGGCGGCCTGTACATGCATGAAGGGACGTTTCATCACACGCAAGTCGAGACCCCGTGGGGCCCACAGCGGAATGCTCACGGTGGTATTTATCGGTTCGATCCGACGCGGCAGAAGCTGGAGACGTTCGTTAGTTATAACTTTGCGAATCCATGGGGGCACTGCTTTGATCGTTGGGGGCAGAACTTTGTTGCGGATGCATCCGGCGGAGCGAATTATTGGGGCACAGCGTTCTCGACTCGGCATCATCCCTTCACTGGGCAAGCTGACTATGGCCCGTTCAAATTTGGTTACCAAGAGAAGCTTGAACAATTTTTTCCGAAGCGAGTCCGTCCGACATCGGGCTGCGAGATCGTCAGTTCGCGGCACTTTCCAGACGAAGCCCAGGGGCGCTACCTGCTCAACAATGTTATCGGTGTTCAAGGGATTCTCTGGCACGACGTAAGCGACAAGGGCTCGGGTTTCATTGGCAAAGAAGTTGATCCGATGCTGTTGTATTCGAAGGATCGAAATTTTCGCCCCACCGATTTGCAGTTTGGACCCGACGGTGCTTTGTATCTCGTGGATTGGTTCAATCCGTTGATCGGGCATATGCAACATAGCTTGCGCGATCCTAATCGCGATAAATCGCATGGCCGTATCTGGCGTATCACTTACCCGGAACGTCCCTTGGTTGAACGACCGAAGATTGTTGGGCGTTCGCTGGATGAGATATTCGAAGGTTTGGACGCCTATGAAGATCGAACGCGACAACAAGTCCGAACGCATCTACGAGAGTATCCGACGGACGATGTGCTTGATGCGGGCAAACGTTGGTTGAAAAAGATGGCTGATGACAAAGATATCGCGCACCACGAACTCGAGGTACTTTGGGTTTGCCAGCATCACAATGCCGTCAACGAATGGACGACCGACTTGCTGAAGCGTGTCCTTGGTTCGAGTGACTTTCGTGGTCGAGCCGCTGGCGTCCGAGTGCTCAGTCACTGGCGCGATATGCTGCCCGCTGATCTGGGGATCGAATTGTTGACAGCCGCAGCCAACGATGATCATCCACGTGTTCGCGCGGAAGCGGTGCGGGCTGCCAGTTGGTTTGATGATGCGCGTGCGGCGGAGGCAGCGCTGGCGGTGCTACAACAGCCGACGGATTATTACCTCGACTATTTGCTGCGGCATACCATTCGTCGACTGGAAGGATACTGGATGCCAGCCGTCGGTAGCGGTCGACCGTTTGCATCGAACAATCCCAAAGCCATGGAGTATCTTGTCAGTCGCATTCCGACGCCTGATCTGATTAATGCAGACCGCAGTCAGCCCGTGTATGCGGAACTGTTGAAACGGCCGGGAGTCGTTCCCGCCTATCGGAAGGAAGCGCTTGAGGGGCTCGCAAAAGCTAATGGGACCACGGCCGCGAAAGAATTGGTGGCAGCGCTGGCGCGTTTGGACAAAACTCCAGGCGCCGGAGCGGATCGAGTCCTCGCCGACATGGGATATCTCGTTACCCATAGCTCTGCGGATAAGTTGCGCCCCGTGCGTGATGCAATATCAAAGCTGGCTGCCAATGCCAAGCGTCCGTTAACGAAACGCATGGCGACTCTGGCTATGATAACCGCCGAAGGATCGGCAGACGCCGCGTGGGACGAAGCTGTGAAAACGCCCGATGGACTTCAAACGTTGTTGGAAACCATTCCGTTGATCAAAGAGAACAGCATTCGGGCTCCTTTGTACGACAAAGTTGCTTCGGTCGCTGCTGAGCTGCCAACCAGCCTTGCATCTGATGCCGTAGGTGTGAAGGGAAGGTACGTGCGGATAGAGTTGCCGGGCAAGGGGCGCACTTTGACGTTGGCCGAAGTCCAAGTAATGTCGGGCGGTGAGAACGTGGCGCTGAAAATGCCGTGTAAGCAAAAGTCCGTTGATTATGGAGGAGTTGCCAACAACGCCGTTGATGGTGATAGCAACCCGGTGTACGGAAAGGGTTCGCAGACGCATACGAAGAACCAAAACAATCCATGGTGGCAAGTCGATTTGCGATGGGAACACGACATCGAATCGGTAGCCGTCTACAACCGCATGGACGGTAACCTGTTTAAACGCTTGGATGGGTTTACGCTGAAGATTCTTGATGATGATCGTAAGGTTGTCTTTGAGCGGAAAGGGATTCCGGCTCCTCGTCCCGTTGGGGAAATTGAGATTGGGAGAAATGCTGAGACGGCGATTCGGAGATCTGCGATCAAATCCATGAGCTACATTCCTGGAAATGATGCTCGAACATTCAAGCGACTGTTGCCGTTCTTTGATGAGCCGGCGTTACGGCACGCCACGGTGCAGTCGCTGTCGCGTCTGGATCGCAAGCAAATGTCGGGAGACATGGTATCTCCTCTGGTAACACGACTGATCGATCAGATTCGCGAAGTCCCGGCCAAGCAACGTACGCAACAGATTACATTGGATATGATTCAGCTTTGCAAGGATCTGTCGTCCAAACTTCCCGAAGGCAAAGCACGTGATACTCTCAAGGAACTGTCGGAGTTAGCTGTTGATGTTTTCGTCGTTCGACCAATTCCACATCGGATGCAGTTTGATCGGCCGCACATTTACGTTCAATCGGGCAAGCCTTTTGAAGTCGTCTTTGAGAACACCGACATCATGCCTCACAACCTGCTTGTGACGACTCCGGGGGCAAGGGAGGAAGTCGGCATTCTCGCCGAACGAATGGGTTCGGCGGCTCCCAATAGAGCTGCTAAAGATCAATTCCGGCCGGACTCGGAGAAGGTGCTTACCGCAACGCACATGTTGCAACCTGGTGAGCGCGAACGCTTGCAAATAGCGGCTCCCAAGGAACTTGGCGACTATCCATATGTGTGTACGTTCCCGGGGCACTGGCGAACGATGTATGGGACCATTCACGTCGTCGCCGACATTTCGGAGGTGTCGCTCGAGGATTTGAATGTTCAACCGACTACATCCGAAGTCGCCTCGCGACCGTTCGTACGTGAGTGGTCCGTAGATGACCTGATGGCGTCAACTCAATTCGGGCCGCAGTCTCGCTGAGGGTAAAAGGTTGTTCCGTGAGATGAGTTGTCTGCAATGCCACGCCATGAACAAAGTCGGTGGCTTGTTTGGTCCCGAGCTGTCTGAGGTTAAGACGAAACTGTCCGAGCGGAAGTTGACCGTCCCTGAATTGCTCGAGTCGCTCGTGATGCCATCGAAGGTCATCGACAAAGCGTATCGGACTCAGATCATTTTTGACGATGATGGGAAACCCTACTCGGGGGTTGTTACCCATGAAGACGAGAAAATCATTCGATTGGTGGCGAATCCACTTGATGAGAATTGTGAAGCGGTTGACATACCAAAATCAAAGATCGACGAGCGCGAAGAATCGAAGACATCGATTATGCCCGAGGGATTATTGAATACGATGAGCAAAGAAGAGATTCTTGATTTGCTGGCTTACTTGATCAGCGCTGCCGATCAAAACCATCCCGCATATCGGTAACTAAATTTGCGAGCTTCATTTCGTTTTTCCTTAACGCCATGTGCGATTCGGGGGGACCAAAATATTCAAGGAGTTGTAAATTTAGAATGTGCTGAGCAACTCCTTCAATTATCCTGTCTCGTTGGGTTACTTCGGGGATCATTTGATTCCTGATTCTTTTCCGCGTATAGGCTTGGGTATGCGATCTTACATCTTGGCTTCATTCATGGTGCTTTCCATTGGCACCCCCTCGGTTTTCTCCCAACATGGTTTGAGTCTTGAAGCTCAGGTCACTCACCATGTGCAGTTGCAGGAAAACGGGAAAATCTTCGGCAAAATGACTGTTGAATATGTGACTGGCAAGGCTGTGCCAGTCAAAGCTATCGTCGAAGTTTTCAAAGACGAGACCCGTCTTGTCTCGACCCGCGCCAACGAACGCGGTGAGTTTCATTTCGAGGGACTTACTCCAGGATCGTATTCTGTGGCCTCGGAAGTTGGTGGCAAGTCGAGTGACATGCGAGTACAAATCCATGCGGAAGGTACGGATGGAATTGCCACTATGTTGTCTGGGAAGATCGCGCCGACGTTGGATGAGTTTGTTGGCGAGAAAAGCCTCGAGTCGTCGACCAGCCATCGTTTCCATCAACTTGTTTACGAAGCCGAAGCGACCCACGACGACATTGTGCAGAGTGATCATATTCATTTCGTCAAGGGCGAAGCGACTTGGGTGTCGTCCTCGGTCAACGGCGAAGCGGCGGAGTCCGGTGATGGGGTAGCAGGAGAGGCTGAGCGACTCTCCGTCGAGGAGGGGGAACCGGTTGTTGTGGGTGGTTCGCAATTGGCTCATGCGGGGGGTTTTGTCGATTTAGCGAAGTCGCCCAATGACAGCACTGATTTGGTTTCGCCGACTGTGAGTGTCCGGGCAACGAACGGTGTTCAGCCTGGAATTCAGTCCGGATCATCGACGGCTCCATCGCAGGGTCGGGTGAGTTCTTTGTCGACTTTCGCCGCAGCCAATTCGGCGGCCACTCCGCCAGTTGCAGCGCCGCGTTCCGGGGCTTCGGCAATTGCGGCTCCGACGGTGCCGGTCATCAAGACCGATTCACCGGACCCACTGACTGATTTGTTCGAGCTCCCTGATTTTCAGGCGGCTAGCCCGGCTCAATAAGTCATAAGTGATAACCCATCGGCGTGGGGTTGATACAGCGATAGGCTCTAGATTGCGCCAACCAACTGTGGATCATCGTCGGCATAAATGCTGGTCGTCAGTGGCAGACAAATCGTAAACGTTGTCCCTTCGTTGACTTTGCTTTCGACTTCAATCGACCCACTGTGACGTTCCGTGATTGTGCTGTAGGCCAATGACAGCCCCTGCCCTGTTCCTCGTCCGACTCGCTTGGTAGTGAAGAACGGATCGTAGATACGGTCGATGATTTCATCGGGTATTCCGCAACCCGTATCACGGATTGTGATTGCGATGTGTTCGCCGAGTTTGTCGCTTTGGCCGGCTTGCGTGGTAATGCTGATCTCGCCCTTCTCTCCGCTGTCGCCCAGCCGTTCGTGGATGGCATGCCCCGCGTTGACCATCAGGTTCAACAAGACTTGATTGATTTCATTCGGGAAGCATGGTACGAGCGGCAGGTCGTCGGCAAAATCAGTCTGGAGATCAGCGACGTATTTCCATTCTCCGCGGCTGACCGTAACGGTATTTTCAATCGCACGATTAATGTCGACGTCTTCTCGCGTTGCGCCACCTGGATGAGAGAACTGCTTCATGGCTCGAACAATACTTGCGACGCGATTGACCCCATCGAGAGACTGTTCAATAGCGGAAGGAATTTCTTCCTCGAGGAATTGCAAGTCCACTTCTTCGATGCGAGATTGCAGTTCGGTAATCGTCGAGTCGACGGACTCGCCCCGGACCGATTGATCAAGCAGCGTTCGGTACAGGGACAGGACGCTCGCCAGTTCTCCAAACGAGTCTTTTAGGAATAGCGTATTGTCACCGACAAACTGGGTGGGCGTATTGATCTCATGGGCGACACCGGCGGCGAGTTGCCCGATGGATTCGAGTTTTCTGGATTGTGAGAGTTTCAGTTCGAGTTGGATGCGTTCACTGATGTCGTGCAAGAAGATGTTGTAAACATTTCCATTCTCCAGGTTGGCGATCGAAGCCGAGACTTCGACGGGGAAACTCGTTCCGTCGTGACGGGACGCGGACAACTTGAATCGTTTTCCTTCTTCTGCGCCCTTGATGAGCTGTATGGCGATTTTCTCTGACCATTCATTTGCGGGGTCTCTGACCAGCAGATCGGCAACGTGTTTCCCGATAGCTTCGTCGTGGGTCGAGCCAAAGATTCGTTCTGCGGCAACGTTCCATTGTTGGACGATTCCGTCACTGCTCATTTGTATGAATGCATCGTTGGCCGTGTCGATGATCTTTCGCAGCCGTTCTTCGCTTCTTTTCATGTGTTCAGCGAAGGCGCGATCCTTTTTGGCATTGCCGACCATCTTGTTATAGAGCATCGCAATTTGTCCAGCTTCCGTGTGCTGGTTCATCTCAATCTGGTCATCCTGCTTGGCTCTTTGATGCGCCTCGATCTCCGTAAGCAAGTCGAGTATCTCGGTACTTGCATGATGCTCGGCGACATTCAGCCCAATGTGTTCATGAGACGGAATGACGCGGAACGGGAAGAGATGATTCGTGACTCGTAAGATGATAAGACTCAGTCCAAAGCTCCATACGAAGCAAACGAGTACTCCCAGGATTTGGACCAGCAGCTGTTCCGAGCGAGGCAACTGGAACGCAGAATCGGTTCCGAAGAACGCCACGGCCAACGTGCCCCAGATTCCGGCGCAACCGAATGCGGGGAAAGCTGCAACAACGTCGTCGACTTTGAATCGCTCCAACAGGCTGGAGGCCGACATGCCGACGATTGCCCCAATGCACCCAATGGCGACCGACGAGCTGGGAGTCACGATGTGACATCCAGCGCTGATGGCAACCAGTCCCGAGATGACGCCCTGCATGGCAAGGTAGACATCGGAGCGCTGACACAAGAGCCACGATACTGCGAGTGCAGTCATGCCACCGAAGGCGCCGGCCATCATGGTATTGAGAACGATCATTGGAACGATCTCGGTGAACCCTAAACCGCATCCGCCGAGAAATCCGATCCATCCAAACCAGAGCAGCATGACTCCCAGAACTGCCATGGGCAAATTGTGACCATGGAGCTTGGTGTCTTTGGTTTCGAATCGCTTCAATCGTGGACCGACGACCAATACGGCTGCGAGAGCAGACCATCCGCCGACTGAATGGATTACGGTCGACCCGCCAAAGTCGATGAATCCGCGCCGAGCCAGCCAGCCGCGAGGCATTCCCAGTTCGAGTCCGTTCCAAACCCAGTGTCCGAACAAGGGATAAATTAACCCGGTAATGATTGCGACAATAAGTACGTATCCGGGAAGTCGCATACGTTCCGAAACGGCTCCGCAGACGATAGTCGCCGTTGTGCAGCAGAACAGCATTTGCAGGATGAAGAAGGACAAGTGGCCTGGTGCGTTGTTGCCAGCCAGAAATGGTCGACTGATTCCGAACCACCCAGACTGGCTTGCGCCGAACATGACGGCGAAACCAAACGTAAAGTAGAGCACCGACGACATGCAAAAAACCATCAGGTTTTTGATCGCCACGTTAATGCTGTTTTTCGAACGCACCAATCCGGATTCGAAGCACACGAAGCCGCCTTGCATAACCATAACCATGGCTGAGCAAAGTATGATCCATGTCATATCGGAAGTGGATGCGTTCAATAGACCAGGCTCCTGTAAAGTCCAACTTGACCGTTTGTTAGCTAAGAATAGTGTCGGTTTTGAACACCGAGCCAGGTTTCAGCTTGGCGGCAACTTGTTCCGCGTTGTTGGCGAAACTGGGTTGGATTTCGACAGCAACGCCATCTTCGATGACTCCACCCGCCGCTTCGATCCACGAGCGATGCAACTTCGTCATTTGCTCTTTCACGGATTCTGGTGAATCGGAGGCCGACCCCGTTGGGTTTTTCAGCGGCGCGAAATATTCGGCTCGATCCACTTCCACGACGATCGAATTCTGGGCTTGGGGGAGCAAGTCGAAAATGAATCGCTCAAATTTTACTCCGTTGGGTTCCGTAGGTTTTGTAATGTTGCCTTCACTGTTAACGTGAGGGACTTTCTTGCGGGCGAAGTGGAATGGTAAGCCAGATTTTGATTTGGCAAGTCGATGCAGTAGTGCGACACTCCAGACATGAACGGCCACGTTCCCAGCCCAGAGCAGCAGCGAACCATCCTCTCGCCGCAACTTGGCGACTTCATCGGGCAAGTCGCTATACTCGACAATCTGAGTCTGCTCATCGATGACGGCCACATTGCCGACTTTCTCGAGCGGGTCTTTCTTGCGAATTACGACCGTGGTGGCTTCTGATTTTGACAAGACGTGGTAGCCGATGGCATCGGCGGCAGCAATGTCCACAAGGGGATTATCAATCTGCAGGTAGAACAGATTCTCGATCTTGCGTTTTGCCATGTGATCGAAGGAACCGGATTTCTCCAATGCCGTCAGCATTCCGCCGTGTCCATCGGGAGAGCGGAACAAAGCGGCTTTGTCAGCCAGTAGCAGCTTGCCTTCTTCGAGCGTGACGGCGGGCATCGTACCCTGGCAGAATACGATCAGTTCGTCTTCATTCAGCCCAAAGCGATTGTTGGCTTCGAAAAAGTCGACGGTGTCCTGGTGGGTCGCGGGGCTCGTCATAAGGTAGACCGGAATCGAGACGCCATAACGATCTGCGGCAGCCCGAACTTTACCGATCAGGATTTCGAACAACGTCGATTCGCTGAGTGGACCGATCGGGTACATGCCTTTGGGGTGGTCAAATCCCAGTCGTGTGCCCTGGCCGCCAGCGACAATGACCACCGCCACCGTGCCGGCGCGTAAGGCCGCTTCTCCGGCTTCGACAGCTTCTTGACGACTGAATTCTGGTGAGGCGCCGTTAAGGGCAAATCCGGCTGGCTCGGCAAACGCAGCGGGGTCAGTCGGAATAGCAACTTCTTTGCCAAAGTCAGCGTAAAGCTCGGCAATCTGTGAGAGGTCAAGGTGCTTGATCTCATCGGCCAGTTGTTGTTTTTGCGGGTCGGTTAAATCGTCCCAGTGATCCAGGATGTGAAGTTGATCGTATTCTGACAGTTTGCTCGAGAGTTCTTCTTTGAGCGTGTCCGCAATGGTCGCTGTGGGCATGGGTGGGTCCCTTTCGGGTTTTTGTGTGAAACGGAGAGCGTCCCTTGTTCGGGAACTTGAAGTTGATTTATCAGTTTGCCGTCATGCCGGATGGAATCCCTTCGGAGATGTTGGTGAAGGGGACAACGATATTTTTTCTTACTGCGGCTCGATTGGCCAAACGCAAGAGATACTTGCCATAGTTACTCTTGCCGAGTTTCTCGCCTTGTTCGCGAAGTTGCTGATCGTCGATGAAACCCTGTTGGTGAGCGATCTCTTCCAGACAACCGATTTTGATACCCTGGCGCTGTTCGATCGCTTCGACAAAACTCGAGGCTTGGTTGAGCGATGCGGGCGTTCCCGTATCCAGCCATGCGAATCCACGTTCGAAGACTTCGACGTTCAGTCGTCCACGGCTAAGGTATTCGAGGTTGACGTCAGTGATTTCTAATTCGCCCCGCGGAGATGGTTTCAGATTCGCGGCGATGTCAATCACATCGTTGTCGTAGAAATAGAGCCCTGTAACGGCAAAGTTGGACTTGGGAAAGGACGGCTTTTCTTCGAGTGAGATAGCGTGGCCTCTGGAATCAAACTCCACAACGCCGTATCGTTCCGGGTCGAGGACTTCGTAAGCGAAGACGGTCGCGCCGTTTTTTCGTTTGGCGGCTTCGGAGAGCAGCGAGCCAAAACCGTGGCCATAGAAGATATTGTCACCCAGAACGAGGGCTACGTTTCTCGAGCCGATGAATTCTCGACCGAGGATGAATGCCTGTGCGAGTCCATCGGGCGACGGCTGGACACAATACGTAATCGAGATGCCGAGGTCTTCGCCATTCTTCAGCAAGTCGCGGAAGCCCGGCAGGTCGCGTTGCGTCGTGATGATCAGTACATCGCGTATTCCCGCCTGCATAAGCGTGGAGAGCGGGTAGTAAATCATCGGTTTGTCGTACACCGGGACCAACTGCTTGCTCAGAGAAATGGTTATCGGATGCAGCCGAGTCCCCGATCCGCCGGCGAGTATGATTCCACAGAGGTCACTATCTTGTGACTGCGCATTTCGATCCGCATTGTCAGGCATCTGCCCCGCCCCAATGATAAGTTGTTTGCTAACGGCGCCCGCAAACATTGCCGGCGCTACGCAAGTTGTCTTCGGCGGAACTCGGGTTTGTCACTCAATGGTTCATGTGGGAAAGCCACAGGGTATAAGAAAACCATGCAGATGATTCGCGAGATGTGGAATGTTCGCGTTGCGCTATGACGCCAGTGCTTCCATCATCCGGGGAATGATCTGTTTCTTGCGCGACACGATTCCTGGTGCGTTCGTCCAACCGGATACAGGTTGGTCTTCGCCGAATGCCGCGCGAATGACACCCTGCGACTCGTCGGATTCGCTGCAATAAATCCAGCTATCCCGCTTAATAACATCGGTGATTACCAGCATGCTGACCAATCGTGCGTGTCGCATTCGGTCGCTGTTGATGATGGATTCGAATTCAGCCAGTTTGTCACCGGGGATTCGATCCAGTGACGCAGTTTCCAATTGCGCGACGGCGAAGTTCTGGTTGCGGATGCTAAATTGTTTTTGATCTCGATTCCAGATGTGATTGGGATCGGCCGTCAGAAGATCGTCGGCGGCCACGAGGACTTCGGTTCCAAACTCTTGAAGATCGACGCCGGCGATCTCCGCCAGTCGAGGCGCGATCGTTCGATCGACGTCTGTCGTAGTGGGGCCATTGAGTACGAGTGTGTCCGCCATGATGCCGCCGAGCATCAGTCTGGCAATTCCCTTGGAAGGGACTCGATTGGATTCAAAATACGACGCCGCCACAATGGTACAAGTCGACCCGACCGGGCGACATTCTACGCGAATTGGGTTGCCGGTTTGGATGTCTCCGACTCGATGATGATCGACGATTTCCAATACATCGGCTTCTCCCACACCGGGCACAGATTGTGGCACTTCGAAATGGTCGACCAGAATGACTTTACATTTGGTTGACCGGTGCAGATCGCCTTGGGAGATGACGCCAACGAACTGGTCTTGATTATCCACAACGGGCAACGCGTGGGTGCAGTTGGTTAGCAGCGGTCGAACGTCTTCGATACGATCCAGTTCACCCACGCAGACGCCCACAGGCAGGCTCATTGCGCCCAATTGAATCTGCATAGTCAGTCCCCGGAGCAGCTCGGCGAGACTTTGTTCGTACTGGAGAACGCAAGTGTTTTGCTGATTCAGGCGGCTGAGTCGTTGGCTGCCGCGTAAATCGAGACTGTTCACGATGACGACACACTGTGGCGTCCGAGCCGGCGCGACCTCGTCGAGGGCTTGTAGGCTGCCGCAGACCAGCACGTCGGCTGACGATATCTCGCTTTGCCATTTCTTGTCGCCTTCAAGAGCGATGCGAAGTTCACCATTTGTTTCTTCGGGCAGTCGTGCGGAACCGACGTTCGTCATGCCTGGCATGGATGCCAGGTCCTCGATGGTTAAGAGGGTGCCCCACAGTGGCGTCGGGTCGAAGCCCAGCAGGAACCTGGCTGCATCACTTCGGTTGCTGAAGATGCCTGTGAGTCGTTTGTCGCTATTGAGAACGGGTAGCATGCTCATGTCGGCTCGGACAAGCGATTCGACGGCTGGTCCGACGCGGTCCGAGTCGGTGACAACTGCCGCTTCGCG
>CAYYHV010000014.1:24881-34118 GCA_964471695.1 uncultured Pirellulaceae bacterium
TCATGACGTGCCCAACGCGAGGATCGACGTTATCCAGGTTCAACGGTGGGTCGATCCCTGCGGATTCGAACACGAATTGGGCTTGAGGCGTCAGGTCTCCTGGAATGGCGCCGATGGCTGGGACGTCATATCGCCCAATGGTGTTTAAGAATTCAGCATAGGCAACGGCTGAAGCAGATGCGTCCATGTCCGGATTGTGATGGCCTACAACCAAAATGTTTTCGATGATTTCTTTCATCGTCGATCCCTTTAAGCAATACGTTTGGAATACTCGTTGCGATCAAGCTGTTTCCCATGACAACAGTTTTTCGCAGGTGGCATTCGAGTGACACAGCGATGGGGCGTCGGTCACTAGCCATTCTGGGTATCTATAGCTCGCAGATGTCGGATCCGCAGTGCAAGCGATCGAAATTGAAATCAGATTTGGCAAGCGTTCGTAGAGTCGATTCGCCGAATGAAATTTCGACGTATGGTTTGAGTACACGCGGGCTGCCGGTAGCACCCTTGAAATCTTGAATGCTGTAATTGGAAGTGGGCAAAAGCATGAGCGAAATCAATGTTTCCGAGGTTCTGAATCTCGACAGCTTGATGGAACACGTCAACTCGGACGTTGAACTGTTGTCAGAGTTAGTCGAGATCTTTGGCGACTATTATCCTGACCACCTCACGTCGATTCGATCTGCGATAGCGACGGGAGACTGTTCGGATATTCGCGAAACAGCGCATCAACTAAAAGGTGCTGTCAGCAACTTTCACGCACCGTGCGCGGTCGCCATCGCACGGCAAATGGAAGATGCTGGTCGAGACGGTCAATTGGAACTGGCTCGTGCCTGTTGCGACCAACTGTGCGACGAAATCGAACGGATGTATTTGGCGCTTCAAGAGTTGTGTCAAGACTGAGTCTGGTCATGAGCCATCTGCGATTAGCTATTGCGCTGCTATTGGGAACTGAACGGATATTGATGTAATGAAGAAGCGAATTCTCTTTGTCGACGACGATGCCTTCCTGCTTGCTGGTTTGCGACGTTTGCTACGCAGCTGTCGTAATGAATGGGATATGGAATTCGTGGGTGGCGGAGAAGAAGCCATTCAGCGAATGAATGAAAGGGCCTTCGACGTAGTCGTCAGCGACATGCGAATGCCGGGAATGGATGGCGCTCAGTTGTTGTCGGCTATTCGAACGGACTTTCCAGATGCCGTTCGCATCATTCTCTCGGGTCAGTCGGCTCAGGAAGTTGTGTTTCGTAGTGTTGGGCCGGCACATCAGTTTCTCTCAAAGCCCTGCAGCGGCGACAAGTTGAAGTTGGCCATCTTGCGGGCTTGCAATGTGTCAAGCTGGATTGGCGATGATGCGGTGCTGGAGTTGATGCGTCGTATTGAATCGATTCCCGAATTGCCGGAGTCGATCACGCAATTGATTCATATGTTGCAGGACAACGAGACAAAACCTGAGGAAGTTGCCAGCCTGATTGAATCCGACAGTAAATTGGCGAAAATACTTCTCGTGTTGGTCAATCTGATGAACCAAACGGAAGGGGATGCCGTCGTCAATGTCCAAGCGGCGGCTGAGCTCTTGGGGGTTGATCAACTTCGACCGCTGATTCTGGCAGCGTTCGCGTTTTCAAAATTCGGCCCTGATGAGGAGGCTGCGCGCGACGAGATGCAACGGGCGCTTCGGGTCGCCCTTGCGGCTCGAACGCTGGCTCGGCTAGAGTCCAATGACAATGAACTCGCCGACCAGGCAATGATGGCAGGGATGCAGTACGGCATTGGCCGATTGCTGATTGCTAAGTACCTTCCTGAAGAGTATCAGGCGATCGAAGCGTCCGCCGAAGTCCTCGGGGACCTTTTCGCTGCCGAGCAAAAAGTGCTGTCCACGACCAGCGCACGAGTGGGTGGGTTTATTCTTTGCAACTGGGGTTTGCCGACTCCTGTTGTAGAAGCCGTGGCCTTTCAAAGTTCGCCGCGGGAAGCGACTCTCAAGGAATTCTCGCCAATGATCGCGCTCTATCTGGCTCGGCATTTAGTCGGAATGGCCGACAACACGGTAGAAGATGACGCCTTGGACCATGCAATGCTGCGAGATTTCGGTGTTGCCGTTCGCATGGTAGCTTGGAAGTCGGCGGTTCAGCAAATGCCAGCGATCGTTGGATGAACCCAGTCAATGTGACTGGCCTCTATTGCGACTCGATTCTTATAGGTCGCGTTGTTTACGTCTCGCTGTGAGCCTCTCAAGCCGATGAGGAAAATTCTGCGGCTTTCCGTTTGAGTGCTGGTCACGCCAAGCCGAGAACTTTGGTTTCGCCCCATGTTGTCCTCGCCTCACCGCTTGCAATCATCGAAGTGGGAGATGGAGTCAGTTTCTGGCTAAACTACATCCTTTGGATATTTCTGCTGTCGTGAGAACTGAACGTATGTCGCTTGATGAGTCGACCGGGCTGACGAATTGAACAAGCGGAAGATGGTGCATGGCTGAAATTCAAACTAAACCCGCCAAGCCGACTTCGTTTGGACTTCGGCAAATCTGGATGATTCTGGTCCTGTTTGCGCTGGGAGGGATCGTCGGTTATGGCGTAGGACGACTGGCGTCCAAGGAAGTTGGCCACCATCTCAAATCGACTCCCTGGTTGTTTCAGGGGTTGGTGATAACACTTCCGCTGAGCTATTTCATCGTTGTGGGCTGGCATGAACTTGGCCACGTCGTTGGTGGATTGTTGGTTAGGTTTCGGTTCAACAGCCTGCTGATTGGACCGATGAAGCTTGAGAAGAAAGAAGGCCGCTTACGGCTTCGATTGAATCGTTCGCTCAATCTGGCGGGTGGTTTGACACTTATGTTGCCCGACGACATTGCGAATCTGCGCAACCGATTTATTACCTACATCGCCGCTGGGCCAATTTCGAGCGTCGTCCTCACCTTACTTTGTCGGCAGTTGTCGCTCACAGTGTTCGAAGGTTCGCCCTTTAGCGTGGTCACGGATGTGTTGGCCTGTATGTCGGCTTTGATTTTTGTCGTCACGGCAGTTCCATTGAAGATGGGAGGAATGGAAACGGACGGGAAGCAGATTCTCAACTTACTGATACCCAAGAGATCAAAGGTCAGTATTGCGACGCTATCCGCGATTGCCCACGGACAATCAGGTGGTCGACCTCGCGATTTATCATTGCCGTTGATTGTGGAAGCGATTGAGGCGGTCGATACGCCCGACTCCAAGTACGTGGCCTTGCAGTCAGTTGCGTACTTGCATCTTGTGGATGACGGTAAAGTCGAGGAGGCGGAAGGTCATCTTGAAGAACTTGTGAATCACATTCACGTATTCCCGGCTGGAATGCGCGAGTCGCTGTGGCTCATACCGGCCTTTCACGCTGCTTTCTATGATCGCAACCTGGAATCAGCGCTTGCGCACTATTCCAAGTACCGTGCTTCGGTATTCTCGGATGAAAGTGACGAGCATCGTTTGCGCGCTGCCCTCGCATGTTTAGAAGGTGATGCGGACCGAGTGAAGGTTGAAGTTGCGAAGGCTCGCGAAAACCTTTCATCCCTGATGGAGCCTGGGCTTGCGCCCTTCTACCGTGATTGTCTTGACGAACTGGAGCGACGCGCCGGCTTGTTAAGCGTTTCTCAGTAGAATCGCGATGGCATCATCGGCATCGCGGTGCCCTGCGATGCTTCGAGCAGAATTCCCCCGCTTGTCGGTGAGGTCGGGGTCGGCCTTGGAGTCGAGAAGCAGTTCGACGATTCGAAGTTTCGTCGAGTCGTCCAAGTCGCGGGCGTAGATGGTCCAGTGCAACGCCGTGTATCCACGACTTCCGTTGCGATAGTTTACGTCGGCCCCCGCATCAATCAACCGTTTGGCAATCTCGACGTGTCCGGCGCGACATGCGGCTTGTAGCGCAGAACGTTGCGTAGCGTTGGTGCGATTGACGGCGGCTCCGTTCTCCAGCAAGAGATCGACCATTTCCGAATGACCGTGGTCGACTGCGGTGACTAGCGCGGTGCTGCCTCGATTCAGATCGGGGCTGCCATGGAACGTGTTCACATCCGCGCCGCGACGGATCAGTTCTTCAGCAATCGGAACCGAGTTCTGCGCGGCACAAATGGTCAGAGGCGTATCAAATTCGTCTTGGGCGCCTGGGTCAGCCCCCTTCTCGAGCAATAGTTGGATCAACGGTCGATTAGGGATTGCGACGGCGGCTCGTAAGGCAGAACCCAAGCGGGATTGTTGGTGCTTGCCGCGAAGGAAGGCTTCCAAGATGTC
Organism: uncultured Pirellulaceae bacterium; assembly: GCA_964471695.1. GTDB lineage: Bacteria > Planctomycetota > Planctomycetia > Pirellulales > Pirellulaceae > CAYYHV01. Next base: position 29,138 of record CAYYHV010000014.1, read on the forward strand.
GAGGTTTTCGGTTTTCAAAATCGACTTGAAACGATTGTCGCCGACCTTCGGGGCACGGCCGTTGGGTGGATTCAGGAGAAGTTCGATCAGGGGCAGGTTTTGCTCCTGAATGGCATAATCGAGCGGCCGCAAGTCGCCCAGTTCGTCGTAGCGATCATCCATCGCGGCTCCTCGCCTCAATAGCGTGGACAGCTTCTCAATATCGACATCGGTGATGGCATCGACAAATTCTCGACGCTTCGACTCATAATTGGCTCGCTTCAATTCAACCGGAACGGTGACGTAAGAAACCACGATCAATCCACATACGGCTACGAGGGCTGCCAAAGGATACGCCAACCATATCCGAATGGGCTCCTCAAGATTCGATCGTCCGAAGAAAGTCAAAACGATCAGTCCGACAAGGAATGTGATGACAATGCCTGCTTGTCCACCCAGCAGGTGCGCCTGAAAGTAGAATTTTTCGGGCGAAGCCGTTGGTGGGGAATACTTGTAGCTTGCATTGATCAAATCTTTGACGACCAGCCAGCCGACAACCGCCATCAGCGTCCACCAAATGCGTCGATCGAATGGCAGAAGGCGAAACTGGTGCAGTATGACGACAGGGACACCTGCGCCAAGCATGGTTGCCGCGCCACAAAACGCGCCAAACAGTAAGACGATGATTGCAAGCATGATTGGTGTCTCAAGGGTTGGATAGGCTGGCCGGCCAGGCAAGAGGAAGGGTGCCCATGGAAGTTGATCCGAAAACGAATCGCGTTTGGCCAAAGAAAAATCGAGAGTGAGGGAGAATGCTCAATGAGCGGCATCCAGGGCTTGGGGATGCTATCGGATTACGGAAAGTCAGTTCGAATTCAGCTGAAATCGAACTGGGAATCATCCGCGAAGCCTTTCTTTGCTCAAGGCTCGGCTTATACGAACAGCCTAATTCTCCAAGCGTAGTGTTGCTTTTTGGGCCAGATGATCGCTGAATCCCATGTCGATTAGTTGGTAATCGATGGAGTCGAGACCTTCTGAGGTAAGAATGTGATCGATTCCCCAGATAGGAAGTTGGCGTGGGAAGCTTCGATGGATAGTGGATGTGGCGGCGGATTGTGCGTTTGTCATCGAATCCAGTCGCAGGTGGTAGGAGCCCAGTGGGGCATTGAAATCGCCGGCGACTAGAATCGGGGCGTTGCCAATATGACTGCTGATCCAAGTGTTCAACGCGTCGACTTCGTTTCGATGACGTGTCGATTTTGCGCGAGCCTGAAGGAAAGCGCCGAGCACACCGTCTCGCGTTCGAAACGACTTTGTGGTGTGCACATTCACGACCCAAAGTGGACCGGCATCGAGTTCAACTCGGGCTGCCAGTGTGCGATACCCTGTGATGGCGGTTTCAGTCGTGCTGTCGAAGGAGGCCAGCCGCGTTGCGCGAACGGCAATTAGATTGGAAAAGGCACCGTCGTCGGAGAACTCGAAGCTGTCTGCGGCGTCCGGGTAGAGGAAGACAAACTCTGGGAAATAAGATGCGAAGGCAGACCAGTTTTGTGGTTCTGCTTCTTGCAGGCACAGGATGTCTATCTGATGTTCGCGACAGTAGTCGTGCAGTTGGTCCAGTTGATCGAGCTGATCGTGGACGTTAAACGAAAAGACTCGAATCAGTGCATCCCGTGCAACTTCGAAAGCATTCGTTGGGTGTGATACGTCATCAGCTGGCGATGGGCTGGTCGTTGCAATCGGATCGTTCTTCTGGATCGTTGCATTCACACGAATGCCCAGATCGAAAAGGAAGAAGCCGAGGCAAGCGATGAGGAAACCTGTGGCGATGGGCTTGCGTCGAGCGATAGTCCATACCAGCAAGGGCACCGAAACAGCGATCAAAAACAAGCGAGGTGGGTAGGTGAACAGCATGCCCCATTGCCAACGATCCAGCTGAATCGAGGGTGCTACCGAGAATGCCAACCACAGGAAGACCCAAAGCATCGCAAAACTATTGAATGTGCGGCCGTGTTCTGATTTTTTAAACATTGGATTCTTGTGTGCGAATGTCGCCGTTGGTGATGTAACAACGGAGTGAGTGATGGGGTAATTCGACTTCACCCGAGCGGTCCAGTTCAGGCCCGTCGTATTCTGGGTAGATGTCATTGGGGGCTTCTTTGGATGTATCTACGAAGACTCGCCATTTGCGTCCCGTGACGTCTTCAGGCAGTTTGCAGATGCGTGGCGTACCGGTCGGATTGAAGAGTAGGAACATATCGTTGCCTTTCTCTCCATCGACTTGAGCCGACAATAGGACTGCCAATGGCAGTTCTGGACCGTGCCAGTCAAACACATTGCTGCCGTCAAAATTGAACCAGCTAATGTCCGGGCACCAACCTGAGCTGGTGAATTCGCCGCTGAGGAATTGGGAGCGACGCAGTCCAGGGGTATCCCGTCGAAAACGAATCAGCTCCTTCACGAAGCGATGGACGTTCTTGTGTTCGTCGACGAGGTCCCAGTTGAACCAGGAAATCTCATTATCCAAACACCAGGGATTGTTGTTGCCTCGCTGCGTTCGTCGGCATTCGTCGCCAGCCACCAGCATAGGAACGCCTTGGCTGAGCAGCAGTGTGCTGAGCATATTCTTGATTTGGCGTAAGCGAATGGCGTTAATTTCACGGGACTTGGTTGGACCTTCGATACCATAGTTGCAGCTGTGGTTGTCGTTTGTGCCGTCGCGGTTGTCTTCTCCGTTTTCTAGATTGTGCTTATGGTCGTAGGAAACCAGATCGTTCATGGTGAACCCGTCATGAGCAGTCACAAAGTTAATGCTGGCTGAAGGTGTTCTTCCGCTGGTTTCGTACAGATCGCTTGATCCGGCCAGTCGTGTGGCTAACGGGCCGAGCATTGCCCAATCTCCTCGCCAGAATTTTCGGACGTCATCCCGATAGACGCCGTTCCACTCTGCCCAGCGTGGGTCGCCACCGAAGTTGCCTACCTGGTAGGCGCCGGCTGCATCCCACGCTTCGGCGATGATCTTGGTGTCTGCCAGGAACGGGTCTTCGGCAATGGACTCGACCAATGGCGGTCGATCGACGAGGTTGCCGTGTCGGTCTCGTGACAAGATCGACGCGAGGTCGAAACGGAAGCCGTCGACATGGTAATTAAACACCCAGTTGCGTAGACAACTGATAATCATCTCACGAACGACGGGATGATTGCTGTTTAGCGTATTGCCACATCCTGAGAAGTTCTTGTAGCTTCCGTTACTGTCGAGCATATAGTAGGCATGATTCTCAAGTCCTTTGAAGGAGATGTTCGCGCCGCGGTCGTCCCCTTCGCAAGTATGGTTGAAGACGACATCGAGAATGACCTCGATTCCAGCAGCGTGCAACTCCTTCACCATCTGTTTGAACTCATTGACTTGAGCCCCAGGTTCCTGTCCGGACGCGAAACCCCGATGGGGTGCAAAGAAGGCCATGCCGTCATAGCCCCAATAGTTTTTTCGTTCGGGAAGTGTTCCCTCAAAGTCGCGGATGGGAAACTCGTGGACGGGCATCAGCTCCACCGCGGTGACGCCTAAGTCTTTGAGGTAGGGAATCTTCTCGATCAATCCCAGGTAGGTGCCGGGATGTTTTACGCCGCTGGTGGGACTTTTCGTGAATCCACCAACGTGCATCTCGTAGATGACCGAATCTTCAAGCGGTGTTTTGAGCGGTCGATCATTTTCCCAATCGAAATCGTTTTTAATTACGACGCACTTGGGTGGTCTGAGCAATCCGTCCGTGTTCGGCTGGAAATCACCAGCCAGAGCTAGCGCGTATGGGTCGATCAACCGAGAAGTCCCATCGAATCGGTGTCCCCGGTTGGGTTCGAAAGGGCCATCGCACTGGAGATGATATAGCTGGCCGTGGCCAAGGTTGGGAACAAACAGTCGCCAAACGCCGCCCCAACGTTCCTGTTCCGGATCAAACTGGATTACCGTTCTGGGGTCCATATCGGAGACCGAGTCGTAAAGCAGGACTCGCATGCCCGTCGCATTCTTGCTGTAGATCGTGAACAGGACGCCGTTTTTCGTGACTTGGGCTCCGAAAGGCATCGGTGGTACGAAGTGCTGCTTCCGATGGAATTTCGTTGCGACGACTGGGTTCGAGCAGGTGCTGCTGGTTGGCGCGTTGGTCAACATGGTTTTATTTTCGGACTGAAGATTAGTTTGTCGTGGGGCTGATTTTGGGCCCCAAGCCAATGGGGTGTCGCGTGAGCGGCACTAGCCGCCGATGATTTTGTTCAACGCTACGCCGTGACGATTTATGCCGTGACGATGTCGAGTCTAGTAGTTCGGTGTGGGCGGGCGATAATCCTCAAATTCGATCGTGCTGAAGTAGTCGATCGTCTTCGCCAAACCTTGTCGCAGTGTGACGGTGGGTTCCCAATGCAGGCGTTTTTTCGCGAGCGTGATGTCTGGTTTGCGACGAGTCGGGTCGTCGTCGGGTAGCGGCTTGTAGACAATTTCGGATCGCGACGATGTCAATTCAACAATCGTGCGGGCCAGTTCACCGATAGTGCATTCGTCGGGGTTGCCGATGTTGACTGGTGTGTACAATTCGTCGGCGTTCATCAGGCGAATCATGCCTTCGACGAGGTCATCGCGATAGCAGAATGATCGCGTTTGCGAACCATCCCCGTAGATTGTGATGTCTTCGCCATTCAAAGCCTGGCGAATAAAGTTCGAGACGACTCGGCCGTCGAACGGATGCATGCGTGGCCCGAAGGTGTTGAAAATTCGGATGATTCGAATGTTCACTTTGTGCATGCGATGGTAATCCGAAAACAGCGTTTCGGCGGCTCGCTTGCCTTCGTCGTAACACGCACGAGGCCCGATAGGATTTACATTGCCTCGGTACGATTCCGGTTGTGGATGGATTTCGGGATCACCGTAGACTTCGCTGGTTGATGCTTGTAGGACTTTTGCCCCACATCGTTTCGCCATGCCCAGGACATTGAGCGAACCGGACACAGA
>CAYYHV010000015.1:0-2005 GCA_964471695.1 uncultured Pirellulaceae bacterium
GTATCCCATTTCAAAGTCGCGATCCCAGAGGATTTCGTCGGCCAGCCCTTCCGTCAGATACTCCCAGGTCTCCACGTCGTCGCTACCAATTGGCGGCAGTTCGGGCGTCTCGTCCCGATGAAGCCGATCCAACTCGCGACGCGTCGCGATCGTAAGTTCTCGCCATTCCTGACAGGGAACATTAAGGAACGATTCGTTTTGAATCTCGTTCTTGATGGCAGTCAACAAGCATTGAAACAGCGCGTAGACCGTGGCTTCGCGAACCGCCGTCAGTTCCGGCGTCTCCTGGCTGACCAACAAAGATTCGCCGACATGCAATAGCATCGCAAGTTGCTGGTTGCGCTCAAGGGCATCGAACAACACGACTCCCGTCGTTATGCCGTATTCGTCCACAGTGCCGTTTTGAAAATCAGCCCACAAATTGCTGAGGATCTTGCGTATGAGCTCTGCTTCAGTGCCCTTGAGAATTCGATCGCCTTGTGAAGTTTTCCACATGATCCTGCCTCACCATCCTAACGATGCAGTCCCCGGTACTTTTCCCATGAGGTCCATTTTTTCAGCCTAGCGACTTGGTGCAAAATTCGCAACGTACGCGGTTCCGCGTGATTTGCTGGGTGCGAGTCGCTTAACCACCGATCGGAGTCGCCATTTGCATCATTTTCGCACACGCAATCGCCCCATAAGTTCCCAACGCATATCCGAGGACGGCCAGCAAAACGCCGACGGGTGCCAACGCCGGATGAAACGCCGCTGCGACCACCGGAGCGCTGGCGGCGCCACCGATATTGGCTTTACTGCCCACGGCGAGGAAGAAGTAGGGAGCCTTGATCAGCCAGCTCATGAAGAACATCAATCCCACATGGAACGCCATCCAGATTCCTCCGATCAGGAAGAATCCGGGATACTCTGTCAGCGCGCTGATATCCATACCCATGCCAATCACGGCGACAAGAATAAAAATGAACACCGTCCCAATCTTCGATGCCCCGGCGCCTTCGAATCGTCGCATGGGGGTGAATGAAAGAATGATACCTACGGTCGTTGAGATGACGATCAACCAGAAAAACGAACTGTCCAGTCCCAGATCAGCCAGAAAGTTCAGCGGTCCCCTAACCGCGGCGTCGCCGGATTCGGCGAGTGCGTCTGCATTCGAGCGACTCACCAGATCTCCAACATAGCTCGCCAAGTCGGCGCCGATATAATGGGCCAAAGCCGTGCCGCCAAACCCGATGGCTCCGAGCACCATCAAGTCCTTCGATGACGGAATACGTGCCACACTTAGGCTGAAGTCTTCCATTTTGTTCTTCAGTCGTTCGATACTCGACGAATCGGCTTTGAGGAAGCGGTCGATCTGGTCGGCACGATCAACACCCAGCAGCAGAAACAGCATCCAGACTTCGGCGACGATCACGTCGACGGCCACCATCACGCTAAACATACTGCGATAATGTTGTTCCAATTGAGTTGAGGCGGCATTCTCAAAATCCATGTAGATTCCCTGCATGGCTGCCTGATTCGCACCACCACCAATCCAGCTTCCGGCGACCGTACTCAGTCCACGCCAGACGGCTTCGGGACCATCGACGCCGATCAGATCCGGCATCAGAAAGGCGACAATCGTTACGGCAATCGGTCCACCCACTACCACGCCAACGGTACCGGTGAGAAACATGATGAGTGCTTTGGGCCCCAGTCGAAAAATCTCTTTCAGATCAATGCTCAGCGTCAGTAGCACGAGTGTCGTTGGCAAGAGAAAACGAGTCGCCACATAATAGAGCGAGGATATTTTGTGATCGACGACTTCGAAAAAGGTCAGGAGTGATGGAAGGAAATAGCAGACGAGTAGCATCGGCACGACTTTATAGAAACCTCTCCAGAAGCGATGCTCACTATTGCTGGTCCAGAAGATGAATCCCAGCATGGTCATCAGAATGCCAAAGATGACGGCGTCATTCTTGATGAACGCGTCGGACTTCTCTCGCTCGATGGCTTTCCCGATGGCTTT
>CAYYHV010000015.1:2105-6599 GCA_964471695.1 uncultured Pirellulaceae bacterium
TTGTGGAAACAGTCGCTTGATGTCGGCTTTCATCGACTCTGCTTCCGAAAGCGCAGGTTCGGCGTCCGCTTCCGTCGATGACGCGGACTCGGTTGCGGCCGAGCCATCTGGCGTTGCGTTCGAGTCGCTCTGTTGTGCCGCTAAACTTCCTGGAAGGAGAGCCAGCGAGAGTAGCAGAATCACGAAAATCTGAGTTAAGCGTTGTTTCATCGGATGCGCCAGATTGCCAGAGTCATGGGGACCGCATCATAAGTGATGCGCCGGCAATTTGGCTAGAAGCACATCCATATGCAGCCCACGTGATTTGGCGGAATGGTAGTTCGTAGTCCCGCATTTATGCGGAATCCAACATGGCTTGCGCCCTAACCGGCTACTGCGACCGGACCACTCGAGCCCACAACGGGCAGTTTTTTCAACGTCCTGTGAGCGGCGAGGCACTAGCCGCCGAAATGGTTGCGCTGCTGAACTGGGTAGCGCCACTTTTCTTGCGATCACTCTCTAATTCTCGATTGACGAACTGATTGGATAAGTTCGTCGCCAGAAGTTGTTGCAGCCCCACGCGCAACTCTGGGTACCGATCCATTTGCGAATAGAGCACCTGCTGCTTCCACCGATAAACGGACAACAGATTCTCCGCCTCGAGAGTGGCTGAGCAGTTATTGCCCGTCAGAAAACTCATTTCGCCCAGGAAGGTACCTCGATAGCAGGCTCCCAAACGCTCCCCCGCTCGCCACGCGCTGACCCATCCGTCTAACAGCAGATATACGAATTTCGCTTCCTCGCCTTCGGAGAGCAGAACATCGCCTTTGGAGATGGTCAAGTGTTCGCCCCATTCGTCCAATCGCAAAATATCCGTTGCCGATAGCGGTGGCGACAAGAACTCAGCCAACTCAGACAGTCGTGGATTCGAATGAATTTTGCGATCGTTGCAGTAGATCATCGCCAACTGGGAAACGTTCACAGCCAGAAAGACGAGGTTCCAATTGATAATTAACCACAGGGGTTCGGCGGGGGCAAAGTAGTTAAATGTGATGCTGCAGAGGCTGGCCGGAATAGCGATTCGCCGTAACCATACCAAGTCACGTACCAAGTACGAGACGGCGAGCAATAGGTAGGTCATATGACCGACGAGCTCTATCCACATGGCAGCGACACCGCAACAACGGAAGAATTGACACAACCGGACTCCGTGAAGGAAATCCACATTGAAAGGTAGCTTTCAATTCGAACGCTATCGGGAATGGCGGAGGTTTGGCATTTCTGATTCGCACTTTGGCGCCAGCTGGCGTAGCGCCAGATAGACAACAAACTGCAAGAGAATCGGAATCGCCAGAACAACGAAGCCGACAATGAACCATCCCGACATGGTCAGGAACAGGTGAATCGAAACCGGAATTGCCAAGAATAAACAAATAACGGCAGTGGCCATGAACCACTGCCGAGACGTGAAGCGAAGCTTTTGTTTGGACGTTTCTGTTGTTCTAACCTCATCTTGCGACAGTCGTCGTTCGCGAGGCAGGGAATTGCGTTGCATCCGAATTCTCCATCAGGAAGTTCTGCGCAATTCTACAGGAGACTTGCTCAGCACTTGTTCGACTGACGCCAGGAATCGCCGACGGATTTTTTCAGCATCGAAGTGTTCCGCGACGACTGCATGTCCGCCGGTTCCCATCCATTTTCGCTCTCCGCTGGAGGCGTTCATCAAATCAACCATTGCTTGTCGAATGGAGTCGACGGAATCCGACGCAACAATTCTCGCATCCTGTCCATTCTCAATCAACTTGCAAACTTCGGCGTTTTCCGTCATTACCGTTGGAATCTCAGAAGCCAGCGATGCGAGAATCTCACGATGTTGGGACTGCGTCGTATGTCGTTGCGTCAGAATGGTTCCGTCACAGACCGATTGCACGTCTGCCGTATTTTCGCTGGGCTCCAGAATGAATACGGTTCGGCCCAATCGTTCGTCTTCAATGCGTTGTCGCAATGTGTTGCGAAACTCATATTCCTCAGCCGTCCGTTGCTCTGGGCCTTGGTCCATTAGAATCAACCGAGCGGTTCCAAATTGCCGATGCACCGAGATGAGTGCTTCGAGCAACAAGTCTTGTCCATTTTCGAACGAGAGTTGCGATGGGTTCACCCATATGAAATCGTCTTCGCCCGCACTCCACTGACTGCGAAGTCGCAATCGTTCCGATTCGTCAATCTTGTGCCGCGCCGGCAATTCGACAGGAACGGGAATCTCTTCAATCTTTTCGGTAACGATCCCAAACCGATTGGCAAAATCCAGCGAGGCCAATTGCGAAGTGCAGATCGCCATTCCAAGGTGTCTGGTCAACAACTCACTAAAACTGGACTCTTGCCAGTCATTGAACGGCCCATGGAATTCATGAGGCGACTCGGCCCACAACACGCACGGAATCTTGCCGCGTTCCGCCATGCGGTCTGCTAACCAAAGTGCCGTGCCACGATCTTGTTGATCAAAAACAAGAATCATCTCAATCGGGTCCATTGCGTGGCGGGCTTCGAACTCCTTAAGCATACGACGACGCCCCAGAAGATTGACCGATTTGCTCATTCCGGAAATGGGCAACAGCTCTACACCTGACTCTTGCCATTCTTTGAGAATCGCCGGATTGTCTTTGAGGTCGCGCGAGTCGTCGTACGCGAGGATAATCTGATGACCCACCGCGAGTAGCGAACGGCTCATACTCATTGCCGTCTGACAGGTGCCGTTGTTAGCAAGCTTCGAAATTGTGACGAGAATCGGCATTCAGTGACTCCAGTTGTGTCCATCCCCCAAAGTTGAGCCCCAAGTATTGTCGAACCCAAGGATTTCGAAAACCACCTCTGCGGTTTCCTACGGGAAATATCGCTGGCTAGCATAGAGACATCTGAGCCGACCTACCCAAGAATATGGTGGAAAAGAGGCTTCCCCCTTAGGCCCCGAATCTGCCACGGTGATTGTTGGTAGCCGCTACAATCATTCCATGATTCTTCATGTAGACATGGACGCCTTTTACGCCTCGGTCGAGCAACGCGACCGACCAGAACTGCGTGGCAAACCCGTCATTGTGGGAGGTAGTGCGACGGGTAGGGGAGTCGTTTGTGCTGCCAGTTACGAAGCGCGAAAATTTGGTGTTCATAGCGCTATGCCAGCCATCACCGCCACGCGGCTGTGCCCAGACGGAATTTTCATTCCACCCCGTATGAGTCACTATGCGGAAATCTCCGCAATGATTCGCGAAATATTTCATCAGTTTACGCCGTTGGTCGAACCGCTTTCGCTCGACGAGGCATTTCTCGATGTTTCGGGCAGCCTATCGTTGTTCGGCGATGCCGTCAGCATCGGTCGCCAGATCAAATCCAGAATCCTCGAGCAGCTCGATCTGATCGCTTCGGTGGGCGTGGCGCCGAATAAGTTCTTGGCCAAAGTGGCCAGTGACCTGGAAAAACCAGACGCCCTGGTCATTGTGGATCCCGATCGGATTCACGAATTCCTTGATCCGTTACCCGTCAGCCGTCTGTGGGGTGTTGGGAAAGTTACCAACAAGGCGCTGGAGAAAATGGGCATTCGTAAAGTCGGCGACATCAAGCGGCTGGACGAAACGACCATGGTGCAGATGTTCGGCGAACATGGCGGGCACCTCTGGAATCTGGCTCGTGGTATTGATCACCGTGCTGTCATTCCCGACCAGCGGGCCAAATCCATTTCGCATGAAACGACGTTTGCCGCCGACATTGGCGATATCGAAGTCATACGCGCCTGGATACTAGAGCTCTCCGACCAACTGGGACGTCGGTTGCGTCGAATTGAGCGGCGGGCCAAAACGATTCACCTCAAAGTCCGTTTTGCCGATTTCAAAACAGTGACGCGGGCTCTGAAAATGCCCAACCCGACTTGCGTTACTGCCGAGATTCATGCGGCTGCTCAGCAATTGTTCGACGAACGCATTACTTTACGGATGCCGGTTCGATTACTGGGAGTCGGCAGTAGCGGGTTAGGTGACCATGAAGTTCGACAGCAGTCGTTGTTTGATGAACCGGAGCATCAACAGCAACAGAAATTGGATGCCGCGTCTGATCTCATTCGTCAGAAATTTGGCCACGACGCACTTTCACGAGCCTCGCGATTGTTACACGACACAAGACATCGGTCCCAACCAAAGCCGAAAGACGAGTGAGTCGATCGGTCTTCTTCATTCGCGATTAGAGAATATTGTAAATCGCAGCTGCAAGATAGATCATCGCAACGACTCGAACGAACGACGGTGCGTGCTGTTTGAACAGTCGAGCGATCAGCAGCACTCCGAGCGTTTGAAGCGACTTCCCCAGAATCGGTCCGACTGTCCGTCCGTAGGCGTTTCCGAACAATCGAATGCCGGGATGCAACTCGTTCTCGATCCCATGCGAGTGAAAGAAACGGATCGTGGTTCCCAGATCGGCAACGACGGCTAGCGCAAAAATGGCCAGCGTCCATGATGAAAGCTGCTGGAC
>CAYYHV010000015.1:6609-33926 GCA_964471695.1 uncultured Pirellulaceae bacterium
ATGACGCCTATGCCAACCAGAGCTGCGATGGCCAGGTACTTGTTCTGCGACGCCGAATGTTGTGAATCAAGAATTTCGATTTCCGACGGTGGCGCATCCCAAGGCAGCGGAAATAGAAACAGTCGACCGTTCTCAATTCGGTTCAGTTCGTAGAACGCAAGCCAAGAGGTAACCAATAGACAAATAGTGCAAAATAGCAGCCAGCGCGAGAAAGTTCTGCTGTCCGCGTTCATGATGCAATGTCGTTTAGTTTTCGGCGCTGTTTCAGGATCGCCCAACCGCCGCTGAGAATACCAACCAGCCCACCTAGGTAACTGCAATTGTGCATGGTGCCAGCCCGCGCGAAAGCCACGTCATTCTCAATTGCATGACCAAAGCGAGAGATTTCGCCGACATTTTCCGCATCGAGAAACAGGTAGGCAGCTGCTAATGCCAGGAAACCGACGGCTACTGTCGTTCCGATCACCACACCGAACGTACGAATCATGGTCCAAAAGTAATTTGACCTGCCGGGGACGCCAAGTCCTGCGGGGATCAGCACGATTCCAATGACGATCCCCATCCACCAGGCAGCATTCCAACCTACGATTGCGGCTCCAAGTCGATGAGGCACAGTTTGGATTCGGAATTGGTGGAACTTATATTGCGTGAAGTATTCTGGCGAAACGGTATAGGAAACCTGATTGTGAAGGGCTCCATAGGTACCCGCGAGCAGACAGGCAATTGCGATCAGGACGGGTGTTAGCAGCAGTTTGCCCATGATTGATGTTGGATCACTGAAAGAGTACTGGGACGACCAGCAAGCATCAGTTGACGCATGCCTGATTGCTGGCGCACGAGTGCGTTTCGATTGAGCAACCGTCTGTTATTTTGCCGCGCTGTTCAGGCCAAAGCGCAGGGACTTCGGCACTACCAGAACTTCCACCAGGATTTCCTTGGTGGCGCGGCTTCGTAAACAAGCCGCATGACTTGGCCTTCATGCCCAAACTCGGAATCCGAGTAGACTACGCGGATTCGTTCGTTGGCGTCTTGCCCCACAGTGTCTCCATCATTGATCACGGGGCCATTCTCAACGAGATAACCAGCAAGTCCCAGAAAACGTTCGCGTAGTTCTCCCGGTGACTCTCCCGCATTCTTGGATTCAAACTCCATCAGCCCAAGCGCCTTCATCCCCTGAGTGAATCCGGAGCAGGATTGATCTTCATCCTGTCCGGCGCGAAAATCGACCCAAACCACTAAGGGAGGCCCATGCGGCAAAACTTTCACGGCAAAATCAATGAAGATGTCTTTGGGAACAAGCAGTGCAGCATTGCACCAAAAGACGCCCAGCGCCGATGGTGTCACCGCCATAAGTGAAGCCGTCGCCTGAGTCAGCAACGTTGATAATTCGACTGGGTTGAGCTCGCCCATGACGGTCACGATCACATGGGACTTGTGGTCCTCCAAATCATCGGCGGCATTGGGCCAGAGGATACTGGTCGCGCATGGACCTTCCAAGTCTGGGATCGGCGCCGGCATTTTGGCGATTACGACGTCGGCCGCTCCGACGCGAAAGGAAAGGGTGCCATCTTTTTCTTCAGGTTCCGACGCGGGCGTTAGATCTGGCCATTTGGTTGCCATGTCCTGCTGAATATCAGTGAGCGACAGTTGCGGGTCGTCTTCAAGAGCGACCATGGAAATGGTTAATGCCACGTCAAATCCTCTGATTGGGACGCTAATTCAAAGGCATCGCAGACTCATGATGCTCTGTTAGCATAAAACTGTCTCTGGACGTTTGCAATCAGAGTGATCCACGATGCGGTTCGTTCGGTTATTCAATCGTTGAACGCGTGGGTCTGTTGCGGCCATCGGCAATCAAAGACCAATGCTTGCCATCGTTGTGCACCGGCTCGCCACCATCAATGGTCAACATGGCTCGGAGTACTTCAGATGGACATGGCTCGGATAACGTGACCACGCGTGTATCTGCCATTGCAACCGCCGGCTCCAGATATTTGCTGCTAAGGCCCTCTGGACTTGGTACCTGAAAGCTCATCGAGTCGAATTCCAAATCACGCGGCTCCATCCAGTGGATGTCGCTGCCTTGATTTTCAACGACAAGAACCGTCGATGCAGTACCGTCCTTGATTTCGGATTCGTATCGCGTTTCATCACGCGGCCAGAGTGTGTTTGAACCAACGACTGCGAGATAGTTGGTCTTTGATAGTTTTGGATCATAGTTGCCGGAAAAGGCATAGATCGATGGCATCTGTTTTGCCACCTTTTGGTTGTGAGCACTGTTCCACGGCTCATCGAGTTTGATTTGCTTGTAGATTTCGTGGTAATCGAGATAGGGAAGGATCAGTACGCGCCAACTATGCAGTCGATTCCCCTTCGCATCAGTCGAATATGGTGGTGGAAAGTGCCCGTGCTCGGAACGATAGTTGGCGACCGCCAACGATAATTGTTTCAAGTTTCACTGATCAGCGACTCGCCGCGCAGCGATCCGAGCGATATTGACTGCTTTGAATAGCTGCCATCCAAGCAGGCTAAACACGACGATCGACAATAGGAGCATTTTTCGACGAATCGTCATTCAATTGCCTCGCGTTGGAAAATGTCTTCGGCAGGTTATCGTTTGCTGATCCTCTTGAAAGAGACCAGCTGCCATGGCCGAGGTGATCTACGTATGATTTTAGCTCCACCGTCATCGAAACACTATTTTGTCTCCGATTTGCATCGTTTCTCAAGACGTTCTCAACCACAGCGCTACGAGCAGCCATTGCGAGATCACTGAGGATTCGCCGGACTCGCTAGGGAGTTTAAGAACAGTGTGAGCGATTCGACTTGTTCAGCGTCGAGTCCTTCACCAACTTGATGTTTGTACTTGGTGAAGACTTTGTGCAACGAGTCGGCTCGACCATCGTGGAAGAAGTTCGCGCGATGTGCCACGGCGCGGAGGGATGGTGGATTAAAGTGTTTCAGCCCTTCTGCATCGACCAGTCCTACGTCGTATGACTTGGGAGTCGTATACACCGGGGGTGCGTGGCAGGTGATGCACCCCGAGGACTCGAACAGTTGCTTGCCTCGAGCCAATGAGGCAACGATCTTTTCGGTGGGCTGCGAGTTGGTGACCTGCGGAATTGTAAGCGTGTGCATAAAGTCGACAATGGCATCGACTTGGTCGTCATCAATCGCGTCGCCTCGCATGGTGATTTCGATCGAATTCTTGACTTGCTGCTCAAGCGATTTGGTTTCGCCGTTCCATGCCCACGGGCTGGTTTCCGCGACTCCCAGTAGTGAAAGCACACGTTTGGGTGTGCCAAAAGTGCCATCGCTGAAGTTGTCGTTCAACCGTTCATTCGAATGCCCCTCGGTGTGGCAACTGTGACAACTCATCCAGCCGTCGTGGGACAGCCGACCATCGAAGAACAATATCTCACCCTGTTGAGCAGCAGTAAGTTCTGGTTGTTCGCCCAAGGAGATCGAGGTTGCGACTTTTCGTGTTGCGTCGATCACGGAGATGGAGTCCGCGAACATATTGGCGACGTACAGCCGACCATTCTTGGCGGCTGCAAGGTCCATCGGTCGCGTGCCAACACGCAATCGCTGCCTGATTTCTGTGTAGGAGTCGTCGAGAAAAGCGACTTCGTGGGTGCCGGTAAGAAGCAGGGCGGTGCGACCGTCCGGTTGAAGCACAAATGAGCCCGGATCAGCCGCGGCTGCGCCCGGTTCGCCCAACTGAGTCACGGTACGATGGTCAACTAACTTCACGTCGGGGTCAGTCGCCTTGTCCAACGGATACTTCGCCAGTTGGTTCGACATCATGTTGCCCCAGTGGACATCATCCTGAGTCGCATGTGCCAGCGGATTCAACTCCTGTTGGGCAACGATCAGCTCGCGGGATTGCTCGTTGATTGCCAAGCCCTGGATGTTGTGTCCGAGCATGGAATGCACCGCCGTCGATTCAAGCGAGCTTCCATTGAGGACCGCAATTTTGGCGGCAAAGGCGCTGGCGACAATGAGTTGATTTTCGTCGGGAGTGAGGCACAGTTCTCTGGGGGCGAAATGAAGCTTCTTCGACTGAACCAACTTGGGCGAAGTTTGGGTGTCGTTGGATAGAGCAAACTTGCTGACCGTAGTTGACCAAAGCGACGAGACGTAGCAGTACTTTTCCCGGCTATCCACGATTATTCGAACTGGAGACGCGGCCACTTCGATGGGATCAATTTCTGCCTGTTTTCCCGTGCTGCGGACGATAACGAGTCGATTGTGCTGCTGATCGACTACAAGCAGTCGTCCGTCAGAAAGCAATGCCATGTCGGTGGGTTGGCCGCCGATCGCAATCTCTTCAATGACGGCGTCATCAGCAAGTCTCACGACCGAAATTGTGCCTGAGTCGCGATTGGCGACGTAGAGAATCTCCTGATTCTCCGATAGGCACAGCGCGACAGGTCGTCGAACCTGGATTGCCGGTGTGAATGCCTGAGCGTCGGAAACGATGGCAGGGAGAAGGACTAGCAAGCAAGTGAGGATGGCTCCGCGCATGGTGACTATCCCGAAGTCGCTTCTTGGTGAAGCGACTTGTTGGCTTGTGCAGCCGAGTTGCGAAGGATTTCAATCGACTTGGTGATAATCGACTGGCTGCCGCGGTGTACGCGATCTGTGTGATTGGCTGATGGAAACAGGGCGCCGAGCTGACCTTCAGTCCGTGAGGTTATGTGATCGGGTTGTACAAAATTGATCTCTGAGGTTTTGAATGGTTTCTTCATTCTGTTGTCCACGAACTTGTTTATGAAAATACCTTGTTCCTTCGATGAGCGTCTAAGAAGCAGCGTACCGTTGGCTCGTTTCAGAACACCGGTAGCGAGAACCAGTCGATCGCCATTTTCCAAGTCGACATGACTGCGAACATAGGCGCTCATCCTTGTGGGTTGGCCGACAATCACAGCGCGATGGCTATCCTGTAGAGCAGCCGCCAAGTAGATGCGGTCCGGCCCGGAGTCTTGGGAGACAAGTACGGCCATGGGAACATCCTTGAAGATGCAGCCTTGCCGAGCTTTGTGTGTCGTCATCGACGATTTGGTTTTCATGTGGCCGATCGTTCCGCCGTCGAGAAACTGATCCGCGACCATCACAACATCGTGAAGCAGGCCTCCACCGGTTCTCAAATCGACAATGATGCCTTTGATTGGACGATCACGTAGTTTGGCTTCGATCTTCTTCAGTTCGTGAACGGTACTAGGCCCAATTCGTACCAGTCGAATATAGACAAAATCGCTATCCTTGTTCGTGCGGTACTGCCACTCACGCAGATTGATTTGGCGCACTCCCTCGACGGAAGGAATAAACGTTTTCGCCCGAGTGACGGTGATGTCGCGAGGCTGGCTATTGGGCTGCTTGAGGACGAGGTCCAGTTGAGTCCCTTCTTCGCCCCGTAGTTCGTTGACGATTTCTGTAAGCGGCTTGCCATCGGTCGACTCGCCGTCGATCTTCAGAATAAGATCGTTTTCCCTGACGCCGGCTTTCCATCCGGGGCCATCGAGCACTTTCATGATCCAAGGCGTCGATTCTTTCATTCCCAGCGCGATGCCAATGCCAACGTACCGGTTTGCAGCCAGTTGACCGTCGATTCTGGCTTTCTCAGCGGGAATGATCTGCGCATCTCCTTTGACGACAGCCAGCATGCCGTCGGAAAAACTTGTATCGAAAGATGCGACGTCGTTGAGCTTGTCGCGCATTGAGTTCAGGAATTCCTCAAACTCGCTGCGGGTAGTCAGTCGCGAGAGCTCGGTTCCAATATCAGGTAGAAGAAGTTCCCCGTTGGCTTGATGGGCAAACGTTGCGCCGCTGTGAAGCATGGCTTGCCGAGTCGGTGGAGTCAGGTGATTCTCCATAACGGCGTCAACGATAGACAACAGCCGCTTGTTCGCCTTGTCGCGTTCCGTCGAGTCGTCGCCTTGTTGTGCTTGGGCGGTGAATGCGAACGGTGCCAGGACGAGCAGCAGTTGGCATACGCAAGTATCAAAACGAAACATGGCGTTTGACTCCCTGTTTGCAGCGCAAGAACCGGATATACAGCGATACCATCGTATCGCACGCGAACCCAGTGAAAAAGTCGATTCGACACCAAAGGGTTGCCGTCGAAAGATCATTCTTGCGACAGAATCTGTCGCTTAAACAGCTTTATGATCGGAAGTTCGTTCAACCACGGCGACGCGTCGGCTTTGGCGTCATCAAACGGACATGTTTCGCCAACGTAGCCCGTGGGAATCTGGCTGTAGAGTTCCCCGTTTTCTTCCAGATGATGATACTCATAACCCGGAATGAACAGGTCATCATCGGCATGCACGTCGACAGTTCGGACTCCGTACGATGACAACTCCGTCGTCGTGGCCTGGGGTGGGACGATCCAGACATGCGTCGGTCCAGCAAGGAAGAGATACTGGATTTGCTTATTCGCAGACAAAATGCGGTAGCGGTCGAGGTCGCCGCCGTACATGCGACTGCGAGATTGCGCGTGCTCTATGATCCCGTTTTGAAAATCGGGCTGGTAGCCCTTCACGATGCGAAGTGATTTGGGATCGCCGGCTCGAGTGAAACTGGCAACCTTGCGATTGCGATGAATCAAGTTGCCAGGGTTCGTGGCTGCCCGACGACGCGGTTCGGTAAAATCCGGATACGGTTCGACTCGATCGGACGGGCCACACCGCAGAATCAAACGCAATAGGGATTCGTCTCCTTTCGGCCGCTTCGTCCAAGTCAACAAGCTCTCCAACGCAGTCTGGATTTCCAATGGCAAGTCCGTTGTTGACTCAAGCGAAATCAGAACCAGGCCGCCATCTTCAACGTCTTCGTAAACATCGCCTTTGCCAACCCATATGTCGCCGTCTTTTTCATAAGCGAAGTGGGACGCTGATCTCCAGACGAGCGATAAATCCTTATAGAAGATTCGCGGGTAGATCGTTTCCTTGCCGCGCTTATTCGTCTGGACGACATAAGCCACGAAGAAACGAAGTTCCGGAATCTGGCGTACGTTGCTCAGAAAATAGCGAGTATCGAACAAGTCGATTCGATGTTTAGGACCAAGTCCCAGGCGAAGTAGCTGCGCAGGATCTCGTTTTGCCGTGCCGGCGATGCGGATCGCTGCGCCGTTGTCGATCAATGTTCGGAATTGCCGGTCGACTTGTCGCGGAGTCAACTCGGCTCGCTTGACACTCGATATGATCTGAGTGGGAATTCGATGATGAGGTGCCACGCGAAATCCCGTTGGGTTGTTGAGGCTCGTCAATCATTTGACGATGCCAACCTGGAGAACTCAAGGTAGGCAATTCCGACACGGCATCGGGATGTTGCCTTGCTCGGGTGAGCAAAAACGGTGATGGTGTTCTCACCGGCAATCAAGTCTACCTCGCCAATAGCATGCAAGTCGACTCGGGGTTGTTGAGAACTTTTCTCGACTGGATCATCCCCAACCTGTTTTCCATTCACTTCGAAACTGACTGCGCCAGCACTATCCCAAGCAGCCAGCGCCGCAGTCATCGAGTATCTCCCGGGTTGGTCGACCGTGATCGACAGTGTCATGCTTGCTGCTTGGGTAGCACCCCAGTAAAAGATGTGTCCGAGCTTTGATTGCCTGGGCAAACCCTGAATATTGACCGGACCGGATTCTGGGATGCTGTGGCACGCCAGTTCAACAGGGTAAAACTTCAGTCGGTTGAGGCCCGTTTCCAAGCGTTTCGAACTAACAATCGGCTGGAGCAAAAGGGCGGCATGGCGAAAGGTCAGGGGCCCATGGACTCGTTTCGAAAGTCCCTTTTGCCACGCGCTGTATGTTGCATAGGCTTTGTCTTTCCAGCCAAGCTCCCATTGGATTCGAGCCAGCAATGGCCGTGTTTGCCATGGAAACTTTGCGATACCTACAAGCCGATCATGGGCAGATTCCAAATCGCCGCCACAGTAATCGATGGCAGCCAATGCGGAAACGTATTGCGGATAGTCGCGGCTGGCGAGGTTAGGGATTTCCAATTCTTCGCCCAGAGTCTTGGCGAACTCCAGGTCTTGCCAACGTTTCGGGCTGAGCGTCAGCGCCTGGATCAATCGCAATCGATAATGGTCGCTGGGAGCAAATTCAAGGACGGCTTTGAGCTGCGCAATGTGTTCGGCCCAATCGGCTCGTCGACGCGCAAGCTGGCTACGCAAGTCTCTGGCGGTTTGGTTCTCTGGGCTGAGGCCGATGGCTCGATCCAAATCGATGCGGGCCAGTTCCAGTAAGCCAATGTGGTAGTCGAGCGTTAATCGGGCCCGCTCGAGCAGGAGTGGCACATCATCCGGATTGCTGGCTATTCGTGAAGAAATGGATTCGTAGGTGGTCTGCATCGGCCAGTGGGTTCGATAGTCGACTCCTCGAGTCATATGAAACTGACGCAGTTCTTCGTCCATCGCGATGGTCAGTTGGATCGGCTGATAGTCGACGACATATTCTTCGTTGTTACCCGTGGATTCCCAATCCAATCCCAAATCGACGAGTTGTTGCTGAATAGATTTCCAATCCCAAGCTACCAGCTCATTAAACCTGCCGAAGGTAACGACGCGTTGCGTCTTCGAGACCCAGATGGGCGGGACATCGCGCGGGATGGCATCAGGCTGGGCGGGGATGAATGCCAATGATCTGCCCGATTCGGTGTCCACCACCAATGAGCCGGCGGGTGATTTGACGCCAATCAGCAAAAGGGATTCATCTTCAGAAAAGCTGGTCAACCATGCATATTCGTACTTCGAGTTGATATCGAATCGCTTCTCTTCATTGTCGACGTCGTAAAGAAACGCGACTTCATCGCCTGCTATGCCAGCGAAGCGACCACTGCGGCTGAATGTGCCGCCGACCAACTGGGCTTCGGCCAGCATCAGCGTTGCTTCTTTGGCCGTATCGAACACGAAGCACTTCGTGCGATTGCGAAAAAGCAGCCGTGTTCCGTTTCGAGCCGAGCTGCGAGGGATACCATGGTACGGCATCTTAAAAGTCGCTGTTGGACGTTCGCCCTTGAGATCGATTTGGCAAAAGTCATTATATCCGTCGTTCACGTAGTGTTGCGAGACCGTCAAGGTGCGTCCATCAGGATCGAGGATCGCGCTACAGACGGTGCCAGCTCGGGTCCGTTCAAACGGTTTGGGTAACTTGATTTTCTCAGGCGGTCCCAGAGTTAGTTGGCGCTTGCCATCCTTGGAAATTTCCCAGCGATAGACGCATGAATTGTCCGAAGAGATCATGAATTTACCATCGGGATCGAAGCAGACGGTTTTGCAGAACCCCATGATGATTTCACCCAGGTCGGCTCCCGTCACCGTGTCGGCGAATCGCAACCCGGAACTGGTGGCCAAGACGGCTAGACGTCCATCGGGATGGACGGCCATGCCACGTGGACTGCTGAAGTAGTTGCGGTCCTTCGTGCCCAGCATGGGAAGCTGTTCCAAGCCGACGGCGACATCGCAACGCTCAAACGCATTTCCGCGATGGAATCCAACGACGTTGTCTTCACCCACGAGATCAGTCCAACCGATGGTGCCGCCGAACATCAACAGCTGCTTTCCACTGGTGGTGTTCCACATGATCGACTCGTGCCCCCAGCTTGAGCTGAACAAAATATCCCGGTCCTTCATGTAGGCGAGTTTGAAGACTTCGAGTGTGTGCCCTTCGAGCGTGAAACGCCGACGCCGGTTCTCGATGTCCCAGATTTGGATATCGTAGCCGACAGATATGGCGAGCTCGCGCTCATTGGAATTCCACGCGATATCCAAACAAGGCTTGCCCGGCGAAACGTTGAGTAGCTCCGATCCCGTTTCGACGTCCCAAACAATGAGCTTTTGCCCAGTCGTGTGGTCGTCGACCGCCAATCGCGAACCGCTGTGAGAGAGTGCGATATCAATCCTTCCCAATTGAATCGCCTTGGAGAATACTGTTTCACCGTTCTCAAGATTCACGACGACGGCTTGGTTGTCCGCCGCATGATACGCCAGCAAACAGTCATCGTTGAAGCAGCAGTCGCTTGAGTAGACAGGCTGATCAAATACTCGATCATGGGAATCAAGATTGTAGACAATAAGCCGCTTGTTGGGCGTCGTGCAGCTCAACCACTTGCCATTGGACGAGATCTTGATTGTCTCCCCGAAGTGACCAGCGACTTCGAATGTGATCTCCTCGTCGTGAATGCGTTGTACGCGAATCTTTTTGTGGGGCGTGACGTAGGCGATTTGGTCCGTAGGAGCGTGGTAGCTGCATTGGTATCGGGAAAACGGTGGATTGGGCCATGAATAGGTTGGCGTAATGTCGGCCATCCCTAAACAACCAATGGCTTCGCTGCGCAAGCGGTACAGCGCATCAGAGGGTGGCTCGGTGAGTGGTAGAATGTTGGCGGCTTCTCGGATTGCGGCCAGTCCGCGGAAACGTTGGCCGGGCTGTCCGCTGTTGCGAAAGGCAGCGGCCTCGGCGACATGGGATTCGAAGAGTTCCAGCAATTGCTGGTCCTGTTGCCGAGCAAGCGTGCGGAGCGCCTCACCTCGATCCTGTGCCAAACGGTTCATCTTGATCGACGACATGGAAGCCAGGACCACACCCATCACTAAGAGCGCGACGATCGTCGATAACAAGGAGGCAATCGCCCGGTTGCGTCGGGCCCATCGCCACAAGTGTCCGAACATGGAAATGGGACGGGCCCGGATGGGTTCGTCCGCCATGAAGCGACGCAGATCCTCGCTCAGTTCGCGACCGGTTTGGTAACGAAGTCGTGGATCACGTTCAATCGCCTTGTTGATAATCGTACGCAGGTCGCGCGGGGCTCTCGGACAAAGTCTACCGATCGAAGTCGGACCTGTTTGGGAGATTTGAGCGATCAGGCTACCTCGCTCGCGTTCATCGAATGCGGGTTGAAGCGCCACAAGCTCGTAGAGGACTAAACCTAAGCCGCAGATATCACTCCGCCGATCGGATTGGCCCTTGAGCGTTTCCGGCGCAAGGTAACGTAGCGTTCCAACAAAGTCGCCGGTGGCGGTAAGGTCGAGATCATCATCTGTCTTGGCCAGTCCAAAATCCGTGATCCATACGTTCTTATCCGAGTCGATCAGGATATTACTCGGTTTAACATCCCGGTGCAGGATCCCCTGATTATGCGCGTAGTGCAATGCTTCGGCGGCTTGTCGACCAATCCTTGCGATGCGTCGCCAATGGACGGAAGTGCGTACGGTACTTGCGTCGGCGATTGACGAACTGCCGGATGATGATCCTGAGTCGACGAGAAAATTCTCGGTCAGTTCCCTATTTGGGCATTGGGATGCGTTGTGGATGAGTTCATCCAATCCGTCGCCGTCAATAAACTGCATCGCGTAGTAGGGGATGCCGTCGTCTTCACCAAAATCAAAAACAGGGACGATGTTGGTATGGTGTAATCGAGCGGCGGCTCTCGCTTCCCGAAAAAATCGCGTTCGATACTTTGGTGAAATCACAAGTTGCGGTGGCAGAACTTTGAGCGCGACTCGACGTCCCAACAGTTTGTGTTCGGCCTCATAGACGACTCCCATGCCACCTCGACCGACTTCCTGAGTTATCAGGTAATCGCCGATTTCACTCAGGGGTTTGATGGATGGTCCCGTATCCAGAGGACTACCGGAAGCATTCGACTCGCCGACTCGCTCCATGAGACAGAGCATCGGAAACAACTCACGGATTTCTTCCGCATGCGCCGGATAGCGATCGGCAAATTGACTGATGGTAGGTGGATTGCCCTTGCGCATCAGCTCCATATACTCGTCGACGAGCGATTCGAAATAAGCTTCGTCGCTGTTCGAGCTTAATCGCGATGTGGAAGAATCAGTCGACACGCCTCACCTCAATACATTCAGTAGCTCGGCGACTTCGGGGATCTCTTGAAGCAGGTTCTTCAGCTTCTTCAAGGCTCGCAGGTGACGCGTACTCGTTGAGCTGCCATTCATCCCCAAGACTTCTGCTGCCTCTTGATTCGACAACTGTTCAAAATGGCGAAGCGAGAGGATTTCGCGGTCGAGCGGATCCATGCCCTCGAGTGCAGCCTGTATTTTTTCGCGTACCTGATCACGTAACATCGCCGTGCTGGCTGATGTCAATTGGCCGATAAAATAGGTCGCCAGTGAGATCGTTGATGCATCTGGTGGGCGAGGCACAGGGCTGGCTTCCCTGCGTGCGCTTCGCTTTTTGGCGTCAATATGAAAGCGGTGTTTGTCGATCAGCTTCTGGCTGGTCAGTGTGCGCAGCCAAACGAAGAATGAGACGCGATGGGGTTGGTATCCTTCAATGCGGTTTTGGGCTTCAAGAAACACGTCCTGCATGACATCAGATGCACTGATGCGCGCCTTAAGTCGTTGATCCATGCGAGCAGCAACCATCCGCTTCAACCGCGAGCGATGATGGTGAAAGGCCGTTGCGAGCGCCTCGCGGTCTCCAGAAATCGCCCGCTGGAGTAGCTCTTCGATCTGGTCCATTGGATTGGTCATGGAAGCACTTCACGATTGATGCGCACGAAAGCGACAGCCAGAACTTGATTTCAACATGGTAACCTAAAGAACATTCGGAGACACACGCTTCTTCTCCATTGCGCTACAACGCGACGTTACCGCGCGCAAGGCGACTCGCCCTATAGAACAACCGAATTTGGACTGCTTCTCGGCTCAGAGTTCTCAGAGAGCCGTCGTTTTTCTGCAAAAAAAGTCGATTAGCGAGTCAGGTGCGCCCGATCGAGCATCCTAGATATAGCTGAGCAGTCGCCAATCTCGATGTCGCGACTTGAATGAACCGTACCATCGACAAATGGGATAGAGCAGCACGATCAGTATCAGCCAGGTGAGATAGACAAATCCAAGCCTGGGCGTATAAGCCTCCGGCCACGAATCCGGCGACGTGAAGATCAAGTTTTGCGTGGTATCGTACTGCCATTTTAGCCAACACCACGAAGTTACACGAATGAGAAACCAGTGAAGCATGTAGTAAAAGAATGGGACGCGACCATACGTCGTGAAAACGTTGCCAAGCCCTTTGGGGATTCGTTCCAGGAACGGCATCGAGAAGATCGCCGGGCCCAAGGTCATCAACAGGAACAATAGGCTGGGCGGATACTTCGTGGTGTTGATAAACGACCAAAGGTTGAACAATCCGCCAGATTCCTGCAACGACCACGTGGATGAGTCGCCGTAGATGTTGGTCATTCTCAAAACGACAAACAATCCAATCGCTATGGCCCCAAACAAGAAACACAAACGGTCACGTCGCTCGCGCGGAAGCTCCAGGATTCGTCCGAAACAATAACCCAACGCCATGACTCCCGGCCAAGGAATCAGCGGATAGGCAATGATGGTTCGCAGTGGCGTTGGCGAAAAACCTTGCATATGAAGTAGCTGCCAGCTCAGCATCGAACCGCCCCAAGGGCTCTCGGTAAACCCATCAAGCAGATTGTGGCCAAAGATGAGGACGAGCCCAAAGACGGCGACGGCAAAAGTTGGCAAATGAATGAGTCCTGCCATCAGGATCATGGACCAACCAATCACCCAGATGACTTGAAGAAAAACGAATGGATAACTGATCAGCGGACCAAGAACCAGCAATTCGATCAGGATCAACCATAACCCGCGCACAATCAGAAAGCGGGATAGTTCACCAGCGGCAATGCCGCGTCGACGATTGGACAGCCAAATACTTGTGCCCGCCAGGAATACAAAAACGGGGGCGCAGAAATGCGTGACCCATCGAGTCAGAAACCAGGCGCTGGTACTAGCGCTCAAGTCTTCCGGTTGAAAAGCCGTTGGGCCGAAGAAATCACGACAATGATCCAGCGCCATGATTACCATGACGATGCCGCGAAGCAGATCGACGGATCCAACGCGCTCGGCCTTGACGGGGTGATCGTTCATGGCCGCTTATTTTAGCGTATCCGCAAAGTCCCCGAACCCTGCTCAGGGACTTTAGCGTTTCAAGATCTAGGACCTTTCAGCTACGCTCACGAGCCCAGGTGGTCCTGACGCCTTCGAGAATTACAACTCGATGCGTTGGCGAGAACTACCCTCGCATGACGTTGCCGTCCCTCGCCGCTGCGCGGGTTGTAATGGTGTCCACGTAGACGTGAAAGCAGATGCTGCGCTGTCTAGATCTGTGTCACGTCGTAAGCATCGTAGGCGGCGAGTCCAACGTTCGGGTCCGCATCTGATCGGTCGTCGCCGGATTCGCCTTCAATCACCTCGAACCCTGTGATGCGCACGAATCCAATGCGATTGGGGCCTTGGAAACGCAGTCGATCTTCACCGGCGCCACCGTTAAACCAGACTCCCCGTGCGCGAATTCCTGACACTCCAAGATTATCGTCGCCCGGGCCTGTATTAACACCCACGGCAGTAAATACCGAATCGACCAGAGCCACATTGTCGTTGCCATCGCCCATACCAATGCGCACAAAGGCGGCGCGCGAGTCGTTGATGCCCACGTTGTCGTCGCCAGGACCAGTCGCTAGACTGACGACCCCGCGCAATCGACTGTGGTTCAGCAATATGCTGTCGTTACCCTCGCCGCCATGAGCCTCCATACCGCCGCCGATTCCCGTATTGTCGACTCGAAGCGAATCGCGACCTTCGGCCAATGCCACAGCGACTCGACCTTGGATAAGCGAGTCGATGCGATCGGTGCTGGAAACGGGTCCCCCAATCTGCACCGCATCGTTGCCTTCGCCCATGTTGATGCCAACATTGCCACGAATGTTGGCGTTAAACATACGCAGCCCATCGTTGCCTTGCCCAAGGCCGATGCGCATGCCGCCTGTGACGCCACTAACGACGGTTCGGCCGAGTGAGCCGTTGATGGTGGTTGCCGATCCATCCGCCGAAGGGACGCCCGCGATAACATACGAATCGGCCGTATCGCCCGAGGTGATTACCACGCCATTGTCGGCTCGATCGCCTTCAACATGCAGGTTGCCGTCGACGACGCTGACACCGACGTCTCCTGCCAGCAGGCATTTGTCTTCCAGGGTTTCCAGCTGCATACGATAATGTTGGGATCGGTTACGCATTCTGTTCAGTCCTCCGAAGGTTTTGGGGTTCAATTCGAGTGCTTTGACACGCTATGAGTAACAACGCACCCGGCGCTTCAGGATTTTTGAGGACGTTTGGTGTATCATCGAAACGTCAACATTCGACACGCAATACCGAACTAGCGACCATCCACTATGACCACCAAGAAATACCTCCTGAATCCGTCCCGAACTGCCCAGCAGGGCGTACATATCAACGTTGGCAAGTACGGGGATGAATACATTCGAATTACGACAACGCTATCGATTCATCCCGACGACATGAAAGAAATCGGAGTCCTCGATGGGGACAAAGTTCGCGTTCGCACCGAGCATGGCGAAGCCGATTTCTTCTGCGAAACCGGCAAAGTACCCGAAGGCATGATTTTCGTTCCCTACGGCCCGCCGACTTGTCAGTTGATGGGTGGCAGCACGGATGGAACCGGAATGCCGACTTCGAAAGGCTGGGAAGTCACAGTCGAGAAGATCGAAGGGTGACCACTCAATCGAATGAGCGCCACTCGTAATCACGAAGCGGCGGGACGGCGTCATCGTCGTCGTTGATGACAATCAGTTCACGCATAGTCGTCTCATCAATGTCTTCGTCCAGTCGTCGTCGGCTGCCGTCAACCATGACGACGTTCGTTCCCGCGGCTTCGTTGCAGATCGTTGGATTCGAAAAGTCGAAGAGAATGTCGACAGGGCGAGTCCACTCGGCAGCGCAACTCGCATCGGATTGGATTGTCAGTATTGTTTCTGATGCGTTATCCTCAATGTCGCTCAGCTTGCGGCCTCGATCAGTGAGGTCCAAAGGAAACACCGTATCTTCGCCTTGAAATACCAACATGTTGGTCATTGATTCCGCGACTGCCGGGTTGGCGTAGACGCGCGGAATCATCGGAAGTAACTGAATGTTATGCGGACTGTTCCACGGCTCGTCGAGTTGAAACTGATCGTACAGCCACTGTTGCTCCAGGAACGGCAGCAGAGCAACGCGCCAACTTAATAGCGCTTCACCCGTGTTAGGATGCGTGATGGCTTGCTTGGCAAATCGTTGAAACGCGGATTCGTAGTTGAGGTGAGCCGTTGCGATCGAATTCAATGCTCTATCGGAATCTAAGTAAGGGGCAAAGCCGGAGAAGTCGACGAATCCGCCACCGTTGATCGTCATCATGCGATCAACGTTCTGAGGATCCAGATTTGCGGGTACCTGATAGCCTGCATTGTCCACAAATACGGCAGGGAATCCCGGTTTGGCAACGCGATCTAACCCGGCGACAGGATTGGCGGGATCGTATTGCAGATCCTGCGGCCGAGTCCATTCGACGGCTTGGTCGGCGTTGACTTCGACGAACAGGATCGTGTTGGACGCTCCATCATGTATGCGTTGCATGCTGGTCCCTCGATGACTCTCAGGAAACACCGTTCCTTCGCCTACGACGGCTTGGAACCTCGTCGTCGATCTCGCGGAAGGAGGCGCTGGGAGTTGATGCGCTGGACGAGGCGATGCAAAAACTCGAGGCATGCGGTCGAGCAACGAAAGGTTATGAGGACTATCCCACGGTTCGTCCAAATGGAATTCGTCGTAAAGTTCTTGTTCGCCCAGGTAGGGTAGAATCGAGACTCGCCAACTTAACAGCGGCTGGTCACCATCGGACGAATAGATCGCGTGGGCAGGAAAACGGGGCACGGCGGATTCAAAG
This sequence comes from uncultured Pirellulaceae bacterium, assembly GCA_964471695.1. Lineage (GTDB taxonomy): Bacteria > Planctomycetota > Planctomycetia > Pirellulales > Pirellulaceae > CAYYHV01. Next base: position 23,372 of record CAYYHV010000015.1, read on the forward strand.
TTGAGCGTGGCAATACCCAGCTTTCGAAGCTTGGCGATCGAGCCCATTTGCATTCGCTCGGCTCCTGCCTCTGAGCCACTGCCGCATTGGACGTGCAAGTCGCCTTGACCGAAATATTCATAGCCGCAATTCGACGATTCGTGATCGTGGCTGACTTCGGGTTCGATGTCAGCGACTGCGGAGATCGTCGCCAACACGCGACGAGGTTCCAGTTCGTCAAAAAACAGCCGCACAAGTCGCTTTGAATTGGCGGATTGCATAGGGCGCCCTTCGAATGCGAGGGTTAGTAAGTCGTGTCGCGCGCGAGCCCAAAACCTTTGAACTTCGACGGAAAAGTGAACCCCCAATTATAAGGCTGCGTGTGCCCCTTGCGAGCCGAAAAGGGACTGACTCGCGAACCAAATTGAGAAACGGGGAACCAACATCCACGCGTAATCCCCGAGTATCGACAGCCACCAGAGAAGTCTAGCGTGTATGTCCCTTATTCGGCGGGTAACGCGGCTCAACGACGTCCCATCCCTCTTAATATGGAATATCGACGACTGAGGTTCCGGCATGAGCAACTGCTCGGCCTTGCGAATGAAATCAGAACCGTCCCACAGCCCATTATTAGGGTAGCTGATGGTAGAGTTTGACGAACTGCTCGACATCAGGAGGAATGAGACAATCTTCGGGCAGCGATTTGATCACCGTCAGGCGATTGCGAATTTCTCGCAATGGAGCAACAACTTCCGTCTCAAATTCGGCGGACATTTCTTCCGAAAGTCGTCGGATCAATGTTAGCGTCGCATCGTAATCGACAGGCAATCGCGACCGGAACCAATCGTACAATTCGTTCGCATCCCTCAGCCCATGCCCCGATTGCTCGCCGTGTTTCTCGATCATGGCGGATCGGCAGTACATGCCCGAGTGGTCATGTTCGCGGCCAGGTTGTTCGGTATCCAATTTCAAGAATGCCGCGACCGCCAATTCGGCCCAAGCCAGCGATTCTTCCCTGTCGTGGATCCGAGCGCGTAGTGCGGCTCCTTTGGCGAGCCCCAGCCAGTCAAAATCCTGGCGAGCTTTTTGCGAGCCAGCGGCGACGGATTGAAACCAGTTGAGAGCCTGAGCCCCTGTCTGGGAAAGAATGTCGGTATCGGCGGGAAAGTCATCCATGATCCCAACAAATTAACAATTTCCCCAGTTTTACCCCAGAGGAATTCGTCTCTTGAGCTTGCGTGCGCAGCGGACGAAACCACCAGTCCCGTGGAATGGCTTACGTAACTGTAGGGGGGCGTGGCATATGAAACACGACCTCTAATAAAACACGTATGTGATCTAGTATTCGTGTCTATTTGTGTTCATTCGTGGTTCTTTCCCCTCGCCTTCCTGATCGCCACATCAATGGCAAAGCAACCAGCCAGAAAATCGACGCGTTTTTCAATCCAGCGGATTGGAATGCGTGCTTTCGACATTTGACCTAATCGCGATATCTCACAACATTTTGAATCAAACGGTGAAGATGATATAACTGACGAGAATGGGATGCCTTTGCTCGCGACATTGTAACGCTGTTACTGGGTGGCTAGACAGCAATGCAAATGCTGCGAATTGGAATCACACTCACGCTTGTTTGTTTGAACTTTCCGAGAGGACTCAAACGGGGACATCCACGCATGTGATCAAATGGCTGTCCCCGTTTGCCATTTCTACATCAACTTTCTCTTGCGTTGTTGGGGGTGTGCGAGAATTGAGGTTATAACTATGCGAAGACCTGCACCATGCGTCTTGATAATCATTTTGCTTTTCGCGGGATGCGAAGAAGCCAAGCAAACTCGGGCGCTTTCAGCAACCGAAAGTCCTGATCAGCGGACGGTTTCACAACTTGACTTCCTCAATCGGCTATCTAAGACTTTGTCGGGATTGGCCGCCGAGATGAATACGATCAAGACTGTCGAGGATTTAGAAAACCACAAGGATGGCCTTCTAACGACGCTCGGCAACATCGAAACAATGATTGAAGAGTTCCATCCGGATTCCGCGTCTGAGAATTACAACGCTACAGATATCTCGCAAACAAAATCTAAATTCAAAACGGCACTTTCCGCCATAGATGTAGCCATGAAGAGCATGCCAATTGAGGTTCTGCAAACAGACTTTGTCAGACAGGAACTTAGCCGCGAGTTTACGAAATTGGGCAACTCGCTTAAGACGCTGGGTAGGGAAGCGGCTGAAGACAATAATTAAAGCCGATGGTCACTGCGCCGACGTCGCAGTCTCGGGTCAGCCAACCAGACCGCCACATGACGAGCAAAAGCTCATACCAGCCACCGAGGGATCACTGTAGGGAGTCGTGGCATATGAAACACGACCTCTAATAAAACACGTATGTGATCTAGTATTCGTGTCTATTTGTGTTCATTCGTGGTTCTTTCCCCTCGCCTTCCTGATGGAACACGCGGAGATAAGGGATTAGTCGGCCACAGGGGACGCCTTTTGGAAGGGCCTACTTAACTGGCGGGTGATTTGACGGCGTCGTGCTTTCACCGGCTACGACGTCCGTGGGAATCTTATGGCGCGATTCAAGATTCAATGTCGTCACCATCGTCTTCAAAGATTTCGTTCATGTTGGCAAAGATCCAATCCTGGCCGTCGCCTCCAAAGACCTGGTCAGGGTTCGCGTCGTAGTTGACGACTCCCGCGTAGGTTACGGCGAACATGAATAATGATGACCTTCCGTTTCGAAGCGTATTGCGTCGAGCCGAATAGGGAGTGTCCGCTCTCCAGACATCATGGAGACTTGCCATTTGGTAGATTTGAGTCGTCGACATGGCTGCCGAGACAATCAAATCTGAGCCCTCGTCACCGTATAACTTGTCATTGTTGATGCCGCCGACGAGAACGTCGTCGCCCAAGCCGCCTCGGAGGGTGTCGTTTCCAACGCCACCGATCAGCATGTCGTCGCCAATTCCGCCGTCCATCTGGTCATGACCCGTCTGGCCGAACAGCAAGTCATCGCCTTCGTTGCCGAATAGTTTGTTATTTCCAAATCCGCCGTGAACAAAGTCGTTTCCGGTGCCACCTCGAATCGTATCGATACCGCCGTCACCTCGCAGCGTGTCGTTTCCGGCGCCGCCTTCGATCAGGTCGTGCCCCTCATCTCCGTGAATGTCATCATTGCCTAGTTCGCCGTAGATCTTGTCTTGTCCATCGCCGCCTCGAAGTCGATCGTCTCCACCACCACCAAAGATCGTATCCAGCCCTTGGCCGCCCGTGATGTTGTCGCGGTCTTCATCACCGAAGATCATGTCGGCGCCATCATCGCCTGCGAGTGTATCCGTACCCGAGTTGCCAACGATACGATCGTCGCCGCCTTGACCGCTGATCCTGTCATTACCGCCGCCGCCAAATAATTCATCATCACCGTCAATTGCATCGTCGACTTCGTCTTGTGGGCTGTTGTCACCGAACAATGAATCGTCCGAATCCCCGCCAAACAGTCGGTCATTGCCCAAGCCGCCGTATAGGACGTCACTCGACCCATGGCCGATAGCCAGATCATTGCCGTTGTCGCCATAGATGCGGTCGCTGCCTCCCATGCCAAATAGCTCGTCGTCACCATCGCCACCGCGTAACAAATCCGAGCCTTCGACGCCGAAGATTAAGTCGTCTCCACTCTCACCGTAGATCTCGTCGTTACCGGTGTTGCCGAAAAGTCGATCGTTGTCAGCGCCACCGAAAATCATGTCGTCGCCACGACCACCCGCCACAAAGTCTTCACCACCGGCCGCGACAATCACGTCGTTCCCGGCCAATCCAAGGATTGTGTCGTTGCCGACGCCCCCGTCGATCTCGTCGTCCCCCGAACCACCGAACAGGTTGTCGTTTCCGGTACCTCCCCGAATTTCATTGTTCCCCGAGATTCCGTACAGCCGATCATTTCCTGTCGAACCATCGAGGACATCGTTGCCGCCCATCGCAAAAACAGTGTCGTCGCCGCTGCCAGTCATGATGATATCATCGTCGAACGAGCCAATGATGAAATCGTTGCCCGAACCCGCATCGATCAGAGACGCCACCGCGACACGAATTTTGTCATCGCCGCCGCGGCTGTTAATGCGAGCGAAACGAATCTCTGGAACGGTCGATTGCTCACCGTTGACGTTTACGATGAACTCGTCGCCAAACCGAATGATGGAGATGTCGTCATTCGCAGCCGTGCCGTCGATTGTCAGGAAGCCATTCTCTGCGAACTCCACCGGGGTATCTTCAAGGTAAATCTCTCGACCGTATTCTGCTGTTCGTCCAGCCATTACGGCTCGTCCCTCATGGAATCCTTGAATGGTCCGGCCAACTCCAGTCGCAGCATCCAACGGGAGGAAGATAATATCTTCAGACAGGAACGAGCCGTTGGATTTCCATACTTCGACGCGGCCCCTTTGGTTAGCTGCCTCGAAGTAGACGTCACCGTCAGGTCCCTCGAGGACTCGCTCGATTCGCAAACCCAGATGATTCGTACGCCAGAATCGCGTCGTCCCGGATTGTGTTCCATCCGTGCGCCAGACATCACCACCGTCCAGATAATAGAAGTGGTCTCCCACGACACCAAAGCTGGCTTCTCTCAATCCGAATTGTTCGGGAACTTGATCAAGTTGAACAACGTCCGTTCCATCGATCGCAAACAAGGCGGATTTGAAGGTCCTTTGGGAGTCGTTATCGATAAAGACAATGCGGTCCTCGATAATGTGAGGATTGCCCACGGACTCCGTAATGAATTCAAGCGTCGTCCCATCCGTCCGATAGACTCCGCTGGTCGATCGGTCACCGCCTACCACACCACTCACGACGAGATCGCTGCCACCCATAATCAGTCGACTGCCATGGAAATCTGCTGCGATCGGTTGGGGAGTTCCTCTGGCGACTGATTTGAAGATGGTTTCCGTAACGTTAGTGGGGAAGGCGCCGGAAGACGGGTCAAACGCAACATCGAACTCACTAAACTCGTAGAACAAGGAACCGTCGTCCGTTACCGTAGCCCAGCTCGAGAATGCCACTTGATCAACGAGAGACCGAGTCGTTGCGGAAGTGTCACCCACATGCCAAATGCGAACACTCGAATCAATCGGTCTGTGGAAGCTGGAACGCGAATCGGATTGCCATACATAGACTTCCGAGCCGCCCGTGAGCAGTTCTGGTTCTTCGTCGCCGACATCAAGTACGGTGTGCGTGCCGGTCCGCGTCCCATCACTGACGATGACCTCATAACTGGCGGATGTGAAGTTGAAGACCAGAGCATAAAACTGACCGTCAACAATGAAATGCGTACTCGTTGAGTTCCAATCGACTCCCAGAAACTCCGTGCCCGCCGAAGTGCCGTCCGTTACCCAAAGCTCTTGCTTGCCCGATCGGGTCGCATGAAAAATGAGTTTGTCACCGAGCTGTGTTACGCCGAACGGATTTGAGTCGGCACTATTGGGATTGATGTCTTTCAATAGCGACAGGTTGCGGGATTCGTCAACAAGGTAGAGTTCTCGTCCCGTATTGTTCTGCTCGAGTGACACGATCAACTTGTCATTAATCGAGCCAACATAACCCGCGCCGCTCGCTGCGGGACCGGGAGCCAAATCAATTGCCTCTGCCGCAAGGAGAAGTCGGTTCTCGAGTGGCTCAAGTTCCAAAGACAGGAAGCGATTGCGTTCGCTGGACATTGGTTGGCATCCTCAATGTAAATGGCACGGCATAGTCACTTTGAGGTTTTCCATTATAGCAAAAAGTCGCCGAAGATCTGAAGTTAGACGATTCTACGTCACAAGGGAAAATCGCGATTCCGTCGAGGTTGAGAAGTGACATTTCGTGGCGAAATCTCCCAATGTGATCAGCATTTGCGCGTGCCGACGCTTTACAGAGTGAATCCGTCCAAAAGATATTGCTTGTATCAATAGATACACGCATGGGAGAGTTTAATGGCCCACCGGGGCCTTCTGTGGCACTAGCTTCCCATTTCTAGTTAAGCCATCGGGGTCCATAAGTTGAGCTTGCTCATCAATCGAGATGTCGCCGAACTCATAGAGCTCTCGTTCCGAGATTCCGACTCGAATCCTAGTAGGGGCAATTTCGAATGTAGTTCCCATGCCGGCGCGATCTCGTCCCGCGATGGAATCGCTGAATTCGCCGTATGATGCAAGACTTAACGAGCCAGCACGTGATGTACCGTTCGTAGAAACGGCGAATTCTCCAACGTTAGATTTCGCGGATAGTTCACGCAGCAGAAAATCTGAATCCAGAGTTGCTTTGAAGGGGTATTGCCTGCCCAAAAAATTGAGCGTGCCAGTTGTCGAGTACTTCTCGTTTGGCAACTCGACTACCTGGTCGATCCTCTCAACACAGCTTAATCCAAGTCCCATGCAGAATCGGATTTTTGACAAGTAGAGCCGACCTTCATCAAGTTTTTGATGTGGCTTAAGCTTTCTAAACGAAATTTGCTTGTCGTTTGGAGAGTACTGCGTTGCGCATACGATGGCATTCTTAACATTTGACCACTTTGTATAAGGCGTGACTGCAATGCCCGATTCGTCCGGTTTGCTGGTTCGCGTTTTTTCGAAAGCGATTCGATGATCACGGCACATCAATTTGCACTTAAAAGCGTAGGTCAGAGGACCTATGGTCTTATCTGGCTGTATTCGACGTGGCGTGAAACCTGATTCCGTATACTCGATTGCAACATTGTCAAAGCCATGATCCTTTACTGCCAAGATTCGCTTCAACTCATTTGTTTCAACAGCATTCGTCTCTTGTGAAATGAGGACAAACACCATCGCAAGGGAGAGAGAATATCGCCCAATTTTTTGACAGGTGAACATGTTAACTTCTTTGTTTTGGCCGACGAGGTACCCACAACGAAAATATCGAGGATCGTTGGGATTCAAAATCGCCGATCCGATTCACGGTAGTCTCACAGGATACGATAAGCGAGTATCATTTGAGGTCGAAGCCCAATCGATAGGTTTCGCGAACGGATCGCATCGATATGGCGTTTTGGAAAATGACCGACTCACATCCTTCGAGGTTAGCCGCAAATGCACTGGCTCATGACGCTTTCTTTTTCCTTCGTGCTGTTTTTCGCGGCCGCCGCGATCGCGACTCCCCCGCTACGAGTGCTGGCTTGGAATGTTCAGAGCCGCGGTGCAGATGCTGAGGTGATTGCCGAACAGCTTAAACGCATGGAGCCATACCACATCTATGCGCTGTCGGAAGTCAGTCGCAAGGACCTCACCAGGTTTACCGACGCGATTGGCCATCGACAATCCGGGTTGTTCCATCATGTGAATAGTTCGACAGGTGGCAGGGCATTGCGGCTGGAGATTATTTTCGACACGCGTCGATTGCAGTTGATCGAGACCCGGGAGATTTTCGCCGTGCGCCAGACGTTGGTGAACGACGAAATGTGGGATCATCGTTCGCCTTTGGTAGCCAAGTTTCGTGATCGTGAGACGAAGCAGTCGTTTCTTGTCGTGCTCAATCACCTGGCACGTGGTGACGCCGAATTGCGAACGCGCCAGGCCAAGGGATTACGAGAGTGGGCCGAAATGATCAAGCTGCCGGTGATTGCGGTAGGTGACTATAACTTCGACTATGACTTCCCGACCGCCAAAGGAAACGCCGGCTTTGATGAGATGCTCAAAGGTGATGTCTGGAAGTGGGTGCGGCCGATGAAGTTGATCGATACGAACTGGGCAGATCATGATGAGGATGGCAAAGACGACTATCCAGATTCCATGCTGGATTTTGTCTTCGTGTCGGGAGCCGCGAAAAAGTGGGCGGCTGAGTGCCGTGTGATTACCCGTCGGGGAGATTTTCCCGACGACGAGTCGACGAGTGATCATCGGCCTGTGCAATTGGTGATCACGCCCCGTGAAGTGGGGGATGGGGAATAGATGCGTTGGGGGCGAACCGGGCGCATCGACCGCAACCACGGACGTCGAATTTGGCGCATGGGAGGAAACGCAAAGTCGGATGGCTGAAATCGTTGGCAGTTTAGCCATCATGAGGACGCGACGAACCGTCGGCTAGCGCCTTGACGCTCACTTCATTAACCGGAGTCGTCGCTATTGGAATTTCGATTCCGGGTGGAAGGCTTTCCATGTGTGACGGAAGGATGGAATGCTGGGCAATGCGCGGAGCTGTTTGCCCTTATGCTTGCCTTCGGTACAAAGTCCGGAAATGCGACTCCAGGTGCTCCCGGTGGCTTTGTCTGTCATTTGCTTTCCATCGAATTGGAAGGTGAGTTTCTCTTCTCCCAGCGATCGCGAATAGATTTGAGCCGACGTGCTTGGCTGATCGAAGACGACCACGGCTTCAACATTGCCAAGTGTCACATTGCGGACGGGCGTTTTCATCATGGTATCCCAACCCCAAGCCCATGATTTGCCTTCGATCGTTATTCCCAAAACAAATTCTTCCGGCTTTCGGTAGAATTCGCGCCGAAACTGTTTGGCAGTACGGCTCATCCATAGCAGGCTGCCATCAGGATGGGTCGTGGCGAATGTTTCCCAGTCCATGATGACGGCAGGGATGGGTTTCAAGTCTGTGCCGCGAAGTGGCCCGGCCATCGCGCGGCCGAGAATGTGGCTCCATTGGGAATTGGTTTGCGGATCCCACATTACCAGACTGCGATTCCATAGCTGGCCCGATACGCCGAGCGTAATGGTCTGAGCCGGTTGCGTTTTCGTTTTCGCGATATCTCTGGCATACACGATGCCATTGTGGCACAGATGTCACCACGTAGCGGCAATCGACTTGCCGCCCAGGTTGTCGTTAATGATTTCACGACGAGGGCCCGTCAACATGTTGATTGGATAGGCCCGATGCTGACCTTCAATCGAAACGGAGAGGACCAGCTCGTTAGGCTCCATCTCGGTCAACGCGGAAGCCACACTGCGCGTCTTGAATTCGGTGATCGGTTTTAGTGGCTGCATCAGCCGACGCGGTACAAAATCCGGGTCGGCATTGTCTCGCCACGATGCGTCGATATCTTCGAATGGTTGTCGGCTCGGCTTTGCCGTTTGTGCGACAAGCAGCGTAATCGACGTTCCGACCACAACCATTGCGAGTAGCGACAGGATCCTTCGGAATTTCATAAGTCGGCTCTTCGGTCGTTAACTTCCGTGGTGGCGATGTTCGTAGTACCGCCTTCAGGCGGAATCGTCAGCCCAGTACGGCTCACGAATAACGAAATTGCGTCAATCAATGAGAGCAATACTGTGTCGAAGCCGGCTAAAGCCGGTACTACGAACATGTGCAGTCGGCTATTGTTTCAATTCTCTGGCGACATTTCTATACGCAATCGCGTTGCTGTTTGGAAGATTACCGTTTGGCGGTGATAATGCTGGACGTGGTACTGATAACTTCCGATTGGAGTCGTCCTATGCGATGGAACAAGCTGGCATTTGGGTTATGGGTGCTCTTCGTATGGCAAACTGGATTGGCCGAGGCGCCGCCGATCTCGGACGCATTAAAGTTGCATTTGAAGTTGAAACCACCCGAAGCGACTTGGAAGTCGATCCCGTGGCATGTTGATTTGATCACCGCTCAGCATCAAGCCGCGAAAGAACGCAAGCCGATTTTTATCTGGTCCATGGACGGTCATCCACTCGGTTGTACGTGAAACAACGGAGTCGTCGACCGTGCGTTGACATTCTCGGATCCGGAAATCGTGAAAATGCTCAAGAACGATTTTGTGCCTGTCGCGATTGACCAGTGGTACCAGCGGCGGCAAAAAGACACCGAAGGTGAGTTCTATCGAAAAGTCGCAGGGCAGGGGCCGCGCAGCGATTTCAATGCGACGACGCAAGGTCGCTACGCTTGCAGTCCAGATGGCAAGCTTCTGGGATACAACAACAATCGCGGGCCAGAACGAGTCCGAGCGATGATGAAGAAAGCGCTTGAAGCGTTTAATCCTGAGGGAGTTGCATTCCACCCAATTACGTTGGAGCAACCCGATCCGCAGTTCCTGGCGACTCGTGTTCCCAAAGACGCGCTCGTTATACGCGTCACATCCAAAGTCACCGATGGATACGAAAAGGCGGAGGATTGGACTCGAGCCTTTCAGGAATCGTTGGGTCGTGACAACCTTGTCTTTACTGCCAACGAGACAAGCCAGTTGGCCGATGTGATTCGCTCGGGCGGTACCATTCCCCAAAAGCTTGCAAAGCGTATTGCCCGTTTTCATCTCGTCGACAATACACGCGGCGAACCGGAATGGTGGCGTCCTGAAGAAGTCAAAAAAGTGGAGCTGACGATCGACTCGGACGGGCAATTTCAAGGGTCAGCCCACATGGAGACGACCGACGGAAAACGGGGTTATGTTGCGGCGCTTGGCGGCATCGCAAAAGCCAACGAGACGAAGATCGAACAATTCGATCTCGTCGCGGAGGGCAAGGCTTGGGGGCGTGGTCGCTACACGGGGTTTGAACCTAAGGGCAAATTCTCCTTTGCGGTTTCGTTTCGATTAGCCGACGGTACTGACCCTGCCGACAAGATCGCGCCGCATGGGACGAAGGGTTGGGGCCGCAAGTAT
>CAYYHV010000016.1:0-27841 GCA_964471695.1 uncultured Pirellulaceae bacterium
CGAGCCGCCGAAATGATTCAAAAGTCAGTTTTAGCGCAAGCTCTATTCTGACTGACAATGACTCTTCGCATTGACGCCTTGCGGGTCAACGAAGTCTGCACACGGGCGTGTTAAACCCTTCATTGTCTTCACCTCGGTTGTTGGTGTCTCCACCGCCCAACAGCAGGCTGTAGTACAACAAGCCTTCTGAGTTTAGTTCGAGCGTCCCGTCGGCAACTCTCCCTTCGCTCGATATGTTCCATGCTCCGAGAAGCATCTTCCATATCCCCTTTCGGGCATCCCAGTCGCCTTTCGGCGGCTGGTGTAGGCACTTCGGCTTTATTGTACGCACGGTTTGTTACCGTCCCCGGAGGGTTGGCAACTTCTCGGACACTTCACATGAAGTTGCGGCGCACGGGATGGATTGTCTCCCGGGCGAATCGCCGCGTCCGACGCGTTACACGATAACCGTACTTAATTCGTGTTCTTCCGAGCTGCACTCCGCTGCAGGGACAACGGCTCAGGCTCTCAGTTGCTTGATGGTATTTTCGATTCCCAGTCGAATAGCCACCGGCTTCGTCGCCAACCTCGAGCTGAACGAACAGCCTCCAAGTCGGTCCGCCTTTCGTCTACCTTTCTTGCGAAAGCCGCTGCCCACGTCGGAGCAAGTCGGTTTTGTGTCCGGGCGACATCACGGACAATGGTTCATTTTGCGTAAGAGCTAAGACGACAAAGTCCGCAGTCGGTTCACGGAAAATCGAAAAACTGACGAATTCGATTGCCTGCACGAAGTCTTACTAGGTCCACGAACCACGACTCGTTAGATTCATGTCATGAAGTACACGTCGAAAACACAACTCATCGAGCTATGCCAAACGCATTGGGATAAGGTTTGGACGGATATTGACGATTTGGATGCATCGCAGCTTACTCGTCGTTCCCAACCTGATTCGCGCACGTTGGCTTGGTCGATCAAGGACGCGATGGCTCATGTTCATGCCTGGCATCGTTTGACATTGGGTTGGATCAAGGCAGGAAAGTCGGCTCGTCCCCATTTGCCCGCTGAGGGGTACAAGTGGAATCAGACTCGTGAGCTCAACGAGTCTTTTTACCATGAGTTCCGTGATGTCGAGTTAGCCAGCATCAGCCGCCGTTTGAAGTTGTCGCATGGCCGAATTATGAAATGCATCGGGACGTTATCCGAGTCGGATTTACTCAAGCCGGGGAGTTTCGTGTGGACAGGGAAGTTGCCGATCACCAGCTACGTAGGTCCCAATACGGTTGGTCACTATCGGTGGGTGCGCAAGAAAATCAAGACTCTTAAGTAACCGTGTAGTCCAGGCGGCCCACGATCGCCGCGTGCGATGATCTGCGATTCAGGCCAGTGTCGAAGACGCTTCAACCGGTACTTTCTCGATGATGCCAATTTACCCAGTTTAAGAATTTGGGTTCTTTTGGCGAGAAGACATCGGTGCCAACTTGCTGCCTAAGTAACAATCTCTTGAAATAGTGTGAACCCAGAACCCCATCAGATCATTGAGGTGATTTGTGAACGATATTGATGAAGATTTTGTCGACTCTCAGGCGCCCAACGCCAACGCGACCAAGAATGGTCGCGGACTGTTGCTTAAGAAGAAATTCATTGCGTTCAATAAATCCAAGGACGAGACGTTGTTCTTCGGAGAGTGCAAAGGGAGTGGGCAATCGAACTACGCCTGCTCCTGTGACTTTCTGGATTCTACCAAGCCGGTTTATCGCTGTTCGTGCCCCAGTCGCCAGTTTCCATGTAAGCATTGCTTGGGACTGATGTATGCCATGGTGGACGGCCAAAAGTTTACGGTGGCTGATATTCCTGAAGACGTTCAGTCAAAACGTGGCAAACTGGAAGTTCGCAAGGAAAACAAAAAGAAGCGCGACTCAACTCCCAAAAAAGTCAACAAGTCCGCATTGAAGAAGAAGCTCGACGCCCAACTCAAGGGGTTGGACCTATTGGAAAAGTTGACGCATGATCTTGTGCGAACTGGGATGGGAAATACGAACGCCAAGACGGCGAAGAAGATCGAAGATCAGGCTAAGCAACTCGGGAACGCGTACTTGCCCGGTGCCCAATCGGCTTTGCTCAAGTACACGCGATTGTTTATCACCGACGAAGGCAAATTCGATACGGAAATGTCGAGTCTTCGTCGCGAAGCCATCTACAGTGATGCGATTGATCAACTGGCACGACTGAATTCTATCATCAAACGGGGGCGTGACTATTTGAAGAAGCGGCAGGAAGACCCGGAGCTCGCGCCAGAAATTGAAACACCGATTGCAGCCTGGTTAGGGCATGCTTGGCAGCTTGTGGAGCTCAAAGCAGCCGGATTGGTAGAATCAAACGTCGAGCTGATTCAGCTCGCCTTCAATTCTTACGATGACGTCGCACGTCGAGAGTATGTCGACACCGGCATCTGGATGAATCTCGGTTCCGGGCGTATTCAACTGACGCAAAACTTCCGACCTTACAAAGCGGTCAAGTACATCAAAGCCGATGATAGTTTCTTCAAGATTGCCAAGGTTCCCGAGCTGTGCATTTATCCGGGTGATGTCAATCCGCGCATTCGATGGGACGGCATGGAGGCTCGGCCGGTTCAGCCTGCCGATCTTAAGAAGGTCAGATCGCATGCGTCCAGTGACTTGGGCAAGCTGATCAAAGAGATGAAGGGGCGGTTGAAATCTCCGCTTGGCGACAAGCAACCCATCGTGGCGATCAATTTCAAGTCGATTGGTCGCGTGGATGACAAAACGCTCGTGGTCGCCGATGCGAAGGGAGAGCGCATGGTTTTCACGGAAGCCTGTGGTTTTGAAGAGCCTGACAGTTGCCATCTTCTGTGGCTGCTGCCGAAGGAACTACTGTCAGGGCAAACGCTGATCGGTCGATTCCACCATGATTTTGATACGGCGACTTTGCGCATCAAGCCACTAAGTATCGTTACGTCGTCTCAGGTGTTTCGCTTGACACTCTAAGCTGTCTTTCTAGTGAGCCTGCAAATCGAATAGATGAAGGGTTGAGTAACGTATGAGCATTGCGATCTTAAATCAGGTGTATCAAGAGACTCGTCGATTGGCGATTGCCGGCAGTAATCTTGCTAAGGACGATTTTCGCTTGCGCAAACTCGTGCCGGCGTTGGAGAAGGCAGGAAAGCAAGCCCCTGTGTTCGGCAAGGTTGCCAAGTCGATTGAGAATTTGATCGACGCTCCCGAGAAAGAGGCGCCGAGCGCCTTGCTCGACTTGAGCTCATTGCTTGTGGCGATTCTCTATACACAAGGCGAGACCGGCAGCAAGGGAACCATCAAGCCACTAGAAACCGTAGAAGTCGACGTGCATACAACGCAAACGTCGGCTCGCATGCTCAAGCCGCTAATCGAAGCGCTAACGACCACGGGCTCGGGGCGACTCAATACGATTACGGAATCGTTTGATCGCGGCGCTTTCAGTGATTTGCGTTTAGTCAATTATGCCGTCGCTGCCTTGGATGACAAATATGGTGAGATCGGTGACTTTGTCGCGGAGAAAATTCTACCCCTGTATGGCAAAGCGATCATTCCGCAAATCAAAGACCGGATTACGATCAAGGGCACCGGTGGCAGCGTCAGGCGATTGAGGCTGCTGCATACATTGGAGCCGGAGACCGCGCGGCCAATTGTTCTTGAGGCCTTTGAGAAGGGAAGTAAGGACATGAAGATCGCGGCGCTCTCGTGTCTAGGTGACTCGAAAGAAGATATGCCGCACTTGTTGGATCAGGCAAAATCGAAAAACAAAGAGGTACGGCAAGTCGCCTACTCACGATTGGCGAAGTTCAGCGACAAAGAAGCCGTCGACTTGTTTACGACGGCGCTCGACACCAAAGATCTGGCATTGGTGACGATACCGATCAGTCAAACGGAGTCCACGAAGCTGATTGGCATCGCTATTCAGAAAACCCGCGAGTGGGTGAATCAGCTCCCTGATCTTAAGCCTGACAAGAAACTCAAGGCGGGTTTTGAGCATATCGAGCAGTTGCTGAACTGCTTTTCAGATCGCAAGGAAAAGAAGGTTGTTGATCTGCTCGCGGAAATCTTCAAGTCGCGTCACGAATGGATGCCAGATAAGAAATCCGTCGCCGAGAATCGAGCTTCTTTGGAGTATTGCCTGGCGCACATCATGCTCTCGACAGTGGATCGCAAGCTGCTGAAGCTTCTCGCGGACGCCTGCGATTCGTTTGAAAGCGAAGTGTTTCAGATCGGGTTGATGGCATCGCAAATCGTTTGCAAACCCGCAGAGGTCTTCAAGCGGTTCGAGCCTTTTTATCGTGCGAACGTTACGAAGAAAGATGCCGTCCCGTTTCTACGCAAGGAAGCAGTCAGTCGACACTTGGAAGGTCACGGATACTACTATTCAAGACATTACTCGTCGTACGTTTATGGCTATGGATATTACGGCAACTCAGCCGTGGATGCCAAGCTAAAGGATGTAAAATGGGACCCCAAATGGCTGGACGCGGCAATTGACGAGGACGATCTGGATGCCGTTTGTGCTCTGCAGAATCCTAAGAACAAGAGAGTGAAGGAGTTTGTGGCGAAGCAGTTCGAGAAAGAGATCAAGAAAGCCCAATCCTATGACTTGAGCCGAGTGCTCAAGCTCGCAATCGACGCCAAGCATCCTGAAGGTACCGAGATGTTGATCGAGGCCATTCAGAAGGTGTCGAAACGCAAGACAGGATACTATGCCTATTGGCTGTGTCCGCTGGTTTCGCAGTTGCCTGCCAAGTCGGCTCCCAAGATTCAAAAGTTGATCGAGTCTGTGCCAGAACGACTACAAGATGAGCTCTATCCCCATTTGCACACCCTGAAATCCAAAAAGAAATAGTCGGCGGCTGACGTCGAACATAACCCAGTCGAGGCACCGAATATGGCGAAGAAAGCCGCGAAGAAGTCAAGCAACCAACAATCGGCTGGTATGTTGCGCCAGCCGGCTGAGCAGATGTTTGCGGAAGAGATCGAAACACTGATCAAAGCCGACAAAGACAACAAGCCGACGGGGTGGAAGATGTCCCCGCAGAGCGTGTTGACTTACCTTTGTGGAGGCAAGTGTGGCAAGCTCGATATTTCACCCAAGTACATCGGCAACCAACGGATTGTGGAAATCGCCATCTCCACTTTGCTGACAGACCGAGCCCTCTTGTTGATTGGCGAACCCGGAACGGCCAAATCCTGGATGTCGGAGCACTTGACTGCCGCCGTCAATGGAGACTCGACCAAAGTCGTTCAGGGTACGGCCGGAACCACCGAGGAGCAGATTCGCTATACGTGGAACTACGCGATGCTGATTGCCAAAGGTCCGAGTGACGAGGCCTTGATCAAGAGTCCCATCTTTCGAGCCATGGAGGAGGGCTCGATCGCTCGCTTTGAAGAAATTACACGTTGCGCTTCGGAGGTTCAGGACGCGATGATCTCGCTCCTGTCGGAAAAGCGGATTTCCGTGCCGGAGTTGGAGACCGAAGTCGCGGCCAACAAGGGGTTCTCGGTGATCGCGACAGCCAATACTCGCGATCGCGGTGTCAATGACATGTCTGCTGCGTTGACTCGACGTTTCAACATCATTGTTCTCCCAAGTCCCAGCACGATTGATACGGAAATTGACATTGTTTCCAAGCGAGTCGAATCGCTCGCGGCAAACCTGGAGCTGGGGGCTGAATTGCCAACGTCCGATGCGGTCGAGAAAGTCGTCACGATCTTTCGAGAGCTTCGTAATGGCCAAACGTTGGACGGTAAAAACAAAGTGAAGACTCCTTCGGGTGTGCTCTCCACCGCTGAAGCCATCTCGTTGCTAACGAACAGCATGGCGCTGGCTGGCAATTTCGGAAGTGGAGAAGTCGCGGCGGAAGATTTGGCCGCGGGACTGCAGGGCTCGGTTGTAAAGAACGAGGACAAAGATAAAACGATCTGGGCTGAGTATCTCAAGAATGTCATGAAGAAACGCGGAGCCGACTGGCGCAAATTGTACGACGCATGCCAGGAACACAATGGCTAGTACAAAAAACGCCGACTTCGTTCCGATCGCACCAGAGGATTCGCTGGTCCATGTTTATGGAGTCCGGCACCTCAGCCCCATGGGCGCTTGGCAGCTTCGCAAGTTCCTTGATCGAGTCCAGCCTGATCTTGTGATGATCGAAGGTTTGGAGGATGCCGATGATCTCGTGTCGGATATCACGCGGAAGGGTTCCGTTCCGCCGATCGCGATTCTGGCCTATACCGATTCTACGCCGGTTCGAACATTGGTCTATCCGTTTGCCCGCTACAGTCCCGAATACCAGGCCTTGGTGTGGGCGAAAGAGAACAAGGTGAAGACGGAGTTCATCGACTTGCCCTCGGATGTCTTCCTGGCTCTGCAACGAGATGCCGCCGTTCGGCAGTCCGATGACTTGGAGGTGGAGTCCGATGGGGCCGGTGGCGACGACACGACGTCGACGGACAATGATGATGGATCGCCAGATACTGAAGAGGAAGCGACTCCCAAAGTTTCTTGGTTGGAACAAACGTCTTTGTATTCGCGCATTGCGGAGGAGAGCGGAGAGCTGGATTACGATTCCTATTGGGAACGGAATTTTGAACACAACACGACGGAAGGGAGTTACCGCGAATCGACGTTTGAACTTGGCCGTGGCCTGCGTGATCTCGAAGCAGGTTCGCGTTCGGATTGGGCTGAAACCTTAGTGCGAGAGGCTTTCATGCGTCGCAAAATCAAGGCAGCGATTGATCGTGGAATTCGACCTGAAAAAATCGTAGCTATCGTTGGTGCGTATCACGCGCCCGTGCTGACGTCCGAGTACGAACCGATGGCAGACGATGAACTCAATCAGTTAAAGCGACTGCCGAGCAAGTTAACTTTGATGCCTTATTCGTATTTCAAGCTTTCCTCGCAATCCGGTTATGGGGCTGGTAACGAAGCGCCGGCATATTTCGAACTGTTATGGGAGTCGTTGGAGCAAAATGAACTCAATGAACTGGCGCCACGTTACCTGACGTGCGTGACTCGTAAGCTTCGCGAGTCAGGGACGCATCGCTCGACGGCAGCCGTAATTGAGGGCGTTCGGCTTTCGCGTACTTTGTCGGCATTGAAAGATGGCGTGGCACCGACTCTTCGCGACTTGCAAGATGCAGCCATCACGTTGATCGGTTTGGGCGACCGCGGTGTGGTGGCGGAATCGATGGCTCGAGTCGAAGTCGGTACAGCGATCGGGCGCTTGCCAAAGGGAGTCAGCCAGACGTCGATTCAAGAGGATTTTGAGCGAGAATTGGAGCGGTTGAAGTTGGCGAAGTATCGCACCACTGTCAAAGCCGATCTGTCACTCGATTTACGCGAGAATCGTCAGGCAAAGACCGAGGCGTCCGCCTTTCTCGATCTTCATCGTTCGTCATTCTTGCATCGTCTGAAGCTGCTTGAGATCGAGTTTGCCAGATCCGTTCCAACGCGTCAGGATGCGGCAACGTGGGCTGAAAACTGGGCGTTACAATGGTCGCCTGAATCAGAGATTCAGTTAGTTGAATCGGTTCTATTGGGTGAAACCGTCGAACTCGCGGCTGGTTTCAAATTCAAGACCGCGATCGATGAATGCAAGTCGATCGACCGTGCCGCCAAAATTGTCCGCATCGCCTGTCAATGCGCCATGATGTCATCGATGGAGTTGGCTCGGCGAAAACTACAGGAGCTTGCGGCCGAAAGTTCCGAGTTTACAGCCGTGGCCGGTGCCGCGATGGAGCTCAGCCATGTGGTTCGGTTTGGCGATGTCCGCAACTACGACGCGGCTCCGCTGGTACCATTGATCGAGGAACTCTTTGTGCAGGGGGCGCTTTCGCTGTTCGAATCTGCGAATTGCGACAACGCGGCTGCGCAAAAAGTCTCGGTCGCCATTGACCAACTGAACAAAGTGGGGCAGGAGCATCACGAGACGGTGGATGATTCACTTTGGCATCAACAGCTCAGTAGACTTTCTGATGCAGATGATCGAAGCCCTCTACTTTCCGGCTACGCGTGCGCCGTGTTGCTTGAAGAGAATTTGATCAGCAACGAAGCATTGGCTCGGGAAGTCTCACGGCGACTGTCCCCGGGAATTTCTGCCGACCTCGGTGCAGGGTGGTTTGAAGGAATGGCGTCGCGGAACCGTTATGCTCTGTTGGCTCGACAAGTCCTCTGGCAACAGCTGATGGAATACGTCCAGTCGTTGGACAAAGAGCAATTTCGTCGTGCTCTGGTGTTCTTGCGTCGAGCCTTTGGTGGTTTTAGTCCCCAGGAGAAGCGGGCAATTTGTGAAAATCTTGGACACTGCTGGGGCGTTGACGAAGATGTCGCCAGCGAAATGCTGGAAGAACCTTTAAGTGAAGATGAGGAGCAGTCGTTGGACGAACTCAATGAGTTTGACTTCGATGACTTTTAAGGGCAGCTGAACGCCGGGTGTGTTAGACCGCGGTTCAAGAAATGTACAACAGTTCGTCGCAAGACCATACGATCCATGGGAACCTAACCAACGATGGCTGATCCGATAGACGCAGAGCAACTAAAGCGTTGGCGATTGATTCTGGGGCATCATTCACAGGATCACCTTTCCGGAATATGCGGCGGACAACTCGAGCTGTCGGACGCACAGCAGTTGATGGACGAATCGCTGGCGGCCATTTATGACGAGACCGAAGGCGAGGGCGACCGACCTGCCAGTCGGAGTGCTGGGCTTGGAGGATCGTCGCCTCGCTTGGCCAAATGGTTGGGCGACATTCGTAATTTTTTCTCAGAAGACGTCGTTGCCGTTATTCAACAGGATGCGATTGAGAAAAAGGGAATGTCGCAATTACTGTTCGAACCCGAAATGCTGAAGAACGTTCAGCCAAATGTCCAACTTGTTGGAACGCTCATGTCACTCAAAGGGCAGATTCCGGAGAAGACCAAAGATACGGCGCGGATGGTTGTTCAAGCAGTCGTCGACAGAATCAAGCTTGCGCTGGAACAGAAGATTCGCCAAGCCGTAATTGGGGCACTCAATCGCAATGAGCATTCGCCCATTCCTCATGTGAACAACATTGACTGGAAATGGACGATCGGACGCAACCTGAAAAATTTTAACAAAGAACTCAACACGCTGATTCCCGAACGCGTTTATTTCTTCTCGCGAGCCCAACGAACGAACAATTGGACGGTAATCGTCGATATGGATCAGAGTGGATCAATGGCTGATTCGGTTGTGTACGGAGCCGTGATTGGTTCCATCTTTGCCAGTCTTCCGGCGCTGAAGACGCATGTGGTGGCCTTCGACACCGAAGTCGTTGATTTGACCGAACAATGTGGCGATGATCCGGTTGATATGCTCTTTGGAGTTCAGCTTGGCGGCGGCACCGATATCAACAAGTCCGTCGCGTACTGCGAGCAGTTTATTGCTGAACCCGCCGAAACACTCTTCATTCTATTGACGGACTTGTTTGAAGGTGGCAATCAAGCGCAGTTGATTCGGCGACTGCAACAGATGACGGAATCTGGTGTGCGCGTACTTTGCCTATTGGCGCTTTCTGACAGTGGCGTTCCCTCGTACGATCATGGATTGGCGAGTAAGCTCTCGAAACTGGGGATTCCGTGTTTTGGATGCACGCCTCAACTGATGCCTGAATTGGTCGAGGGGGCGCTGCGAGGCCAGAATCTGACGGCGTTGGCTGAACGACTGACAAGGGAGAAAAAGAACTCGATATAGCTGGCCGTCACCGCATATCAAGGAAAACACCGCGCGTTGATTGGCTATACTGATCGAGGAAGGTTGGGTAGGCCTTCAGCGCACCGCTGCTTACGGAGTTCACGTTGCGACACATTGTTAACTTCGGCTTGCTCTTTGCCTTTGCAACACTTGCGGTGTCAGGTGGGCTCGCGTTCTTTCGTTCGTTTTCGATAACAACGACTCGCGTCCATGTTGTTTTTGGGATAACGACACTAATTCTCGTGGGGCTGCATCTCTTCAGTCGACTGAAGTACTTCCGATCGCAATTGCAGAGAACGAGCAATCAGCGGATTTCCCGTTTGACGCTTGCGTCAATCGTGGTTGCGTGGGGTGGGCTGCTGTTTATTGCCATCGGGAATTTTGCGCCGATTCCGTGGGCAATGGGATATGGCTATGAAGCCAAGCACCGGTTGGAAATTGTTCGCAATTCCGCCATGGCATCGTATCAGCAAACGATGAATGCAGATTCGCCTGTCCTGATGGTTGCGAGGGAACCTTCGCCCGAAGCGAATGTGCGAGTGGCGGTTACCGTACAGTTTGGTCCCCAGCTTGCAAAAGTACCGACGGTGGCCATTTGGGCTGAGTCGACAGCTGGTGCGATGATCGAAACGCTCTACCTTGATCCAAAGCTGACTTGGGCGGAGGAACCGGAATGGGGCAAAGTCACCACCAACAGGAGTAGGATTCTTCCGATTTGGCGACACCGCTATACCGTTGTTTCCGGGATTGATCCAAGCGGCAAAGTCGACGCGCTGACAAGTGCGACTCCGACGCACAGTTTTTCGTTGGACAGCTATTTGACAATAGATGCGGGCAAGTCATTCGTGCTCTGCCTCGAAGTCAACTTGCCGCATGATCCCAACGTTGATTTTGAGGACCCGCATCTTGGCCAGCCGTCGTTGCTCTATACCGCTCTTATTGAGCCCGGGGATTCGAATCGCTATGTGCTCCTCGAACTTACCGGTCATGGTGGAGGAGCCGAGAAGAGCGGAGCCATTCAATATGATTTGGATGGAGTAACGTCGGCTCGCGATCTTGTGGAGTTGATTCTTGCTCGTTCTGCCTTGGTCGATCCCAATCGGTGACGCATCTTTGATTCTGCGGCCAACAACGTCGCCTGATATTTTGGTTGCTGATTCACCATTGCCCACGAAATTACAACGAGGCGTTGAAACTCGCATAACTCCAAGTTAGCTGGAATCCTCGTTCTGAACTCCCGTCCGGATTCACGTTGGTGCTGTTATATCAGCCAAAAAGCAAACGAAATCGGTTCTGGAAATATATCGAGCGATTGATTGCATGCCGTTTTGGGGCAGTAGATTCTCAATCTTGGTATAACTGGGCAATCGTAGGTACGGGCTGGGGTAGCGCGTACGTAACTTCAAGAAAGTCCGTGAACGTCTTAACTGGAACTTAGGGGTACCGATGAAGAGAAAGCCATTGCGTGGAGAGTTTTTGGAGTCGCGTTGTGTTTTGGCTGCGCTTTTTCCAGCTTACGTGGATGGGGAGTTTTCCCTCGGTGACCCGAATGGAGCGGTACCGTACGGCTTGGAGAATACCTTTTTGCTAGCTAGTAGACCTTCAGCGACAAAGACGATCTACCTCGACTTTGATGGCCACCAAAGTGTTAACAACAGTTGGGGGCATAACATTCAGTTTCCGGCTTTCAATCGCTCTGGGAGCGCCGCGACATTCACCAATTCGGAATTGCTGGAGATTCAACGGGTATTTCAAAATGTCGCGGAAGATTTTGCTCCGTTTGACGTCAACGTAACAACACAAGACCCGGGGACGGCGGCGCTCGTTCGTTCAGGCGCTGGCGATAATCGTTACGGAGTGCGCTCCTTGCAAACGCAGGCCACCGGCGGATTTGGGAATGGTATCGGAGGAGTCGCCATCCTCAACAGTTTCAATGATAGTGTCGACAACCCGGTGTTCGTATTCAACAAAGGCGTCAACGTTGGTGCGATGACGGTGTCGCACGAAGTCGGTCATGCGTTGGGGCTTCGGCATGATGGGCTGGGTAGCGCGGCTTATCATCCGGGAACCGGTAGCGGGGATACGGGTTGGGGGCCGATCATGGGGGCACCGTTCCAGCGAAATATTACTCAGTGGAGTAATGGCGACTATGCCAACTCCACCACGAGCGAAAATGATCTCGCTCTTATCACGAGATCGTCCAATGGGTTCACGTACCGTGCAGATGATCATGGGAATTCTTCCAGTAACGCGACTCCCCTCGAATCCGACTCGGAGCTGATTACCTGGGGGATCATCGAACGAAATACCGACGTGGATTATTTCTCGATCGATTCGGGCGGTGGCGCGATCTCCGTTTCCGTTAATGTGATGGAAGATCGACCCAACCTGGACGTTCAAGCACGATTGCTCGACGGCAATGGAACCGTCTTCGCGACATCCAATCCAGTTAACGGGTTGTCGGCATCGTTTACGGCTGATCTTCCCCCTGGTGACTATTTCGTCGAAGTCGACGGAGTCGGTAGAACGGGGCGATATTCTGATTATGGTAGCCTCGGGTTTTACACCGTTGAGGCGACGTTTAGCGAGTCGAACGATGGCGATTTCAACTTTGACGGCGTCCTTGATACCGCCGATATCGACATGCTGACGCAGGATATTTTTCTTGCCGGTCTTAACGTTGGAAACCCTCAACTTTTCGACATTACTGGAGATGGCATCGTCAGTATTGCGGATCTTGATCGTTGGCTTGAAGTGGCTGGTGCCGCGAATAATGCGGATGGTTCGCCATATCTCTACGGTGACGCTGATCTGGATGGTGTTGTTGATGTCTCGGATTTCAATCGTTGGAATGCGAATAAGTTTACGAATGATTTGCGTTGGACGAATGGTGACTTCAATGCATCCGGCGCCATTGATGTCGCTGATTTTAATCAGTGGAACGCGAACAAATTCCAGGGGAGCAGCAATCGACTCGCCAATCGTGAACAGATTCCAGCCGGTGTGACTCACGATTGGGGGCAAAATGACCCACGCAATATTTCTGTGTTGCCAGATGGTGAGTTTTGGCCGCTTGGTGAAGAGCACGATCACGAGCATAACCACGAGCATGACCACGAGCATGATCACGAGCATGATCACGAGCATGGCCACGAGCATGATCACGAGCATGGCCACGAGCATGGCCACGAGCATGACCACGAGCATGACCACGATGAAGTCGCTGTGGACATTAACGCCATTGGGGTGCAACTATCTGACGACACGGTAGCGAACGCGAACTCAGCAGTTGATGAACTTCAGTATCACGAGGAAACGGTTTCGGACGAGAGTCCTTATATCGCCCTGCGTCGCGTAAATCGGCTGGCATCGACTCGGTCGACGATAAGGCACGACGACCGTCAAGAAGCCAACTCTCATGACGTCATTTTTGCTGAATTGAATAGTCTTGATTCAGTTTGGCAAGACTAAGTCGATTTGATCAATTCTCGCGGCGACCGCCGATCGGGTCGTCGCGTTGTTGAGTCTGTCCGGTAGTGACGGTGGGCAGGCTCAAATGGCGAAGGGCACGCCGCGTTCAGGAAGCCAAACTGGCCGTGCCTGTGCGTCGGAGTTCGATGCTATTTTGAAAAGTTTTCCCAGAGATCCTCAATCTCTTTCTTCATCCGAGCAACCTCTGCCTTCAATTCCGTCACCTCGGCACGTAGTGAATCGACGTCACTGGAGCTTGCGGACGAAGCCGTGGACGAAGCGGCTGTTGATGACGACGCACTACTCGCCGTCGATGCAGAAGGCGCAGAAGGTGCAGAAGGTGCAGGTGTGGTTGCCGTAGGAGTCGGGCGACTTGTAGCTTTCGCCGTAACGCCATCGCCATACTCGGCCTTGATTTCGCGAATCTCACGTTCTGTGTATAGCCCATGGGTCACAATCTGTCCGCGACCTGCCGGCGTGAGTTCGACAACAAGATTCTTTTCAATGAGTGACGCGAGAACGGGTCGGAGCGTGCCCATGTCGGGAAGTGAACTGCCCGCCATTCTTGCGGCTCGACCGCGTAATTCGCCAATCGTCTGGGGGCCACGCAGCAGGAGTTCTGCCATTACGGCAAGCTCGGTACCATCGACTCCCATCCAGTCCTTCATGTAGTGGCGATACTTCACGACGCGACCATCACCATGGACTTCGGCAACCGCGCCGGCTTCACGCAGACGCTCGAGCGAGTCTTCGGCATCGTCCGTATCGAGGTCCATGTGGGGATCGCGATTACTCTTCTGGTTGCTTCCGGTGACGATTCCGTTGAGCGACAGTGGGTAATTGTTGGGAGTCGTCTTGGCTTTTTCGACCAACACGCCTAGGACTCGCCGGTCCATTGGGGCAAGTGCCGTCCACGCTGGAGCCGCCGTTTCATCGTGTTCGTTATTCATGATCGCACCAGTGGTTATGCAAATGCTGTTATCCGAGTTGCCCAGAATCTACGTCGATGGGATTATCAACGCAATCGCGTTTGCTGTTGCCGTGGTGCTTTGGTTGTATCCGCCGTCGCGACGGGTACTAGATGTTGTGGCGGTGCGGCTGTCTCCGCTAGCGATTTCTTTTATTGTTGTGGATTGGTCTTGGTGTCAAGAAACGAGTTGCACTAAGGTTCTCAGTCACTCGTCTGGCCCGGTTCCAACCTGAGCCACCAAAAATCGAATTTCAAGATACAACCACGGATGGAAAGTGGGTCCAAGGAAGGACGTTTTCATCTCAAATAATGGGCAACTCGCCCGGTTTCTTGAGGGGAGTTTCGTCGACTCGTAAAGACCAGCCTCGTGAGTCATCTTCCGTAACCAAGAACGCTCAGGCGTAGCTCATGAATTCTCAACCATCCATGAACTGGCATTCGCTCGCAGTTGCGATGTCTCTCCTCAGTCTCTTGTCGGCCATGGGCTGCCATACGGCACCGGTGAGTGGGCGTCGCCAAGTCTTGCTGGTTTCCGAGCCTCGTGAAATCGAGATGGGGGCTGCGGCCTTTCAAGACACCCTTTCACAGGAACGCCCCTCAACCAATCCGCAATATGTGGAGATGGTGAATCGCGTAGGGCAGCGTTTGGCTCAAGTCGCGGATCGCCCAGAGTACGAATGGGAGTTTCGGGTGATCGCTTCACCCACTGCCAACGCTTTCTGCTTACCAGGCGGCAAAGTCGCTATCTATGAAGGTATCTTGCCCATCTGTCAGACCGAAGGTGGATTGGCAACGGTGATGTCTCATGAAGTCGCCCACGCCCTTGCCAGGCATGGCGCCGAACGCGTATCCCATGGTTATCTTGTGAACGGACTGGGGACGATGCTGAGCGTCTTTATGCAACAAGCGGAAATGACGATGTCGACGCAATTGATGCAAGGTTATGGTTTGGCTTCTCAATATGGATTCGTGCTTCCATTCAGTCGCAAGCATGAGATGGAAGCTGACCATGTTGGCATGATGTTGATGGCTCGAGCGGGCTATGATCCGAGCGAGGCGCCGCGGTTCTGGCAACGCTTTGCCGAAGCGAACCGTGGTGGTGAGCAACCCGAGTTCTTGTCGACGCATCCCGCCGATGAGCGACGCGCCGAGAGCCTGCAGGCCAAGCTGGCGGATGCGATGGCACTCTATCGACAGTCTCCACGTAAGTATGGACTTGGGCAACCGATTTCATACGGGCAGCCGCCGGCGCAGTTAGCACGCAGCGAAGCAGCGCGATCCGACATGCCTCCGCCATTGGCTCCTGTTGTTAGTCGCATGCAAGCTGCGGCAACCATGACTGCGATGGCTCGGCAGCGCGAATCCAAACTGAATCGGCAGCGCGATGTAAAACTGGTGAGCGCCGAAGAGCCTGTTGAGGAATCACCGAATCCAATACGCCAGGAAAAAATCAAGCAGCATCTCACCAAATCTCTATACAAAAAGCAGCCACAAGTCCTCGAGGTGCCCGCGCCTTTTGAATTGGACCAGCCTCGGGCTATCGCGCCCAAGCCGCTGCGGGTGCCTGAATTCAATCCGTTACGGGACTAGTTCTGTCCCCATATCTTCTCAATTGTTGCCTGCAGCCTGATTGGCTGACGCCAAATCGACGCATGGAATGTCGGTGCAATACGAACCAATCGTGCAGTCGGGCTGCAAATGGCTATATTAGGCGAGAGGATTTCTTGCAAGAAAGCTTGCGGGGAAACGAACAGACATCAACATCGAATTCTGTGCGTCAAGCGAAAGTCACATGTTTGCACCTAGATTTACCATCCGACGGATGCTCGTATGGACTTCGTTTGCTGCCGTTCTTGCCGTTGTGGCAGCCGCCGCTGGACGTCAGAACATTTGGGCGCAAGCCACCGTATTCGCATTGTTAGTGCTAACGATTGGTTTTGCGCTATACAGTCTCCTGTTCATCATGGCACGCATCACGTCCAAGCTCTTTTCACGCGGTCTTGAGCGAGTCGGGGCTGGTGAGAAAATAAAGCCGACATCACCTTTCGCCGAGCATCGGCCGCCGCCTCAATTTGTTCATCCTGAGGAACCAGATGGTTAGCAATCTTTGTACATTTTTAGGGCCACGGCAGATGCAGCGACTTTCCAAGATGACAAGATACTCGACCCCGGTTGTCTTTGTGCTCGCCTTGTTGGCAAGTGTTCTCTGCGGTCGACTGGCTTCGGCAGCCACTGGAGGATTTACCACGCTTACGTATGGTGATCCCCGCAAAGGGTCTGCACTCAAGCTGGAGATTGATGACTCTTGGGTGGTCGGCGATGGGTATCGACCCATTCGTATCCGCATCACTCCGATTGGGCGCGCCAAGTTTCGCAAAGACCGACAAGTCACAGTGAGCGTTGACAGTTTCCACAATCCCCCGATGACGCCTCGCGAGTTGACTTCGCAAGTTATCGACTTGCCTGAAGGAGCGGGTTCGGTAACAACAACGATTTATGCGTCACAGAATCGAGTTCAACGATCGTTCCGTCTTCAGTTTTGGGAGGGGCAGCGAACCTCTCGCAATGTGTTGGGACGCAATTTGTCGCGCGGAATGGCTGGCGAGATGTGGAATGAATCGGCGCCAGCCATCCTGTTTCTGGATTATGACGCACCGGCGTTTTCGCAAATCGGGGGTGGCGGCCTGGGTGTCTATCGCACCAAACAGTATGAGGAGCTGAAAGCGAAAATCGTGAATCCAACCACCATCGCCATGCGGGTGCGGGGTGTCTGGCCAGTTAACCTCGATAAGAAGACCTTTGGCGATACCTGGGTCGATGTGGTGGAGAAGATTCCCACCCTTTCCATTATCACTCCCGCCGACTTGCCAGAAAACTGGATTGGGCTGACAAGCGTTGACGTGATCTATGTGTCGCTGACTGATCTGCAACGATTGAATGAAGAATCGCCGACTCGCTTCCAATCACTGGAGTCGTGGTTGAGAGCCGGAGGCGTGTTGTGGATCAGTGATCTTGGTGAAAAGTTTGATCGTATCGACCAAGTCGCCGAGTTAATCACGTTGTCGAAACCACCGTCCAATGAACCCGCGGACGACAAGAAAGATGACAGGATGGCCGGTTGGGTCGCAGCCAACAAAGGGCTCTATGGCAAAACCGTCAAGGAATGGCGTCAGCAGAATAACAATGGATATCAATGGGTCAATGGCGCATACGTTCAGGTCAAAACGGTCGAAGAGAAGATGAGTTCCAAAGAGCTCAAAGAGCGACGGGCGGAGTTAGGGACACCGTTTGTCTGGCGCGATGTGCAAATGGGAAGCCTTGTGCTGTTCGAGGAAGCCGATCCCGTCAGCAGCGAAGACAATGGGCTCTGGAATTGGGTGTTTCGCACCTTGGGCCCGGCTCGTTGGATGAATTCTCGCCGGAATGGGTTTTCTCCGATACGGGAGAATGAGGGATTCTGGAACTTCCTGATTCCCGGCGTTGGGTTGGCTCCCGTAAATTCGTTTCGCGTCATCATTACGCTATTCGTACTGATCATTGGGCCCATCAACTACACGATGTTGAAGCGTCGGAACCGACTAAATTGGATGCTGTTCACCGTACCTGCTGCGGCGCTGCTGATTACGTTAGGGCTTGTCGGATACGCGATGCTGACGGACGGGGCGTCGGTGAAGTCTCGAATTCGTTCCGTCACTTCCGTGGATCAAACGGCGGAGTACGCCTCGACTTGGGCGCGCCAGTCGTATTATGCGGGCATCGCGCCATCTCGTGGTATCGCGTTTGACAACGACGTTGTCGTGTTGCCAGTTGACTATGACCCGGTCGTGCGATTGGCAGGATTTGGCCAAGCCAGAAGAGCTCGTTGGGAAGATGAAGGTTATCGACTGGAACGAGGTTTCTTGAACTCGCGTACTACGGCACAGTTCATGGTCAAGCGTTCGCGACCATCGTCGATTGCGCTTGAGTGGAATCGCGATGAGAACGGAAAATTGCTGGGAGCGACGAACAGGCTCCAATCCAAGATCGTCTGGTTGCTCGTGCATGACGAGGACGGCAACATTTACGAAGCCGAGAATGTCGAAGATGGCGACCGTCTGGAGTTAACCCTGGTCGACCCCAACGATATGGCGGCGAAAATTCGCAAATGGGTGTTGGACAAGACGCCTGTCGTTCCGGAAGGAGTCGATGTCAACCTGATCAGTCGCCAACGAAACCGTGGGCAAACATGGCAGTACACGAATCAAAACAGCCACCTCGCGGGTCCCAGTTTTGCAACCAGCCGTATGGAGTCGCTGATGTCGGGCATTCGTATCTACTCCGTCGCAACGACGAATGCGTCGCAGACGGAGACTCAGCCTTCAACGGCTCGTTATGGTGGAATTGATAAGAAGAGCTATCTCGCAGTGATGGAGAAGAACCCCGAAGTGCCGGTAGGCTTTGCGAAGATGACGGAATTTGAATCCTTTTACTTGATCGTCGGGCGGTGGTAATCAGTGAATGACTCGAGACCGATGATTGAGTTGCGGCGACTGTATCGCTTTTTTGGCGAAACACGAGCCGTCAACGATGTATCGTTTGAAGTGAAACGCGGTGAAGTGTTTGGTTATATCGGCCCCAACGGGGCTGGGAAGACGACCAGTATGCGCATCCTCGCAACGCTGGATTTGCCTTCGTACGGCGACGCGTTGGTGGATGGATTCTCAGTCGTCAATGACGCCGAGCGCGTCCGTCGTCGTTTGGGATTTATGCCAGATGCGTTTGGTACTTACCCGGACGTTAACTGCGAAGAGTATCTCGACTTTTTTGCTCGCGCCTATGGGCTGGTGGGGCGGGAACGCATTGATGCGTGCCACAAAGTTATGGGATTCACGGGTTTGGACGTCCTGGCTCGCAAACCCATCAACGGTTTATCGAAGGGTATGAAACAACGTCTGTGCCTTGGGCGCGCGTTGATCCATGATCCCAGTGTGTTGATTCTTGATGAGCCCGCAGCGGGTTTGGACCCAAGGGCTCGTATCGAATTGCGAGAGATGATTCGCGCACTGACCTCCCTTGGTAAATCCGTACTGATTAGTTCTCACATCTTGACAGAACTTGCTGAGATTTGTGACAGCGTTGGCATTATTGAGCAGGGAAGTCTATTGGCCGTGGGGACGGTAGACGAGATGGAAGCCCGTATGGCGGCCAGCACCTCGCATACGTCACTGAGGATTCGCGTGCTGGATCGAGTCGGAGATGCCATGAACTGGTTGTCCCAGCAGTCCGGTTTGGCTCCACCGACGGCCGTTGGAATGCAGATCACCGTCGAATGCGATGGTGATCAAGCCCGGCAAGCAGAATTGTTGGCGGGGTTGATACATCATGGAATTCCAGTCGTATCGTTCGCGGGCCAGGATCGCAATCTCGAAGAAGTCTTCCTCAACGTAACCCAAGGTCGTGTGCAATGAGTGATGCAGGCGCTATCGACGAAGCAAGCGGCGTAAATGGGCAACAACAGCCGATGTCGCCCTTTGGAGCCTCGGTGGCTCCGCGTAACGGATTCGAGAAGTTTCTTGATCGTTGCAGTGATTGGGTCAACCCAATCCTCGTGAAGGAGTCACGCCAGGCTCTGAAGAGTCGCCAGTTTCTGATTACCTTTCAATTACTGTTGCTGGCGTCGTGGATATGGTCGCTGCTGGGCGTGGCTTGGCGAAGCCCCGGTATCTTTTATGTTCCGGGTGGCCGCTTCATGTTGATCGGCTACTTTCTGATTTTGAATTTGCCACTGATCATTATTATTCCTTTTGCGGCGTTTCGATCTTTGGCGGCAGAACGAGAAGACGGCACCTATGAACTGCTTTCCATCTCGACGCTCTTACCGCGTCAGATCATTGGTGGCAAACTCGGCAGTTCGCTGTTGCAGATCATTATTTACATGTCGGTGCTGGCGCCTTGTATGGCGTTTACTTATCTGTTGAAAGGCGTCGACATTCTGTTGGTATTGACCGTCGTGTTGTCGACGGGTTTGTTGAGTTGGCTGTTGTGTACGCTGGGATTGTTGTTGGCAACATTGACGAAAGAAAGGCATTGGCAGATCGTTTTATCTGTCATGTTTATTCTCTTTCTGGGGATCGTCTGTCTGTACAGTAGCATTGGCTATAGCGTGATGATCAGCCAGAGTGTGGCAATTCCATTTAACGAGCCCGAGTATTGGGTGGCGGTCGTTTGTACCTTGACCGCAGTCTTTTCGGCAGCGGGCATGTTTCTCCTGTCGGCCTCAGCCAGGATTACGAATCGCAGCGAGAACCGATCGACTCCACTACGCATCGGGATGGTCGCCATTCACGTTCTGTTCGCTGGTTGGATTGCCCGATATGCATTGAAGTTTCCCGAAGACTCCGAAGCGCCTATGTTTATCTACGTTATTTTTGCATCGCTGTTCTGGGCGGCGGCAGGTGGCATGATGACGGGGGAAGATTCACTACTTTCCCCGAGGGCTCGACGTGGATTACCCGAGACCGAGTTAGGTCGGATTCTCCTAACGTTGTTCTACCCGGGGCCAGGAACGGGATACTTGTTTACGGTTGCCAATGCGGTACTCATCGTCGTCACGGCTGGGGGAGTCGCATTGGCAACGGCACCAATGCGCGGCGGTGTTGCGTTCACAGGCGAACATGAGCACGCATTCAATGCGGCTTGGTTACTGGCAGCTTATATCGTCGGCTATGTGGGACTGAATCGAATGATCTTGCGAAGGATGTCGAGTTCGACATTAGTCGGACCGATGCTGGGACTGATCTGCCTGATCATCCTCGTACTGATTGGGACCATCTTTCCGTTAATTGTTCAATTCTCTTTACAGCATTACATGATGGGCGGAGATGACTACACAATGATGCAGCTGCCGAATGTGTTCTGGACAGCCGCAGAGGTCATTGACGGAGACTTGCGAGGCGGCGGGGGATTGGGGGTATCGTTGCTGAATGGCGTCTGTCTGATTGTTTCTGCGGTGGCTGGTGTGATCTTTCTGCTTAACCTTATGACGCTGTCGAGCGGATTGACCGTGACGCGATTGGCGACGCCGGCTCGGGTTAAGGAAGACGACGCGGAATTGTACCCGGTTGCCGAAGCGATCCCGACGCGGACCAATCCCTGGGACGATGAAACGTAAATACGGAATCGCATCCGGCTAAGGATGCGATGGCCGATCCGCCGTGCGGCGACGACCATTTCAGGCACAGGATCGCCATCGGGTGTGGGCGAAACTGCGCTCTCTTTGACCCTTCGCTGTTTTACTGCTCATCTATCGCGAGTTTTTGAATTCGCTCCGTGACGACTTGGCGATCCTGTTCGCCAATGCGATTTTGCACCACTTTGAGATACTCGATGTCGTCGAGTAATTTCAACGCCATCACGAGCTCATCCGACTCGTTACGATTGGCATCATGAAGAAGGGATTTAATTCGCATCCGAGATTCGACGGGAAGTCCGTCGTGGAGTGCGGCTTTCAAAGCCGGGGCGAATCGAGCCACGTTCTCTTTCAGCTTTTCGCCAGCAAGTTCGCGTCGCGAGTATTCGGGGCTGCTGAGCGCCGCAATTAATTCGTCAGCTTCTGCGATGCGATACTCCGAGACTTTGTAGAGTTCGTTGATGACTCGCTGCATCACGTCTGGATGCAGTCGTGAAATGGGTGGTGTTACGCCGAGGTAATCTAACAGCGGCAAGAAGCGAAGTTCACAATACTCGACATTCTTGCGGTAAAAGTCGACGAACGATTCAGCTTCAAAGCGAAGCATGTCGTCATCGGCGATCTCGACGACTTCTACCGACCCATCGGGGAATTGACGAAAACGCATGCTGACATCGCCGAGCGATTCAATGGTGAGCCGCCCGTCCTGTTCGCGAACACGGAGCATTGCGCCGCGCTCGTCATTCTCGGTAAAGTCGAAGCTGAAGGTTGTTGCGGTACTCTTCAGTTTGACGGTGCGTTGTTGATCACCAAACTGCATCTGAATCTGCTGCTGGTTGCCGCCCCATGATGAAGAGCGGTAGTTGGGCGTTTGCATGGATGCGAACAATCGAGCCAAATTGGGGCGCGACATCTGGTTGTAATGATTGGGTCGAAAACGTATCTCGCGCGGATCGGTAAACGAGTTCTGTTTGAAACCGCGAACCGATAATAAAGTGGCGACTTCGTTTTCAATGTCCTCCTCGGTTTTACCGGCGAATGGCGAGTCCCAATGGCTGCGGTCGACTTTCAGTCGGGAATCGAACCACATCAATCGAACGATACTCTTAACATTCGGACGCCACTGCTGGATCAAGCCGTCGTGAGCGTAAGGGTAGTTGTGGCGATCGTCGGCAGCGGTCAGGCCGAGGTGGTTCTTGCCAACCAGCGGTTTGGTTATGTCCTGGATTGTCTTCTTGACGTTCGCGCGATGCGAGCGATTTTGCCACTCATAGGCCTTTTGGCGAAGCTGACTGATTCGGGTGCGAAGGTTTTGGTCTTTGCGAGCAAGCGGGTTGTTTTGGAGTGCTTGCAACTTGCGGATGATCTCACTCGCCGTTTGAGGGGATATGGACTTGCGCGCATCCAATTCGATCAAGTGTTGAACCAGTATCTTCTGGCGTCGGATTACCTTGTCGAATTCTTCCTGCTCGAGGGCTTCATCTGTGGAAGTGCGTGTGGCGACGATCATCCGATGATTGTCCATGTAGGATTTTTGGGTTTCGGCGATCATCTTCTTGATAATCTGACTGTTCGCCGATTCGTCATCACCGCTGAGTACAGATTCGATTTCCTTGAGCTTTTTGTTGAGCGAGTCCATCGCCTTTTGGTCAGCCGTTTTTTTAGCATCGGCATCGAGCTTGGGAGCGGCCTGTGGACCACCAACGCGGTTTTGTTGCTGAGCGTTTTTCTTCTCGGATGCTTCTTTCTTGGCTTCTGCGGCTTGCTTCTTTAGAGCGTCTATGATTTGTGGTGGGATGCCCGGAATCTGGATGTCTGGAATCTGAACGACGGTCCGTTTCTCGGCGGCGTTTTTACTCTTGAAGGGGTTAATCTCGTCCAGATTGACTTGAGCCTTCGCCACAGCAGGAACCGCATACACAAAAAGGCAGATCAGAAGGATCTTAAGAGTCGGGTTTGAGTCCATGACCAGTTTCCTCACTTATGGGGTTTCGTAAGGTGTGCAACACCGACTTCAGATTAAACGATTCAAACTACGTATGCCACAAGCGGATGGTTCACCGAGAATCGTCGGGTTCTTGTGGCGTGGCGAACACGGCGCCGATGGCAAAGCGGACTACCTCACGACTTGCAAAAGTCGATTAGTTATTCCGGTTAGGCTGATTTTCATGGTCATTTGTCACGGCTGAATACGGTAAGTCGCAATGGCGCGGTGGTAAGGCAAATTACCTGATCCCTAAAGCCAGAAAAAACAACACACAAACTCTACCTTTTGTTTTATAACGGAAGTGTGCCTTGCGCATCTTTCATCGAGCCTTGTCGGCGGTCGAAAACTGTTCGTCCACACCCTATCGCAGCGAAGAGACTGATCCATGATCTATGAGTATTTCAAGAGTCGACTAAACCGCAATCGTCGATCGCCTGCAGCCGATGCCAGCCAACTTGATTTGATGATTGAAAAGCTGGAAGACCGACAAATGCTATCGGTGTCCGTCGACATTGTTGACCGTGTGCTGACCATTCAGGGTGATGGCGCGGACGATACGATCTTGCTTTCTGAGAATCACAAGACAATCTGGGTCTACGCGGATTCGATGGCTGAGTCGATTGTCTACGACAAAGCGGAGTCACGCATTCGCTCTGTAGTCGTAAACGGTGGCGGAGGTGACGATACCATCGTTGCCAACAGGATGTTCAAAGCGGTGACGATCAACGGCAATGCTGGTAATGATCGAATCTTCGGCGGCCTCAATGCAGACACGTTGGATGGTGGTGATGGAAATGACATCATCTACGGCAACAGTGGGCTGGACATTATCTTTGGTCGAAACGGTGACGACACACTCGTTGGAGGATTGGGCAACGATACGATCGAAGGGGGTGCGGACAATGACTTTATTGTCGGCGGCAATGGCGATGATGATCTATCGGGAGACGCTGGCGACGATTTTGTTCTTGGTTCCGGCGGGCAGGATACGATCCGAGGTGGTATTGGCAACGATCGACTGGCTGGCAACAACGGCAATGATCTGATTGAGGGCGGTCGTGGCAATGACATTCTGACTGGCGACGGAAACGATGACGTATTGTTCGGCGAAGAAGGCGACGATCGGGTTATCGGCGGTAGCGGAAACGACTTGGCCCAGGGTGGCGCAGGGGATGACGTAATTGTCGGTGGACTTGGGGACGATCAACTCGAAGGCGAAGACGGCGACGACATTGTTCTGGGCGACGGTGGCAACGATACGATTGAAGGTGGTCTTGGTGCCGATTCGTTATTCGGTGGCAGCGGAGACGATGTGATGCTGGGCGGCGGTGGAGACGACCGCATGTTTGGTGGACTTGGCAACGACCTGCTCAGCGGACATGGTGGTGAAGACTTGCTCATTGCTGGTGAGGGTCGCGACGTTCTTATCGGTGGGTACTTCAAAGATATCCTTAATGGGGGAAGTGGCGAGGACTACTTGATTTCGGGTGTCATCAACATTGATTCCTCAGCGCTTGAACATTCTGATCCACTCTTCTTGTCCGTTGTTCGTGATGCTTGGGCAGAAGGCGACTCCTTTGAGGAACGCATTTCGGCTACCGATCAAACCGTCGATGTTGGTTTTGAAGCAGCGGCGGATGTGTTGGTCGGTTCTGATGGTCGCGATGTTTTCTACTCGGGAGCCAACACGATTGTGGCGGATGAGCAGGCTGGAGAACGAATCTTTGATGATCGCTTCCGATCCGTGGATGATACGTTCAATATCGCCATCAATGAAACGCTGACGTTCAACGCGGAGGATGGAGTCTTTGCAAATGACATCAATCCGCGAGGCGGAGCGCTGACGGCTGTACTGATTGCTGATGCTCAGCACGGTGAACTTATTTTCAATGCGGATGGTTCCTTTACCTATACCCAGTCGACTCGTGGTGCAGATAACTTTGTCTACGAAGTGACGAATCGGTTTGGTGAGACGGATCGAGCTCTGGTGACGCTGACATCGGGGATTCCAGATCTTCCGTCAGCGGCCTTGCTAACCGAATTGGATTCAGGTCTCGAGGTTTACGACTTTGAGGTGGGGACGGGAGCCACGCCGGAACTTACGGATACCGTGACCGTAAACTATGTCGGATATCTTCCAGACGGAACGATTTTTGACAGCAACGATGATATAGACTTTGGGCTGGATGGAGTCATCGACGGATTCGCCGAGGGAATTGCTGGGATGCAAGTCGGCGGCCGACGGCGTATCGTGATCCCGCCCGATCTTGGATATGGCGAAGATGGCAACCCACGTGCAGGAATCGACGGCGATGACGTCATCACGTTCGATGTCGATCTTCTGGGTATCGTTGAGCCCTAGAGCGCCTCGCGAGCATCAATACGTTAACCAGAACGACTGAGACTTACTAAGTCACCTTGTTTGTCAGATTTGCGTTATTCGCAAAGTCGCGTATCAACGCGACAGGCCGCAGCGTCGCGCCTATAAAAGAAGCTTGATGTTATTGTGTTTCCCATGAGTTACATATTTGAAATTTCCTAGAGTTGCCACCATGATTCGAAAACCTTGGAACCGTAGTTCAAAATCCAACAGCCAACCTTCGCGACGCAAGCGACGAAGAAGGTTGGGCCTTGAGGGGCTGGAGGATCGACGCGTATTGACGGGGATGGCTGATGTTGTCGGCGGCGTTCTCAACATTTGCGGTGATGCAGACGCGAACACGATTGTCGTCGCAGAAACTGCGGATCAATTTTCCGTCTTTGCTGATTTTCTAGGCGGCACGCAGCTGTTTGATAAGTCGGAAGTCAACTCGATCTTGATCAATGCAGGAGATGGCGATGACACGATCGTCACGACTTCGATGACGACGGCTGTCTCAATCAATGGTGAAGCCGGGAATGATCGCATCTTTGGTGGAGCTGGGAATGACCAGATTGACGGGGGTGCCGGATCGGACTTGATCTTCGGGAATGCGGGCAATGACATGATCTTTGGTCGAGCCGGATTCGACACGGTGATTGCAGGCGATGGGAATGATATCGTCCTGGGCGGTGATGACAACGATGCGATCGCTGGCAACGACGGCGATGATCAATTGAACGGTGAGTCAGGGAATGATTCGGTGGTTGGTTCGGCTGGCAACGATACCGTCATCGGTGGTGTCGGCAACGATACGCTGGTCGGAGGCGCTGGAGAGGACTTGTTGCGAGGGAATGCGGGTGATGACATTATCACAGGTGACGGGGATTCGGACGAGCTACATGGCGATGCCGGCAACGACCGTTTGCTTGGGGCAGGGGCTTCAGATCAACTGATTGGTGGTGATGGCGATGACGTACTTGTCGGTGGATTGGGAGATGATTTCCTGATTGCTGGAAGTGGCGCTGACGACCTCTTCGGCGATTCGGGATCGGATTCACTCTTTGGAGGTTCGGGGGACGATCGGATTTTCGCCGGTAGCGGTGCCGACATCGGGTTTGGGGACGATGGTGCGGACCAGATTAACGGCGGCAATGGATTGGATATTCTTCTGGGGCACGGTGGCGAGGACACGATCAACGGTGGCAACGATCGAGACTTGATTATTGGTGGTGGGGACGGCGATGTCTTGAACGGACAGGGCGGCGATGATTTGATCGTAGGTGGAATTACGGACAATCAGGCAAACGTGGTCGGGCTCGAACAGGTTCGCGATCTCTGGACTCCAGGAAATGATTTTCTCGAACGACTTTCGGCGTCGCTTTCGGAGTTCGAGGCGATTGACGGCGGCGGAATGGACCAAATCTCAGGCGGTAGCGGCCAGGACGTTTACTTGCCGGGCGCGAATTTCAACATTGCCGATCGTCAAGGTAACGAATTGGTAATTGGCGAGGCGTTGCTGGCGCTCAACGACACGTACGTTGTGCCAATCGGCGACACCATCACGACAACCGCAGCCGACGGCGTTGTGGCAAATGATATCGACCCCGTTGCATTGAATCCAATCCAGGTCACGATCGTCGATCAGCCCATGCATGGAGCGGTAACTCTTAACTCGGATGGGTCCTTCAGCTACACGCAGACTGCTCATGCCCACGACACATTTCGATACCTGGCCGTGAATTCGGCGGGCGATTCTTCAATGGCTGTTGTCACGATCACGGTTCCCGACATCCCACGATTGCCGGAAGGTGCGACATTGACGACAGAGGCATCAGGCTTGCAAGTGTTTGATTTTGAAATCGGCACAGGAGCTACGCCGACGGCGTCGGACACCGTATCGGTTGGCTACACAGGATACTTGCCTGACGGATCAATATTTGACAGTCGCGAGGAAATCGACTTTGGATTAGCGGGATTGATCGTTGGGTTTGCCGAGGGCGTGGCGGGCATGCAAGTCGGTGGGCGTCGTCGCATCGCCATTCCGCCGGACCTGGGTTATGGTTCAGGTGGTAATCCGGCCGCAGGAATTGGCGGAACGGACATCATCATCTTTGATATCGAGTTGCTGGCGATTCGCTAAGCCTAGTTG
>CAYYHV010000016.1:27851-32825 GCA_964471695.1 uncultured Pirellulaceae bacterium
CGGCACGTTGATCTCAAAATCGTGACGTTGATAAACGCATTGGCCACTCTGCGGCAAGCAGGCGTGGTAAAGCGCGATCCCACTCACTGTGCACGTTGAATTCTTATTTTCCGTGACGAATTCGAACTCCAGTGACCGCGGCTCACGGGATTGAGCCGTCTTGGGATTTGTGGCACTGATCAATCGTTTCGTAGGTTTCCCCGTCGATTCTTCATTGATCCAGATACGCAATGGATCGGCTTCGTTGTTCCACTTTCCCATGGTCGGAGTCATTCGCAGGTGGATTCGTACCGTCTCACCCGGTTTGACGACAGCCGGGACGACGGTGGCCTCGAGTTGCAGCAGTTTGTTGCCGGCAACGATCTGTTTGTGTGGGTCAGGATTCGTCGCCGTGCCATCATCGGTCCTGATCTGGCGTTTCGGTTGGGCGATTTCGGCTCCCGAAAGCGGGACCGTCAGCGCGACGGGAGTTTCTCCTCGTTTGCTTACGTCGGCGATGGCTTGGTCGACCCAGTCGTAAAATGGGTACGGCTTTATCTGGCGGGGTCCGTACTGTTGAATGCGCCGTCGCCAGATGTATTGGTTGGGATTTTGCTTCAATGCGGCGGACCAATAGTGAGCGGCTTGATCAAAATCTCCAGTGCGACGATGCGAACTGTCGTAGCGCATGCGATACGCGACTCCCAGCCGAAACTTCAGCTTGGCACTCTCCGGGAATTGCTTCAGGGCTGCCTCATAATTGCGAATTGCATTCTGCTCGGTGGCACGATGAGCCACCATGGGCTTCCAAAGCAGGATGTCATCGGCGCGAGCGACGAGTTGACGGAGATGCGAGTCGGCTATGTCCGTCGAGTCGTTTTCGGTATCGGGTGTCGCCGATTGTTTTGAGGCTTCGTAGTTCGTGGACATGAACTCAGCAAGAGAGTCGGGATGCGCATTCATGTGGCGCACGACGCCGTGTTGATCAATGAGGACTGCGATGGGGACGGCAGCAAGATTCAGTCGCGTTATCGGGTCGTGAACAATCGGCCATGTGAATTGTTTCCATTGCGCGTACAAGCGAGCGCGCTCGGCGTGCTGTTCCTGTATGACTCCGAGCACGGCGAGTTTGCCTGATTGGACGTGGGCTGAGGTCTTTGCATTCCACACGGGAATGATTTGGCGACAACCTGCTCACCAAGAAGCAAAGTGGAGCAGTACGACTTTTTTTCCGCGATAGTCGGACAAGGAGACCGGATTACCATCCTCAATAGTGGGCAACGTAAAATCGTCGTGCTGACGGCCAACCTGGGGTTGGTACTTGTCGAGGTGGAACTCAGATTGAGCCCATGAAGTCGAGAAGGTGGCAATGAGAGTAGCGAAGAGTAATGCGCGAGAGCCGAAATTCATGGGATCGTCCAATGGGTATCTGGAGCAGGTGGGACACGGATTGTATCGCTGATCCTTGCCCGAACGCTACTGAAAACGAATTGTGTGTAGTTAGGATCACACCCAATCGTTTAGAATCAGACGCTCATGATGGAGACGAGAGCATGACGGAAAACTCAAAGAATCGGTTTCAAGTCAACCTTGGTGGGTTGATCGATATCCTGGCGAATCATCTGTACAGCGGTCCGCAAGTCTACTTGCGCGAACTGATGCAAAATGCCACGGACGCAATCCGCGCTCGTCAAGCGGTCGAAAAGGACTTCATGGGTTCCGTGCGAATCGAGTTGATTCAGCCCGAATCTGGTCCGCCAACATTGGTGTTTGAGGACGACGGGATCGGGCTGACGCCAGATGAAATCGAACTTTTTTTGGCTACCGTCGGCCAGTCTTCCAAGAAGCAATTGATCGAACGCGACGTCGACTATATCGGACGCTTTGGAATCGGTCTGTTGTCCTGTTTCATGGTTTGCGACGACATTGTCGTCATCACCCGTTCGTCTCGTGATGGTGGCAAGTCGCTTAAGTGGGAAGGGAGCGCCGATGGAACGTATGTGATTGAGACGCTGGAGAATGATACACCGGTCGGCACGCAGGTCTACATTCGCGCGAAAACGACGGCTTACGAATACTTCGATCCCAAATTCGTACGGCGTACGCTAAAGCGCTATGGGGGGTGTTTGAATGTCAGCATCCAGCTGGAAGCCGGTGGGAGTCGCGATCAAATCAATGCGACTCCGCTTTGGGAAGAGTTCGAACAGCATGATCCGCAATCTCACGAACGTGTACTCGCGCTGGCGAAGGATCAGTTGGGCGAAGAGTTCCTGGATGTGTTTCCCGTGCATTCCACCGTGGGGAAAATCGAAGGCTTGGCGTTCGTGTTGAGGACTCCCTCAACGTTGGCGTCGCAGAAATCACATCAAGTCTATTTGAAGCGGATGTTGTTGAGTGATTCGATCAACAACCTGCTTCCGGATTGGGCGTTTTTCGTTCGAGTCGTGGCCAATGTCGAGGAGTTGCAGCCGACGGCTTCACGCGAGTCGCTGGTGGAGAATTTTGAGTTTGAAAACGCCCGCGAACACCTTGGCAGCGTTCTACGCCAATACCTGATGCAACTGGCCCAATCGGATGGCCAACGATTCAACGTGCTACTTGCTGTGCATCATGCAGCGATTAAATCATTGTGTGTCGAGGATGACGAGTGCTTGAAGCTCTTCGCCGACTGGTTGCCGTTTGAAACCACGTTGGGCCGGATGCGATTCAAAGAGTTTCGAGAACAGTCTCCAGCGATTCGCTATGTTCCCACGGTCGATGAGTTTCGAAGTATCAAGCAAGTTGCTGCGGCTCAAGGTTACCCGGTGGTGAATGGCGGATACGTTCACGATGCGGAGATTCTGCAGCGAATAGGCAATGTGTTTCCCGATGTTAGCGTCAGCAAGTTTGATCAGAGCGAGTTGGCGGAGCAGTTTTCCGCCTTGACGCTTGAAGAGCAGGAGAACGTCGTTGGGTTTTCCAAGCTCGTCGACGCGGTGTTGCGACCGTACCACTGCGAGGGAGAGGTCGTAAAATTCGAGCCGTCTAATTTGCCGACGATGTTTGTGACCAACGAGGCTTCGAAGTTTCTGCGAAACGTTGAGCAGACCCAGGACTCCGTTGATTCGACATGGGGTTCCGTGTTGGATGGTTTGGCTCAGGACGCGCACGCAGCTGCATATTCAAAGTTGTTTCTGAATCTCCATAATCCGATTGTGCAACGCGTCATAGCTCTGGAAGATCGCGAGTGCTTGAAAACGATCATCGAAGTCCTCTATGTGCAATCGCTGCTGTTGGGGCATCATCCAATGAAGGCGACGGAGTTGAGGTTGTTAAATAGTGGAGTGCTGGATTTACTGAATCGAGCCATTGGTTAAGTCTCGCTTCGAGTTTGCAATTTCTCAGGGAAAAGGTGCTTGGATGGCTGAGCCGACGGTAGATGAATTGCTCGAGCAGGCTGAAGATCTGACTTGGGCCGATCCGTCGGCGTTGTTGTTGGGCGAGCAAGCCATTAACAAAGCCGACTTTGAACAGGATGCGATTCTACAGTTTCGCGCGCGGGCCCAGACCATCGCTTTCGCGGTGGCGTGCAGCCAAATGGACAAGGCGCTGTTGTATTGTGCGTGGTGCGCCTCGCACCGCGAATTGCTCGACGAAATAGACAACTGGACTCGATTCGTTTTCCTCTGGAATATGAAGATGGTATGGCATGGAGCCTACCAGTTCCCTCACATTACATTGGAGAAGATTGACGAAATCTCGTTACAGATGAGTCGACTTCATCGAGAGTATGGGTATAACCAGCGACCGACGGAGTTCAACCGATTCTCGAATCAAATCTCAACAGGTGACTTCGAAGCAGCGGCTGAATCGTATTCTCGTTTTCTTGAAATTCCACGAGATGACATGGCAGATTGTGAGGCGTGTGAAGCGAACAGCCAGGTTGGCTATTTGGCTCGAACCCTGCGCGACCAGCAGGCGCTTGAGATTGCCAAACCACTGCTCTATGACGGCTTGGCTTGTGCCGAGGTTCCGCATGGAACTTATTGTGAATTGCTCAAGCCGTTGTTGCGGCTTGGTGATCGCCAACGAGCTGACGAGTATCACAGAACAGGTTATGCCAAAGTGCGGTCAAACCCATTCTTGTTGAGCGAAGCCGCGATTCACATCGGATATGATGTGTACCACAAGGAGTATGCTCAAGCCGTTTCACGATTCGAACGGCAATTGCCTATTGCGCTCGAGACGCCAGAACTCAGTGAGCGTTTTTGCTTCTTCACCGTGGCTGAATGGCTGATGGAAGGTATGGCGGAGACCGAAGGCACTCGTAATCTCAGACTGCCCGGCGACTTTGAGTTGTTCGATGAATCGAATCGGTATGATTGCTCTGCGCTGCAAGCATGGTTCCATTCTCAAGCCGACTCGCTAGCGGATGCGTTCGATGCTCGAAACAAAAACGACTTTTATCGAACCACATACCGAAGTGAGCTGCGATACGAAACGCTGTGATCAGTGGGCATTTACTGAACCTGTGCCGACTGTGGCGGTATTCACGTTCTGGTAAACCCTGCCGCGGTGGATGCCGCCACGGAACGATTACCCTTTAAATTGTTGGTTTTCACGATAGTTCCGATGGGTGGCACGATCGTCTGTTACACAACTATTACATCGAACTATTCAATTCTGGCAGTCGCAAAAACAGCAGTCGTCTAGAATTCCTCAGAAGCTTTTGAGAGCCAGCGATCGAAGGGTTCCCAAATATCGAGTGGGTACCAGTGGGGTACAAACGTCCGGTACGAATGTTGACCAGAATGATTTTGGCAGGTTCAGCGTACCGCGATTTGTTCGTGATAGTTATAGGAGCCAACGATGGCCACCGTCATAGATAATCGAAATTCTGATTCCGAAACTGAAATAGCTCGAAACGCGGACGGGTTTATCACCAATCCCGACGATCTACACGCAGCTCACATGCGCGGCGACAAGTTGCACCCGGGTCATGATCCGGCTCCACGA
>CAYYHV010000017.1:0-5221 GCA_964471695.1 uncultured Pirellulaceae bacterium
GAGTAAGGGCGGTCAGTAGAAAAATTGATATAGTCGTTGGGCAATTCCTGCCAGTCGAGACTCTTGCCGCTGATGGTCGCGTACCATTGCAAAACGTCCGGCCACGGTTGGCCGTGAAAGTTAAATGTCAGTCGAGCATTCTTGTCAGGCTTGACGTCAAACTCGCGCGGGTCTGGAACGCGCGGCGGTGACTTGGGGCGCTTGATCGAATCGCCGCTTTCCTCGGCTTTACCGCCGTCTTTATTTTCCTCACTGTTCTCGCCGTCTTTGTCGTCTTTCTTCTTTTTGTTGTCCTTCTTATCCTTTTTCTTGTCTTCCGCCTTCTTCTCCGCTGGCTGGCTTGGTTCCGCTTGGGAAACGTTCAATCCCGACGGGATAGGCTGTCCTTCCGGTACCTGTATTTGAACAGGCTTGCCATCCTGCATGATCGTGACGGTTTGTTGCCCGCTTGCCGGGATTGTGATTCCCAAAAGCAGCGCAGCGAGAATGGCTGATCGGCATAAGGTGGGCGTCGGCTGCGACTGTTTCATAACTGGCTTTGACAATTTGGGGATAACTGAAAAGCTGACAGGTTTGAGTCCAAGAATTAACGGGCTCCATTCTAGTCGGGACGCATCGATACCTGCAAATTCTGCGGATATCGGGTTTTGCGAGGCCGGTAGTAGTGCCAGCGTCGGGGTTTTTCGCGTATCGGCCCGTGTCCATAGTGACGTATCGGGGTTCGTGAAAGTTCCGCACTCGATTGATACGCGGTCGATGCAGAATGGTTTTCGAGCCGATTTGCTGGCTTGTATAGCAGGAAAGATCCTAAAACTCTCCCAAATGACGCCCCGACGGACGGACTGCCTTCGCACTCCGTCAAGTGAGCGATATCATGATGGCTCACGGATGGGCACGCGTAGCAAGGATACGACGGTGAGTCGTTTCGGTTTGCAGCAGTAACAGCTCTCGAAACAACCGTCAGCAAAGGACAGGAACGTTCTCTTGCGGATTCAGTTGTTATGGCACCTCGAGCAACCTGGAAAGGTTTTCTCAATCTCAGTCTGGTATCCGTCCCTGTCAAAGCCTATTCGGCAAACGATTCCGGTGGAACGATTCGCATGAA
The DNA here is from genome assembly GCA_964471695.1 of uncultured Pirellulaceae bacterium. Taxonomy (GTDB): domain Bacteria; phylum Planctomycetota; class Planctomycetia; order Pirellulales; family Pirellulaceae; genus CAYYHV01. The sequence continues at coordinate 1,106 of CAYYHV010000017.1, forward strand.
TCAGCTGCATGAAGAATGTCATGCACGGATCAAATACAAAGTCGAGTGTCCCAACTGCGGTGAAATTTCCCGCAAGGAAACCATCAAGGGCTACGAATACGCGAAGGATCAATTCGTCATTATTGATCTGGACGAACTCGACAAACTACGAGCCAAAGACGAAAGTCACGCGATTCGCATCGAGAATTTTACGACGGCGGGCCAAGTCGACCCGCTGCATTTCTCGGAAACTAGCTACTACCTGCTGCCGGACGGCGCAGTCGGCGAAAAGCCGTTTGCCTTGTTGCAGAGCGCGCTGGAACGAAAAAACCTGGTCTGCGTGGCGCGAGTCGTGTTACACAAAAAAGATCAACTCGTCATGATTCGCGCGCTCGACAAAATTATGTGCATGACGGTATTGCGCTACGAATCCGAGATCAAGGGTCTGGACCTGTTTGAGGAGGAGTTCACTGGTGGCGAAGTCACCGATGACGAGTTCAAACTCGCGGAGACGCTGATCAAGGAAACCACTGTGGATACCTTCAGCATTTCGGACTACTCAGATACCTACCATGAGCGACTCACCGAATTGATCAACTCTAAGGTCGAAGGCAAAGAGATCGTCACGCCGGAGGTCGTCGAGGAAGAAGCTCCGGTGACTTCACTGATGGATGCACTCAAAGCCAGTGTGGAACGGGTGCGTGGTGAAGTCGGCAAGCCCGCTAAGAAGAAGGTGCCGGTTGGAGCAGGCGTTGCGTTAAAGAAAGTGGCGAAGTCGGTGGCCAAACCAAAGAAGAAGGCCAAGAAGAAAAAAGCAGCAAAAAAGAAAACCACAAAAGCTACCAAGGCCACGAAAACCACCAAGGCAAAAAAGAAGCCTAAGCCCCGTTAATGTATAAACTTGGGGTCAGACTTGGATGAACCATTTTCGTCGGAGTGCCAGTGCATTTCCTGAACACACTTTGTTCAATCAGGCGCCCCTTAAGACTAAATTCAGTTGCCAACAGCAAGGTGTCGTCATTTTACAGCACTGGCGAAGCCGCCAGGGGTGACTTTGATTTCTACAGGCCACGTTGCCTGATTCTGGACGTCTTTGGCGCGGATGTGAAACGTGTGAGTCGTCGGTTGAACCCAGTCTTCGGCCGACAGGAAGAATCGCTGCTCCGAGTTACCGCCGATTATCATCAGGCCGTTCAGCCCGATGTCGTCCACGTAGACTCCGTGCGGTAAGTTGCGCCCCGAGTCCTCGTTGCCAAACGAAATGCGGCCGCTATGGTCGATTCGATTGGCGATCACCATCAGTTCGATCTTATCACCAGCCGCGACTTCGAATGTTGGAGGCTCGTCCAGGTTCGATTCAAAAAGTTGGGCGCGTTCTTCTTCGGTCAACTTGGTTCCGTAGGGAAGGATGCGAAGTTGCACCTTGGGTTTCTCGGAAAACTTCAGCGACCCAAAACGATTCACTTCGTGAGTGATCGTTTCCGTACCGATTGTGGCTGTTGCGTTCAGTCGAATCGACTTGACCTGTTCCTTGGTCGGTGCGTCCGTGCCTGTGCGAAAGTGAATGGTCCCGCGAGCCACGTTGTGCCCGGCTTCGATGATCAAAGGCGTCGTGATATGCAAACCGTCGGGGATATCTTCGATGGTCACGTTGATCGGGCCCGCGAATCCGTCCATGCGGTTGGCGGTGACCGTGAATTCCTGGCCGCTCCCCCGGTGGACTTCGCCCGGATGGGAAAGTGAAACTCGAAAGTCGGGTTGGGGCGTTCGAATCTGCAGCTCGTATGTAAAGTTGGCTCCGCTCAATCCACGGACATCAGAAATGCGAGCCAGATAGGCTCCGTCTTCGGGTGCGACGAACGTCAGCCGCGAATCGTTGCCGTATTTGCGTAACGGATCGTCGTCGTTCTCGTAGTTCAACTCAAACGTGGGCAAGCCGTTGGGTTGGAACTTGGTGCCGACTGGATAGGGACGCACGATGTAACACGGTTCATGTAGAGCATGCGACATCGCTGTGGTGCCAAAGAATGTGGTTCGCGAGCCGCTGCCCGGATAAACGACGAAACCTGAGTCCGGTCCACGCGGATGCAGGAATAGTTTGACGACTTCGCCGCTGGAGTAGAGATAGTCGTTTAAATCCATCTCTTGCCAGTTGTGGATTCGAAAGTCATTGTTTGTTTTCGAATCTTTCCCGCGGAACGTAAAGTACGAATCGCGAACGGCGCGAAGAACGACCTGAGGCACTGGTTGACCCAACGTATCAAGTATCTCGATCCGCGAATCCAGTGGCGATTTGTCGCGGGCCGCACGAACTTCTAGCAACAGAGGCTGGCCTGCGCGTGCGTCGAACCGGAACAAATCCCGATCTGTTTTTTCGATCGTTGAGCCGTCAACGGTTGAGCCGCCGTTCGTTTCTCTGCCATTCGTGTCGATGCGACCACTGATCCTGGCAGGAACATCAACGAAGGTTGCGTCCAGCGGTCGATCGTTCGGCTCGGCTTCGGTGAGAATATGGGAATCCGTCGGTTCGTTGTTGTGAGACATTTTTCGCGATGCAAGTGTCGCGACGGCGGATGAGGTTGTGGCAGCGGGCAAGTCAATCAAGCCCACGGTGCCGTCCATGCGTCCCACCAGGATTTGACGGTTGTCTGGCGAAAAGACCACCGATGCGCAAACGTCACTCTGATTCTCGATGTTACCTATCTGCGTAAAGCCGTCGGTTTCCCAAAGTTTGACGGTGCGATCTTCGGCCGTAGAAACCAGCCGCCGACCGTCAGGCGAAAATGCCAGGCTGACGATTGGCGCCTCGTGCGCAAAACGCGCGTAGAGCAGCGGATTGATCTGCGGTTTCTCGCGAGAAACAAATTGCCACACTCGGATACGATTATCGCGACCGCCACCGACGATAATTCGATTGTCAGGGCTGAAGCGACAGGCAAATTGTTCTTGAAGCGGTTGGCCGAGTGTATCCAGCCGCTGGCCAGTCGCCACGTTCCAAACTTTTACGGTTTGATCGCCGCCCGCAGAAATCAGATGCGAACCAGAGCGGCTAAAATCCAGATCGTAGATCGCATCGTTATGTCCAATCAACGTGCGAAGTTCTCGCGGATTGGATGCGTCGGACGTATCCCAGATTTTGATGCGACGGTCGTAGCTGGCCGTAGCGATCCGTTTTCCATTGGGGCTCTCGACCGCATGATAAAGCGTATCGTTGTGAGCCGTGATGCGCGCGATCAGTCTGGCACTCTTCACGTCCCACACCGAAGCATCGCCACGAAAACCTGCGATGCCACTGGCGACAATCAAGCGATTTCCGTCATTAGAGAAACGGACGGAGTTGATTTTGCCAGGGAAGTCGCCAATCGTATGCAGCGTCTTTAGCGAATCGGCTTCGCCGATCTCGACGGATCGGAAACGTGAAATGGCGACTCGATCCTGAGCCCAATCGACAGACGTTACCGGACGCGTCACCGTGCCGACGGTTTTGACTTGGTTGAAAGTCGGACCCACCGAGCCTTTTTCCGTCGGGCCTTGGGCGCCCTCATTGATCCATTGGGCAATTAGCGCGATCTCATCCTTCGCCGGTTGAGGCTCGTCTTCCGGAGGCATGGGAGAATCATCGTTGCCAAGTAGCATCTGAATCATGCGACTGTCGTCGCTCTTAAATGCGACCAACGGCGACTCTTCTGATTCGCCACCCTTGGTGAGCGACGCATACGATTGAACGGAAAACTCGGCTTCGGGTTCTGCGTCGTTGTGGCAACCCGCACAATACTTGGCGAGTAGCGGCTGGACCTGCGTCGCGTAATCGACAGGCTCGGCGGACACCGTTGCAATGCTGAGGAGCGCGGCCCAGATGAAGACTGAACGAGTGATTTGAAATTTGGTCATGATGTTTTGCTTACGGATTCGCGGTTCATGAATCGAAGTCGCATCGCGCGGGCCCACGTTAGTGATTGAACAGGAATTCACGACTGCTAATCTGTCCCCAGAGCAGGTCTTCGAAAAGTTTGCGGCGTTGCTGCGGTTCGTATTTTCCAAACGCATCCAGCAATCGCCGCAGTTCGTCCAACGTCGGCTGGCGAGCCAACGTGCGGGCGTAAGCCGCTCGAATGATTTTTTCGTCATCGTCGGATT
>CAYYHV010000017.1:5231-17231 GCA_964471695.1 uncultured Pirellulaceae bacterium
CAACGCCCCTCCAAGCCAGTTATCTTTTTGCGCAAGCTTATGATTCAGCGTGTCGCCGTTGGAAATGTGGAGCACCTGGACCATGCTGGGTTCGTCCGATCTTTGGCACTCGCACGTGATTTCGCGCGTGTTGCGACCGAATGATTTGAGGAAGTACGAAACGACTGCGGAATCGTAAAGCTGAATGGCTCGAGTGCCCGGTTGGTAAAACTTCGTGTCCCGAATGTCGGCACCGGGAAATGCGATCTTCGTAAAATCAGTCGGGACATCGGTGACTTGTGAAATCGCATCCAAGAGGACTTCAGCCATCAGCCGACGTGGGTAATATCGCGAGTAGAATCGCGTTTCTTCGTTGTTCTCAGGCAGGGCTTCGCTGCTGCGAGCATAAGTCGCTGATAACAAGATGGTTCGCATCAAACGCTTCAAATCAAACTGGTTGTCGACAAGATAACTGGCCAAGGCATCGAGTAAGGCTTCGTTAGACGCTGGATTGGTCAGCCGCATATCGTCGACGTTCTCGACTAGTCCCACGCTGAAGAAGTTGGCCCAGACGCGGTTGGTGATGGCGCGCGCGAAGTAGGGGTTGTCAGACGCAGTCATCCATTGCGCCAGGGGCTCGCGACGATCGCCTTCGTAATCAAAACCGATCGGCTCGCCATCAAGGGGAGTCGGTGGTTGTGCTTGGCCGCGAATGGGTTGGACGAGTTCACCGGCGCTTGCCAAGAATACGGTGCGGACGCCGTCGCCGTTGCGAGGGTCACCGCCCCACCCTTTGGCTCGGACTCGAGAAAAGTGATTAGCGAACGCATAGTATTGGTCGTTCGTCCACTTTTCCAGCGGATGGTTGTGGCATTTTGCGCAACCGATCGACAGGCCCAGAAAAGCCTGACTGGCATTCTCAGCCATTTCTTCAGGGCTTTGGTGGAGCGCGTAGAAGTTGGTGGCTCCGTTCTTCACGCTGCCACCTTTGGACGTGATAATCTCGCGAACGAACTCATCCCACGGCCGGTTGGCTTCGACTTGCGTGCGTACCCATTGGTAAAACGACTTAACCGCCGCCGGACGCAATCGAGTCCCATTGATCAGCAACAGATCGGACCATTGATACGTCCAATAATCGACGAACTCTGGCCGCGCGAGCAACTGATCGACCAATTCGGTTTTGCGATCCGCCGAGTCGTTGGAGACGTAAGCAGCGACTTCCTCAGGCGTTGGCAGAGTCCCGATGGTGTCCAGGAATGCACGCCGGACGAAAACGGTGTCGTTGGCGGTTGCGGACGGAGGCAGGTTCAATCGTTGGAGTTGTTGGATGACTAACTCGTCGATGAAATTCTGCTTGTCGATCGCGTTGTATCGAGCCAAGTCGATTTGGTTGGGCCAGGGCGAAGTGACTCGAGCCACACCAATTTTGCTGGAGTACCAAGCCGTGATGGCACCCTCGCCATACCCGATCACGGAAACCTGTCCGGTTTCGTCGACTCGGGCGACCGTTTCGTTCGTCGAACTGAATTTGGCCCAGGGGGTTATGTCGCGAGCCTGGCCGTCGTCAAAGTGGGCGAGCACTTTGAGTTGTTGCGCTTTGCCGTTTTTGACAATGCCCGATGCCGGTTGGACTTCGATACGTTCAACCTTCGCATCCGACTCCGTCGGTGATTTGGCTCCCGTGCGAATCCATTCGGCCAGGACGTTGTACTCGATCGAGCCGACGTCAAACTTGACTCCGCCCTTATGCGGAACCGTGCCCGTGGGTTTCGTCAGCAGCAGGCTGCGGCCAGGGTCGGCAAGTTCCACGCGTCGCCCGCGGGCTTGCTTGACGATGTTGAAGTAGTCTGATTCCGGGTCATAGCCGCGTAGCGACAAACGAAAGCCGCCTTTGCCCGCGATCGCGCCATGGCAGGCTCCGGAGTTACAACCGACTTTGGAAAGCACCGGCAAGACATCGTTGCGAAAGGATGTCTCGGCGTACGATGTCGAGGCCAGCAGCAACGTCGCCATGGCCATGATCATTCGCAGTTGCTGGAGATGATTGTTGGGTTCGCGATCATCCATATTAGAAAAGTCCTTTGATGACTTTGGCACCATAATCAACGATCGGGAATGGGCGACCACCTGGACCTGGAAGTTCCGTTTCCAAGTCCAATCCCAGGCTGTGAAAAATCGTGGCGACAACATCCTTCGGCTGGTACGGATCCTCGGCAGGCACGGCACCGATCGGATCGCTCTTCCCGATGGCTCGTCCACCCTGGACTCCCCCACCGGCGTAATAGGTCGTGAAACATTGAGGCCAATGGTCGCGACCGCCGGCTGGATTCACTCGCGGTGTGCGACCAAACTCAGCCAGATTGCACACGAGTGTTTTCTCCAGCAGTCCACGTTCGTCCAGCTCGCTGATCAAGGCAGCGTAGGCCTTGTCGTACATTGGCGCCACAATATTCTTCATGCCGTCGATAGAAGTGAACGGTTTGGAACCGTGGATGTCCCAGGTAATTTCGTCGAACACCGTGAGAAATGAATTGATGGTGACAAATCGTACGCCGGCTTCGATCAACCGGCGGGCAAGCAGGCAACATTGGCCGAATCGGTTCATGCCGTAGCGTTCACGAGTCGCCGTCGACTCCTTGGAAAGCTCAAAGGCTTCGCGAGCTTGGGGGCTGGTCATCAACCGATACGCCGCCTGAAAATTCTCTTGTAGCAAGTTCGCGTTCTCACTGGCTTCAAAGTCGCGCACTGTGCCGTCGATGATGTCACGCATTTTCTTGCGTCGATCCAAACGTGCGATGCCGATGTCAGGGGGCGGCAACAAGTCGGGGACTTTGAAATTCTTTTTCGACGGATCCGCCGCCAGCTCAAATGGGTCGTACGTTTTGCCCAGAAAGCCGCCGGCTTGTCCGTTCGGAAGATTGCCGCCGCCGCGACCCATCTTGAAGGGGAGGACAACGTGCGCCGGCAAATCTGTCTTGCGGCCGCGAAAGTATTCGAGCACGGCGCCCGCGTGAGGCGTTTCTACACCGCCGGTAAATTGTCGGCCGGTCTGCAGCATCTGCCAACCTGCGTCGTGAACGGCGGCTCCTGTATGATGGCACGAACGCACGAGCGAAAACTTATCCGCAATTTTGGCATGCTCGGGCAGGATTTCCGAGACTTGGAAATCGCCCTTGGTGCTGATCGGCTTGAACGGACCACGGACTTCGCGTGGCGCATCGGGCTTCATGTCCCAAAGGTCCATGTTGCTGGGCGCGCCGAGGTTGAAGATCATGATGCAGGCGCGATCGTTGTCGCCGTTACCCTGCTGTTCTTCGGCAGCCATCAATTGCGGTAGGCTCATGCCCAGCGCGCTGAGTGTTCCAATCTGAATCGCTTCACGACGCGTGATGCCTGAGCAAGTCTTGAACTTGCCCCGTCCTACGAGGTCCAACATGGTTCCGCCTCTCAAAGTGCAACGAATTCAAGTTCGCCATTTTAAGCCAGTCACTGAATGAATGCTTGACCGCTTACAACTTTTTTTAGCGGGTTCGGACAGATAAGCTTTGAATTCGCTGCTGAGAACCAACGTTCGATGGTCGTGTGGGCAATGGCCAGTAGCTACGCGGCGGTTGTCCAGTAACTCAATTGCTTAACGGCGGGCTGCACGAGGCATTTGTGGCATGCCAGCTTCCTGAACGCTGGGTGCTAGAATTCCGCCCGGACGATTCTCGCGGGTGATGAAGGTACGTAACTCAAGGACGGCTGGACCGAGTAAAAGAATGTAGATGGGCGGTGCCAAGCAGAAAACGACGGGCAGCAAAAGTTTAACCGAAGATTTGTTGCCTCGTTCTTCGGCTTTCTGATGGCGAATCCTGCGCATGGAATCGGAATATTCTCGCAGCGAGTCGCTGATGCGTCCGCCCAGTCGATTGCCGCGACGGAGCAAGGTGGCCAGCGTTGTAACGTCGGGTAGATTCAGCCGCCGGGCAAAGGCGATCATCGCCTTGTCGAATGTTCCGGCTTCGGATTGTCTCGCCACAATCGCCAGTTCCATCGCCATGGCGGGGTGCGAATCGTTAAACTCTCCGATGACTCGTTGCAATGCCGACTCCATTGTCAATCCACCTGACATCATCATGGTCATCATGTCCAGCGCGTCGGGCAAGTCATGCTCGATGCGTTGCGCTCGCGAGGTGGCAAGACTGGAAAGAATGACGCGTGGTAAGCCGTAAATCATCGCGATGCCACCGATCAAGACACAGACGGATTGAGTGGTCAATGGGCCGGCCAATTCCAAAGCCAGCATGGCGACTGCGAACACTATCCAGGCGAGGATCGCGGCGTTGCGGGTTGCCAGAAAATTGCTCACTGATTGGGGGTGGTAGTATCCAGCCTGCGTCAATTCGGTCGTCAGTTTTTCGTAGCCCTTGTCGGTGGCTGGAATCAGTCGCGAGAAAGCGTCGGTCCATAAACCGAGGGTTGGTCGTGGACCGCGAATGTTCGTTGTCGTTTCTTCGACGTTGGTGATTTCGCTGGCGATCTGCGACAAGTCAATGGATGGCAAGACGGGAACGGCTCGACGAAACAGCCGCAAGGCGCACATCCCTGCTATGAATAACAGTACGATCGCAAAGAGCATTGTTGCCTCCATCGTCGCGTTGTTTGTAGTACCGGCTTTAGCCGGAATGGCAAAACTTCGTCAATAGCCTCGGAGTGAACGCCATGTCATCAGCCGTGGCGTTCTGCTCGTTCCGTCGCAATCTCGTCAGCAACCGTGCTGCCACCCCTGCGGGGCTGGGGTTGGTGGCAAGGCGCTACGTGCAGGTATTTTTGGGGCCACGTACCAAACTCCTAATATTGTTGACGCAACAACGCCCATCCCCAGCAGACGCCGATGAGCTCCAATCCAAAAGCGACGATCAACATCAGTCGTCCGGATGGATCGTTAAAGAACTCGCGCCCGTAACTTGGTTGAAATGCGAACAGGTAGATGAAAATGCCCCAGGCAAGTGCGGTCACAATGAACAATGATGCGCGACCTGCGCTGGTAATCGACCGAAGTTTTCGTTGATAGTCGAAGCGATTTCGAATCACCTGAGCAAGTCGTTGTAATGTTTCTGCGAGATGCCCGCCGGAATCGCGATGCACGGACAAAATACTACTCATGATACGGACGTTCAACGTATCCATACGTTGCGTCATCGATTCCATCGCCGTGCGAACGGACAGCCCTAGCGTAAGCTGGTGTTGGCAACGACGGAACTCGCTCATCACGGGCTCGTTCATGGAATCCGCGACCAATCCGATTGCCTGTTCGAGACTTTCGCCGGCGGTCACCGCGCGAGCCATCAGGTCCAGTGCCAAGGGTAACTGTTTCTCAAAGTCACTGATGACTCGACGATAGGTCAAATCCAGTACAACCATGGCCGTCGTGATGGTCAGGATGCCAGCGGCGAAACCGGCGAAGAGGTTTTCGGTAAACACAAACGCGGCGACGGCTGCGAGGATCGACCCGCAGATCAGTGTGAGGAGCGCGATGCCCGCCGGAAAGGACAATCGCGAAAGTGCAATTTTTCGTTGCAGCCAATGATCTCCGCGCTCAGCCAGACTGAGAAGTCGCCGTTCGTCGTTGGTTGGCAGTTTGCGAATGAGTCGCTGTTGGATTTCGGGGGCATGCCCAAACCTGCCGGACGGAGTCAACAGGAAAGTGTTGCGCGTTACCCACCAGACGACAGAGGCAATCAGCGTGAATACGATGACTTCGAGAATCAAGATTCATTGCCCCCGAGGGTGATGTCGCTATTGGTGACCCGAAGGTTTTCGGCGGAGGTCGACTTAACGTCGGGTGAGTTGGCAGTTCGCGGCTTGAACCATGCATCGTCAAAACTGATTCCTGTCTGCTCGAAACGGTTTCGACACTCAGGGACGACGCCAGTTGGGGCAAAGCTGGATTGCGTAACACCCTCATCGTCGATACCCGCCAGCTTGCAGCGAAAGATGTCGCTAAGCTGAAACTCGTCATCGACTAGGGGCAAGACTTCGGTGATTCGCAGGATTCGACGAACTCCGCCTTTTAGTCGAGCCACGTGGACAACCAAATCGATGCCGCTGGCAATGTACTGACGTACAATCCGAACTGGCAGATCGAATCCAGCCATCGAGATCATCAGTTCCAGACGCGCGAGGGCGTCGTTCGTATCGTTGGCGTGCACTGTAGAGAGTGAGCCGTCGTGGCCAGTATTCATGGCTTGGAGCATATCGAGGGCTTCGCCGCCGCGAACCTCGCCGACGATAATTCGATCGGGCCGCATTCGAAGCGAGTTGCGAACGAGATCGCGTTGCGTAAACTCGCCCTGCCCTTCATTGTTAGCCGGACGTGTCTCCAGGCGAACGACGTGCGGATGCTGGAGAACCAATTCAGCCGAATCTTCCACGGTTACGATCCGCTCGCTGGGGTCGATGTAAGCCGACAAGGCGTCGAGTAGAGTCGTTTTGCCAGCTCCTGTACCGCCGGAAATGATAATGTTCATGCGGGAAGCAACCGCGGCCGAAAGGAATTCACCCATTCCGACGGAGAGGGAACCGTTGCTGATCAAATTCCCAAGGTGAAGACTGGACGCCACAAATCGTCGGATCGACAATTTGGCTCCGCCCAGTGCCAACGGAGGAATGATGGCATTGATACGTGAGCCATCTTCCAGGCGAGCATCCACCACGGGGCTGGTTTCATCAATGCGTCGGCCGACCATCGAGACGGCTCGTTGAATGATCCGCATCAGATGTTCTTCGCTGGCAAAGACGACTTCGGTCAGCTTCAGTTTTCCTTGTCGCTCGATGTAAACCTCTTCGGGGCCGTTAACCAGCACGTCGCTGACTTGGGGGTCGGCTAGCAATGTTTCCAGCGGACCCAGACCAAAGATTTCGTGCTGCAGTTGTTTGTGCAGCGCACCGCGTTGGGCGTCACTCAATCCCAGCGCTTCGGCATCGATATATTCCCAGGCCAGTTGATCCAGTTCGGCTCGGACTTGCTCATCATCCAGTCGCTGGACCGCTGCGAGGTCAAGCGAACTTACCATCCGGCCGTGAATCTTCTGCGTAAGTGTTTGGAAAGCAGCCGGAGTCGGCGCTGCTGTTGGCAATTCGCGGGTCAGGTTGAAAACGGGCATGGCGCGTCCTTGCGTTAGCCTGTGGCGGGAAGGAATGTTAGCGATGGATTCAGCGAGTCGTGGAATCGGAATGGGCTTCGACTCGAGCCGTATCGTCGGCTTCTTTCTTCGAGTCTTGTTGCTTCGCTGTTTGTTCTTGTTCGACTCGGAAGTTCAATCGACCGCGTGGGTCGAAGTTTAATCGCTGGAGTCGTTGGCCTCGGTAGACTTCGAGTTCCCTCGCAACAAGATTGGCTCCGAGTGCATCTTCAAGCTCGTCATCGTCGATGATTTCGCCCGTGCCGGAATCGTTGGGGCTGCGGAGGGCGAACGACAGGTCGCCACGTCCTTCGACCATTCTCAACACTTCGGCTCCGGCAGGCGTCACAGCCAAGGTGACGGTGACCAAGTCGTCGCTGCGGGATTTGGGTTTGGTGTCTTTGTGGTCCGTTGATTGAACGGTGTCGGTTCCCAACGCCAGAATCGTAACACCTTCGATCAGCGTAACGGCTTGTGTGTTGGCAGTGGCTCCGGCGTAGTCGGGATGCGTACCGTACCGATTGTAGAAGCCGTTCTGGCCGAACCGCGTATACACATCGTTGCGACGGCGATGATTGTGGTTATGTTGTCTTCCGCTACCATCCCCGTAGGCCTTGAAGATCACATCCACTGACTGGCCTGATCGCGCGAAGCCAATGAGTGCGCTCTCGCTGGGCAGCGAGAGTGTGACGGCGCGTTGCCCCGGCTTGAGTCGTTCGGCCACGCCTGGTCCTGTACCGTCGGGATAAAAATCATCGGTGTCGAAGGTGGCATTGCGTTTGAGGTCTTGCCGCAAGGTTCGGCCAATGATCTGATCCGCGTCGACCATAAACATTCCGGTGATCTTGCGGCGTTTCATTTGTTCGCGACTCATGCGAACCAGCGCGATATCGCCCAGTGTCACCGTGCGACCGGCGACCAGATCGCGACTGGCCATGGGAACGACGGTGCCTTTTGCTTGACGTGTGGCGACGACTGCGGAGGGCCGCAAGGCTCGGCGAAACAGATAGACGCCGAACAGCCCGCAAAGAATGGCGACAAAAGCCAAGAGGATACTGCCAGAATTCATGCGTCCCATCGTGCACTCCTTGCCATTCCTGCGAGGTCATCCTGACCTCAGTTTGTTGGACGTCTCTCGATCGCGTGCTTATTGAACGATGGACATCTTGGCCAATAGTACGATCCACGAAGCCATGCCTGCGGGGATCGCGTAAGGAATCGTCGTTTTAAACACCGACTTTTTCCCTTCCGGTCCCGCTGTGCCCGCCGGCACGGTTTGCGGAGCCACGAGGTTCCAGACGACGAGAACCATCAGACAGGCCAAGGCCATCAAGGCGCTGAGCAAGAAGACGACAATCGTCGAGGTGGCTCCCAGCCAGGCGCCGAGCGCTCCCATCAGTTTGACGTCGCCACCGCCGCCACCGCCGATGAACCAGAGAACCAGCAAGACACCAAAGCCGACGGCGAATCCGCCGAGTGAAAATCCAAGTCCCTGCCAGCCGCTGGTTGCTGTGTGAAAAACCAGACCGGCGATCAGTCCGCCGACGGTCAGCCAGTTCGGGATTCGACGATACGAGAGATCAGTGCCCATCGCGGTTGCAGTCAGCGCGATGACTCCGATCAACTGCAAGATGTTGGGTTCCATGTCCGCACTCTGTTTAGTGGTTGCTAACTCTCGGTATGTCAGTTGATCGACATCATCCAAGCCCTATAAGCAGCGTGTCCCGCCAAGAACCGGATGTGACGATCAGGCGGTTGAAGTCTGCGGCGCTCAGCTTTCGCTGATCGGAGCGATCGTTAAATCCAAGCAAGCGGGTGCGTTGCCGACCGTATCCACGATGTCGACCGCGTCGGAAAACCCGCCACTCATCACGCAGTCTTCGGCGTCGCGTATCGATCCGTTCCCATTTACATCGATGCCAACTTCGTAGCGATAAGCCTGCCGAAGGCTGCGCAAGGCGACAGCGACATCGCCAAATTGTTGAGTCATGTGATCGCGAATGGTGACCAATCCCACGATGGCGCCCAGCGCAAGGATGGTTGTGGTGAGTACCACCCCGATGGGGGAAGTCGACCCTTGTTCGTCACGCCATAGGCGACACCTCAGGGCTGCATTGAGTCGCGGTACGCTTAAGCGATTGTGCCAAGCCATCTTGTTCAAATCCCCAAGAGTTACGGAAGTGGATCATTTTCGTCGACAATGGCATCGGTGGTAATCTCGATACACATGGGAGCCGCGCCTGACGGATCACGTACGGCCGGTTCGCAGAAATTCAGGTTGTCGGAGTAGCTGGAACCTAAAATTTGCGACTCGAGAAACACGTTCTCAATGACTTCAGATTGTTCGATCGAGTTGTAGCGATAGCTGTGGTCCAGCGAAGCCAGCCCGGCCCCAATGTCTCCCATTTCCTGGACGACCGCATCACGGAATGCACTCAATCCCACGATTGAGCCCAAGACGAGAATCGTGGCCGTGAGGATCATCTCCATGGAAAGTACGGCTCCAGTTTCTTCAGCCGCCAGACGGCTTGCGATGCAAGTCAACCGATGACGGGAACTCATTGTTCGTCCTCCGGGAGCTCATCCAACTGGATACAAACCGGGGCGACTCCCGATGCGTCGGGGGTGTCCTCGCAGAAATCCACCGCGTCGACGTAGACACTGCCTCGCGTCGTCGCATCGTACGGAATGTCTCCGAAGCTTCCGCTTAGCTCGACCGCATCAATCGAGTAGCCCTGTTGAAGGCTTCCGATGCTGGCGGCAGAGTCTCCCAATTCCTGGACGATCGCGTCTCGGTAGCTGGCCAATCCCACCATCAATCCGATGACGGCCAGAGTCGCCAGCAGGATCAATTCGATCGAGAGCACCGCGCCGGATTCATCGTGGATCAGTCGTCTGAGCGTGTGATGCAGACGACTTCGCAGTTGCAAGATTTTATCCATCATGACTCTCCGAAAGATCGACTTCGGCAGGGAACTTGCCTCGCCACATGGCCAGGGCGCGAGCCGCATGCGTCAGGAACGTATAGTTCTTCTGAATGCCGGTTTCGTCCAGATTCTCAAATTCGCGAACCATCCACTGCCCAGCGCGAACGACCGTCTCGCGTGGCGGCAAGACGTGATCTGGGGCAATTGCCCACCATTCGAGTGCATGGCCTGTTGCCAGGAGTCGTCGGCCTTTGGGCCAGAGGGATTTGGTTTCGTAGATGGGTTCACCTGGCCAATCGCTATTCCAGCATCCGTCCGTGGATTGGGTGTTGATCAGCTGGGCTGTGGCTTCACGCAGGTGGTCCTCGACTTTGCTCCGCAACGCATCTGTGAAGAGCGGCTCGTGCTCGTCCACGCGATACAACAAAGCCAGTGTGAACAACCGATGTCCACCATAACAAACGCCTTGTCCGAGTGGTTGCCGCATGATGCGTGTGGCCAAGCGATCGAAAGTAATTTCCTGTCCTTCACGCGAGAACCACGACTTGTTCGATTCGAGGCAAGTCGCCATAAGAACAGCGGTCCATTCGTACTCTTGTTGGTTTAGGGAAAAGCGACTGAGCGCGTCCGCGACTAGTCGCCGCAAGGTGGTCGTGCCATTGCGGGTTGCGATTTCGGTATCAAGGGGCACCCCGATCTCCACCAGGGTGGCGATCGTATGATCCACGTGACTGGACGAAGCCGCACCTTGTTGTGTGCGGACCTTCAAGCCGCCTGACGATCTGGTAATCAGCGGACGAACCTGATCGCCCCACATGGATTGAAATACGGCGTCGTTGGTGAGAATCGAAGCCATCTGGGCACCACTCAAGAAGCTCGAGTCGTCAAATTGAGCTTCCGTGCCCCACATTCGCAACGCATGATCCACGTGGTTGATTTTGGTCTTACGCGTCTTTTTCAGCCGCATTTGTCGAAGCACATTGACCAGTTGTTGATCCGTAACGATGGCTGGATCATTGCGAAGTGGACGGACAATCCGCGGCTGGTTTTTCAGTTCATTGCCGCGAATTCCGCGCTCGTCGCGCTCGTCTGGCCACAAAGCCGAAAGAGCCAGACTTGGTATCAAAATGAACGCGAGCGAAACCATGGCGACCATTCGCAGTTGAGGTCGTGCCGCGTCGCTGTTTTGAGTTGGAATTCGTTTCATCGAATGTGGCCTATATTCCATTCCTAACGACGAGCAGCGCACGTTGCGACTCTTCGACAATGTTCCAGCGCCCGTTGGTGCGCACCACTTCCGCCGCCAGGAGGGGCTGACGCGACTTGTCGATTACCAGCGTGCGGATGTTGTAATTCTTGACAACGCCTTCCCAGCCACCGTCGCCACGGAAGATTCGTCCATAGTCACGAACGACTGCTGCTGGAAAAGAACGGATTGCGCTGCCCGCAAAGAGGTTGGCGTTTCCGTGTTGCCAACGCAGCCACTCAGTCCAATCGGCAGGAGCCCAGATGGTTCCTGCAACCTCGTGCTGTGCTAGCCAGTCGCTGACTTCGCGTGGAATCCGCGACTCGTAGACTCGATCTGCAGTACGCTGCTTGCCAGCAAGAATTGGTGAGCTCACCGGGGCAAAGGCAAATCCCAACCAGATTACGAGAAGGCACAGTAGCGACCAGGCAAATTTGAGCGGATTGTGTTCGCTCGGAGTTGGGAGTCCGTCAGTTTCGGTTTTGGCGAATTGTTCTTCTGTGGCAGCGCGGTAAAGTCGAGAGCAAAGTAGCAACACGATCGGGGCCAACCAAAATAATCCGCGAACATTCAAAGCCGTTACCGTCCCGAAGGAGAGCACCATCAAGAGGCTGGAAAGCGAAGGTCGGGCTCGATTAAGAATCAGCAAGCCAACCCACAGGCAAAGGAGTACCGAGAA
>CAYYHV010000017.1:17241-32700 GCA_964471695.1 uncultured Pirellulaceae bacterium
GTCGCAATCCGAAACTCCCACCAGCGTAACTCCAGATGGGGCCGTGTAGATCTCGATGCAAGACGAATCAAAAAAAAAACCAACCATTGGGGCTGAGCAACGTTGCCAATCCCGCGAATTGGAGTAGCAGTACCCAGCATTGGACATCTTGATCGGCGGCCACCGCGTACCAGCTATTCGATTTGCGATCGTGGACGGATTCGACCACCTTGGCAATCGCGATGCACGCTAGAAACAGGATGCCGTAAAAAAAGCTGATGTCGAGGTTGGCCCACAATGCCATGACGCCTAAAACAGCCAGGCTGCGCTGCGAAGTCATAGGCTCCACTTCAAGCCGGCGATTTTCCCAAGTCGAACACATCGCAATGAGAATTGCGAAGAGAAGCCCGCCGCGAATATGGGGCGCGGGGGTCGCGAATCCCAGCATCAAGTTGCATGCGATCAAAACAATCGCCGCCAGCGCAAACCGCTTTCTGCCGGCGTTACGGTGATACAGCCAAAACCAAACCGCCATCGTCAATGTTGCGTTAATGGCCAGCATGGCGCTGGGGCCTTCCGGGCCAAATGAACGAAGTAAGACGACCAGTAATACGTCGGACAACCAGGAAGTCGCGATGTAGGGCATGCCGTCAGCCAACGCTGAGTCGGGCAGGGTTTGGGGAATCGCTCCATGCTCAACGATCCAGCGACCATTGTTGGCGTGCTCCCAAAGACCACCCAGCGGGAGCGGAAGATGATTCAATAGCAGAAAGACAAAGGCGAAGAATCCTGCTACGAGCAGATGTTGCCAAGCGAGCGCATACTTGTCGGTAAGGACAGGCGACAACTCGCCATGAGTCCCTTTGTAGTACGGTCGTGCTTCAAAGCCTGTGGACATGATGTACGGGTCGGCAAAAAGTTTTGGGGCGTGTTTCGTTTGGACGTTAGTTGCAGGAACAATCCAGGACGTGCGCAATCGAGCAGAGTTCGTACTGCTTCCCTTCAAAATCAACGCAATAGTTCGCAAGTAAGTTGGGGATGGGGGTAACGTCGGTAGCTACCAGCAAGGTGGCTCGTACGGAATTGGCTGGTACCGCGGAACCGACCGTGGGGCTGGTCAACGAGCCGTCGCCCAAATCAAATAACGTGCTGCTGGAGTTGTCGATGACCAATCTTGTACCGACTCCCAATGAAAGATTGTGTGCTGCTAGAAACTGATCAACGGCGTCAGAAATTTCTGACTCATCGCAACCCATGGCTGCCAACCTCGACGCCTCGTGCACTGCCGCACTGATCGTATTGTTCACCACGAGTGTTGTCGCGAATTGGATGCCAGCAATCAGTGTGAGGAACAAGATGGGCAGAACCAGAACCAGTTCCAGGACTTCAATGCCTCGTCGATTGCGCTGGGAACGATGATCGCGATACCGCGTCATGAAATCGAGGCAATGGCGTTCGCCAGATCCATGAGTTCGCTAACTAACGCACTGCGAACCGTTGCCAGACCGGCGATGACACCGATCCCAACGATAGTAAGCAGCAGTAGGTACTCGACGAAGATTCCGCCGTGCGTATCGCGCCGCAAGTTGCGACCCACCCGAAGTAACCATTTCCAATGGCGTCGTTTTTTTTCCCGGTCCATGGGACAAGACTCCTGTTATGTGGCCATTCTCTTTATTCAGATTCGGAGCCGTGTTGAGGCGGAATTGACTGCGAAGTCTCGTCGCACCAAACTCGCGGCACACCCGCATCGGTTTGTATCGAGTGCAGTTGAGTCGACGGATTGCATGGCCATACGTGCGTCAACAGAGGATTCGCACATTCGGCAAAGTCACCGGAATCGGTTCAATTGCCGCGGGCTGACGACACACGGTCTGCATAACCGATCAACCATTTAGCCGTGCCGCTTACTTGAGTGCGATAGTAGCCATGGAGAGGCTGTGATTTTCTGGAACGATTGTTTGTCGTGCCGCCTTCAGGCGGAATCAATCCTGATTGTCGTGCCAAAATTCCAATTCAAACCGGTACGGCAAAAGACGGCTCCGGTGTGAAGGGCTTTCGTCCCACCGTGGTTAACTCAGATCTGGAATCACCAAGGAAGGTTATTCTTGTTTCGGTCATCCAACATTTCGAGACGTCACGTAAAGCCGCAACGTCGTGCGGTCACGGTCCTCGAGTTGATCATCGCGCTCCCTATTCTCGTCATCGGCCTGATGGCCGTTGTCGAACTCGGGCTGCTTGCTCAAAACCAGTCGCTGGTTCAACGCGCCAGTCGCGCTGGGGCTGACGCGGCCCGAACTACCGATTTGCCAACCGTAGGAGCGGTGCCGGCGCAAGTGCTGGATGCTATCCGAGCCACGTTGGAGTGTGAGGGGGTTCGAGCCAAGTGTGTGCGGGTTGAGCACAACCAGGGCCCGGCTCCCCCTTACGTCTTGACCGATGGAAGCGGCGACGAATTACCACCGGGTCCGGTCCCCAATTTTCCCTACGTGCGTGTATCCGTTTGCGTGGCCAATACCGATCTGGCTCCAAATCTGTTGCGGACCTTTTGCCTTGATCTTGAGGGCGAATGCTCACAACGCACGACGACGAGGTGCTACTAGATGACCCGTCTTCAGAATGTACCGCCCCCAGCGATTCGTCGCGGTATCGCCACGCTGTGGACAATCCTGGCGTTGTCGGTTCTGGTGTTGTTGACTTGTTACGTTGTCGAAGCCGGTCGACTCTACTTGGCAAGGCAGCAATTGGTAACAGCCGTCGAGTCGGCGGCTTTGGCAGGCGCCACAAAATGGTGTCGCGATGCATCGAATGAGACGCTCTCATCTCGAAATGCTGCGATCGACTTTGCTGCAGCCAACCTTGTGCTCGGGCAGTCTCCATTGCTCGCAGACAACTTTTCTGCGGCGATGTCTCCCAACCAAAACGCAACGTGCGATGGGGAACTGGTCTATGGAGTGTTCCACCAACGGACGACGGAGGATGTGTTGGATACCACGGCGGCTGCCGGGTGCGGTCGCCGTGATGGTCCAAATGTCGTTTCTTCAAAAGCCACGAGCGTCGGCGACTGGCAAACGATTACGTTGTGCAAGCGAAGCTACAATTGCATGGTGGTAGTGGCGACGCCGAACTATGACGACAGCTATCCACCCATGGTGACTCGAATCCGTAATGCGGGCGGCAACTCATTCGAGTTCTTCGTGCAGAACGTGGGCACGGGAGCGCCTATCGTCGGAATTCCCGTAAACTTCATTGTCGCCGAAGCGGGCGTTTACAACGTTGGCGATCATGGAGCCAAGATGGAGGTCGTCAAGTTTGAATCGACGATTACCGATAATCGCGCGAGCTGGGTGGGGCAGATGCGAACGTACGCGAACGTGTACACGAGTCCCGTGATTGTCGGGCAAGTCATGACCTATAACGATCCGGATTGGTCGGTATTCTGGACGAGAGGTCGCACACGACAGCTACCAGCGACAGCGACGAACTTCTATGCCGGTAAATCGGTCGCGGAGGATACGGACACCACGCGAGCCAATGAAACGTTGGGATACATCGTTGTCGAAGCCGGCGGTGGAATCATGAATGGCCTACCCTACCTTGCAGGACAGACTCCGGATGCCGTTCGAGGCATCGCGACGACTTTTAATCAAGCACTTCCGGGAAACGGAGCCGGCGCGTTTGCCGTGTTAACGCAATCGGGAGAAGCAGGTGGCAATGGTTCCTGGCCACTTTTGCGAGGCGCGGATCCCGTCGATCCCAGTCAGTTGACGATCACTCTCGACGAAGATCAGATTCGAGATAACGAACGAAATCACACTACGGAGGTCGTTCACTACCTTGTACTGGGAGGGCCGTGCGCTGTTGAGGCGCGTGCAACAATGGAAGTCCCTTGGCTGTGCGAAAACTTGTTCGGATGCCGATTGCCACGGTCGACGGTCTCGGCAGAAGCAACGGCTTTTCATGATTGTCTTGAAGATTGTGCGAAACTGATTTGCCTTGATCGCGTTATCTGCCCCTAGCCCGATCCGCCCCATAAGTCGCGGAATTCTTGGCTCTCATGTGGATTCTTCCACAACCGCGGCTATCCATTTCTGCCTGCATTAGACGGCGGTAACAAGCGAAACGTTTGACGTGCTTACCTGCTGATTTATCATGGCAAACGGGTGAATGTAATGCAGAATACAATTCGAGGAACTGAGCGATGACTAGAAGACGCGTTATTTCACTGCTAATCGGACTGGCGATTTGTTTTGGTTCAGTCACATCCGTAAATGCCGATGCCGTAACGGATTGGAATGCCATTGCATCCGATACGTTGTTGCTCGATACGACAATTCAGAATCCTGGCATGGCATCTCGAAACATGGCGATGGTCAACCTCGCTATGTACGACGCGGTCAACGGTGTGAATCCGACGCATCAGCAGTTCTATTCTCATTCCGCTGCCCCATCCAATGCATCGGCATCCGCGGCAGCCATTCAAGCCGCGTATCGGGTCTTGAGTCTTTCGTATCCGGGCCAATCTTCTTTTCTTGATACCCAGCGAACCAACGCCTTGTCGGCCATACCGAATTCAGCTGCTAAGGATGCGGGAATCAACTATGGCAATTTGGTGGGAACCAACATTGTCAACAATCGTGTCAACGATGGTTATGACAGTATGGTCAACTATTCGCCTCAGACGGGAGCCGGGCATTGGGAACCGGACCCCATGAATCCTGGCCAAGAGGCGTGGGGACCAGCTTGGGGTACCTTGCAACCGTTTGGCATTAGTTCTGCTGCAGCTCATATGCCACCATCGATGCCTGAGCTTACCAGTCAGGCGTACACGGACGCGTTCAACGAAGTCAAATCGTTGGGTGAGAAGAATAGTACGGCACGTACTGCGGATCAAACCGAAGCCGCCGTGTTTTGGGCTTACGATCGTTTGGGTATGGGCACGCCAATGCGGATGTACAACGGAATCTTACGAACGGTTGCCGAGAGCCAGAACAGCACGCTCAATGATAACGCTCGCGTTTTTGCCATCTCGGCAACGGCGATGGCGGACGCAGGAATTGTGGCTTGGGATTCCAAATTCGAATACGATTTCTGGCGACCCATTTCGGGCATTCGCCGAGCCGACGAAGATGGAAATCCAGACACCATTGCAGATCCGGACTGGGAACCCTTGGCGGCTCCCGGCGGTATTGGTCCGGATGGTTCAGTCATACCCGACTTTACTCCGCCTTTTCCGACTTACGTTTCCGGGCATGCGAGTTTTGGTGGAGCACTTTTTGAGAGCATGACCAACTTTTACGGCACGGATTCGATGGACTTTAGCGTCACGTCGGATGAACTGCCGGGCGTGGTCCGCGACTTTACGTCGTTCAGTCAAGCAAACGAAGAGAATGGACGCAGTCGCGTGTATCTCGGCATTCACTGGGACTTCGATGACTTTATTGCTCGCGATCTTGGCGGTGAGGTTGCCGACTATCTTTACGATAACCACTTCCAGCCCGTACCCGAGCCATCATCGGGAGTGCTTCTAGTGCTTGGTTTGACGTTCTTGGGATTGCGCCGACGTTGATAGATTCGAGTGAACAACAAACTTGATCTCAGCAGCCAACAAAAAGAACCGACTGCGTCTTGCAGTCGGCTCTCTTTCTAAGCTTGGGTAGACTTTGATGGACGAGCCCGATTCTAGGCTTCGTCGGTTGGGTCGACGCTTGAGAATTCGATGCAGTTATCTGTAGCGTCGACAGCGCCGTCTTGATCCACGCTATCGCAGAAGTCGAGGGCATCATTAAAGTCGCTTCCCGCGGTACTGGCTGCGTGGCCCAGGACGCCTTGGAAGGTGTACGATTGGTTCAAGTCTTGGATGGCTCCCGCAACGTCCGACAACTCGGAAACGACTGCGTCACGAACCGCAGCCAAACCAGAGATAAGTCCGATGATGGCGATGGTTGCGATGAGGATTAATTCGATGGATACGATGAAACCGGCTTCATCATTCCACAACTGATTGGCTGACTTTGTCATTTGGTCTTCCTCGAAAATGAGTATGCTTTCGATGTGGTCTGACCACTCCCCCGGCTGTTCCGTTCAGGAGTTGGTTCTTAAGGAAAACTTAGGTCGTGAGCGTCGATCTGCAAGAAATTCGTTCAGGTAGTTCTATCTATAACAGCGGTAGCGACAGTCACGCTTCGCCTACCCGAAGGAGGGGCCGGATTCCCGGTAGAACGCTAAGATTCGGAGCACCGATTGACGGTCACAAACCAGGCTCGCATTTGCCAACAGTGCCGATGGCCAGCGAAAAACTACGGCTTGGCCTGATCCTCGGTTTATTTCAGAGTTGAGATTTGAGACTTGCCGGTTTCTGAATTTCTTCCCGAACCCATTTCTAGTGGGGGCCTCACTGACTGTGTGGATTCGTTCCAGCGGCGCAACTGGCCCGTGCTTCGGCATGTTGGTGCGTTGTGTACCGTGCATGGGTTAAACAAACGATTCACAGGTAGCTCAACGGTAGAGCATCAGATTTGGATCTGAAGTTGCGGGTTCGATTCCCGCCCAACGTGCAGCAATGCACACCATTGATGGCCCGAGGGCGGTGGGCGACCGTTCGGTCCGCCAATTGACGGTTGAATCGTCATGAACACTTGGTTCGCCGAGTCGGATTGGCGAAGCAGCGGTTGATGGCAGCACCCACGAACGCCATGTAGTCCGCGGATACCGCTTGTTTGAAAGGTTGACGTGAAGATCATTGAAGCGAGTTCCATGGTCAGCGACTTGATCGCTACCATCGACTCGGGGATTTGTTCGGATAGCCAGCCAATCGGCTTGCTCAAGTGGGACTCCGCGTTCCGCCGTGTGATCGGCGACGCACCGCTCGCCTGACGGCTTTTTTAAACAATGAATTCGCGATGTAGATTTACGCCGCGAGCGAAATAGACGCATACATAGAAGGACCAGCGGTTGGCGAGTGATCGCCCAGCTCAAGGTGAAACGATGCATTTGAATCAAAACGAACAGCTACGAAGGCCCAGCCAATTACCCGCCGGGGAGAATCCTGGTTTGTCACCGTAATGACGACTGTTCGCATCACTGTAAGCGCTGCAACCGTTGTCTTTCGACAGCGGTTTTTTTGTTTGACGAGGAGACGTGCCCATCATGATTTTCAAGAAAATACGAGTACAGAGCTTTCAGGTCGGTTTGCATTTTTGCGAGGGTGAATTTCGAGGTCTGTTGGCCGAAGGTACCCATCGAATGTTCGACCCGTTTTTGAAGCATCGAGTCGACGTGGTATCGAAGCGGACTCCGTGGTTGATTCACGATCAGTTGGATTTAATCGTACGATCTGATGTATTGGGTGGTGCGGCGACGATGGTCGACTTGAAGGACAACGAGCGTGCCCTTGTATGGATTGACGGTCGCTTCGATCGTATTCTGACACCGGGCTTGTACGCCTACTGGAATGGTTTTCGTGAAGTGCGCATTGAGCGAATGGATGCCAGCGAAGTCAAATTCGACCACAAGGATCTGGCGCTGATTTCTCGTTCGGACGGAGTCAAAGCGGTTCTGGATATCTGTTCGGTGAATCGACATTGCGCAGGCGTGTTGTTCATCGACGGGAAGTACGTGGAAACGCTCAGTCCGGGTTTGTATGCGTACTGGAAGGGTACGGTGGATGCTCGCATTCATGAACTGGATCTGCGTGAGTCGGTCATCGACGTGAGTGGTCAGGAAATCATGACACTCGATAAGGTGACGTTGCGATTGAATGCCGTCGTGACTTATCAGATTACGGATCCGCGGAAGGTCATGTTGGCTACGGATGATGTTCGCCAGTCGCTGTATCGTGAGGCGCAGTTGATCGTGCGAGCCGTTGTGGGTACCCGTGAGCTCGACGATTTCCTCAGCCAGAAGGATTCGGTCGCGGATGACCTGGAGCGACTGGTGCGGGAACGTGCTGCGGCGATGGGACTGGAAGTCACCTCGGTGGGTATTCGGGATGTGATCCTGCCGGGCGATATGAAGGACCTGATGAACAAGGTGACGGAGGCTCGCAAGGCTGCCGAAGCCAACCTTATCGCGCGTCGTGAAGAAACCGCAGCCATGCGGAGTCAGGCCAACACGGCGAAGGTTCTGGCTGACAACCCGACGTTGATGCGATTGCGAGAACTGGAAGTTCTCGAAAAGATCGCAACGGACGGCAAGTTGAATGTCGTACTCGGCGAGAAAGGACTGGCCGACCGCGTCACAAACCTGTTGTAATTTCGAGCCGCGCCACGCATTGTGGCGCGGCTCTTTATCTTTGGTCTTGGCGAAGGCCTCTCAATCGCGACGGAATTTACGTTTCCAGTCGATGGAGATGGAAGTGGTGCTTCCCGAGTTTGCCGCCGTAGTTGCCGGCGGAGATGCGCTCGATACCGGGTGACTCTTTCAAGATGTCCATACCGACTTGCATGGCTTGGGCGACGGCTGTTGCGCTCAATCCGTCGATCACAATTTCATAGACGGCTTGTTCTGTTTCCGATAAATCGGATTCACCCAGCCCTTTGAGTGTTGGGCACCATTTATGATTGGTACTGGCCTTTAGTTCTGGATACTTTGACCCCACTTTCGAACCGCTACGAACTATCCCGGCTGGGAATGGCAAGATCACGTCCGGCAGCGCATTGATTGCCGCTGCGGCTGCGCGCGCCGCGTTGAGCGTGGCGAGCTGGTTGATGCCGCAGATCAACAGGTTGCCACCCCCGACTCCCTTGGCGGTGCCAAACATCTCTTCGCACAGGAACTCACCATCCATCACTGGAATGCGCCAAAATCGTTGATCCCCCAGTTTTTTGGACGACTGGAACCCGTCGCCGAAGTAACGAAGTTGGCCACCGACTTTGATCTGCTGATCTTTGTCGTCACATGCGAGTCCATTGAAGCAAGCCGTGGTGGGGCAAGTCAAAACGTTTTGTCCGATACGATTGGTGACGGCTTTTTCGAGTGCCCCGCGATTGAAGGCGAACGCGAGCACGGCGACTCCAGGACGTCCATCGGGGCTGTTGTATTCGTCCAGCTGAGATTCAATGGCGGCTTCGGCGTCACAGCCGATAACACTCGAGGCGTTGCCACAAAGTTCATTCGCGGCAATGTTGGCGAGTTCTTGGTCGTGGGCGGTGATGAGAATTCGCGTGCCCGTCATCGGAAAGGCTTCGGCGAAAGTGTCGTCGATAATCGGCATGATTTTCTAGTGTCTATTAGGATGATTCATTGTGCCAAGGCACTACTCTACCCCGTTGATTTGGGTGGTGCGATGGCGTTTCCAGCCGGAAAAAGCGGCGGTTCGAGCGAGCTGCCGCAAATTTTGAGGTTATCTGCCTATAATTTGCAGGCTTGAGCGAATTACTATTCAGCCGTGGGTTGCGTCGCAATCCAATGTTACCGCAGATCGCGATGCGATCCACGACGTTGAAATGAGGATTTTATGATACGCGTAAATCAACGATTGGTACTGGCAATTAGTGCCCTCGCGATTTCTCTAGCCAACTCGGCTCATGCTCAGGACGATTTGATCCTGCTCGATTCTGGAGCCAAGGCGAAGCCTGAGAAGCGATATATCCGACTGAAGCGCGACGCAGAGAAGAATCCTGTGGCGTTGCAAACAGCCACGGCTCGGTTTGTTTCCGAATCGGGAACCAGCGACTTGATCGTTGATCTTGTGGGAGTCGTGCACATCGGCGACAAGAAATATTACAACGAGTTCAACGAGCAATTTAAGAAGTACGACGTTGTCTTGTACGAACTGGTGGCTCCGAAGGGAACGCGTGTTCCTCGTGGTGGCAAACCTGCGGGGACGAATCCGATTTCCATGATGCAGGGCTTGGCCCAGTCGTCGTTGGGGCTGGAATCACAAACCGATCATATTGATTACTCGGCGAGCAACTTTGTTCATGCCGATATGTCACCGGCTGATATGGCTGCGGCAATGCGTGAACGTGGCGACACGCCCGTCACTTTCTTTCTCAGCGCGGCCGCGGATTTGCTGCGACAATCTAACAAAAAGGCGCATGAGCTTCAGGAAAAAGCCGAAGCGGCCAGGTTGTCTGGGCAGAGCGAGCCACCAATGGCTGATCCGATCAACGACTTGCTTTCGATGCTGACGGACTCGAGGTCCACCAGCAAAATGAAGGTGCAGATGGCTGAGCAGTTTGACTCGATGAGTGGAGCCATGGGCGGCTCGTTGGGGTCCACGCTCAATCAGGCAATTGTGACGGATCGAAACAAGGCTGCGTTGCGTGTGTTTCAGAAGGAAGTCGTCAAAGGCCGGAAGAAGATTGCGATCTTCTACGGTGCAGCCCACATGCCAGATTTCGAAAAGCGATTGGAAGAAGACTTTGGGTTGAAGCGGGCGAAGACGACTTGGCAAACCGCTTGGAATTTGAACGACGAGACGGCTCCGAAAACGGAATCACCGCTAAGCATGATGTTGCGGATGCTCCAAGAGCAGTAAACCAGTCAACGGACATTTGTCCGTTGATTGCACTCGATCTGGGCAATTGCATCCTCGACCATGTCAGCCAAACTGGCCAAGCGAAAGCCCTGATCTAGATCGAGCAATTTCCAACCCAACCACCGCCGCCGGCAGCAAGTTTCATGGCATCGCCAAGGATGCCGTACTCCGCGAGCTCCTGGTCGGACATCTTCTCAGCCTTTTGCAGTCGATCGCCGTTGAGCCGCGCGGCTGCCGTTGAGTCGTTAAAGTCGCTGAACTTCGGATAGAGCGCGTTGAACAGTTGCATCAGTGCGCTGTTCTGCTGCAAGCGATACTTCTGGTGGTAATCTTCCGCCAGATAAAATGTATCGAGCGGCAGTACCGGCGTTTGTATCGGCGCCGATAATTCTTCACCGCGAGCCATCTTGGCAACGTTCATAACGGTTTGTTGCTGCTCGTTGGCAAACCAGATCGCCGACATATATTGGCGGCTGCGGCCACCATGGATCGGCGAGTGACTGCGCCAGAATAAATCGACAAGCTGCTCAAGCGAAACGACGTTGGGGTCAAAGTCGACTTGGAGCGACTCGGTATGATCGCCCATGTTGCGATAAGTCGGTGAAGGGCTTGTGCCGCCGGTGTAACCGACTCGCGTTCGATAGACGCCTTCAATGCTCCCAAACTGGGAGTCCGGTCCCCAGAATCATCCCAAGGCGAAGGTAAGTGTTTGCAGTTCGTGTGGAACCTTCGCGTCGATCGGTGGAATCGAGAGTGAATTCTGTCCGTCCAGGTGCGTGCTCATGGAAGTGGTCTCGGTCGTTGCCTTGAAAAACGAAACATTGATTTCGTGAAACTATCTTAGGCGGCCCAGCACTTGGAGGCCATGGAGCAGAGAAACTCGATGAGTGGAAAACCAAACCAGGCTCGCTCTGTTGCCAGAGCGAGCCGCCATGTTGAGTCGCTAGATGGTTTGGTTTGTTGAATTGACGCGTTGGACTTCTTCCAAAATGCGTCGTTGCACTTCCGGTGCATTTCCGACAGCGATTAAGGTGCCTTCTGACGTTTCGCCTGTCATGTCGCGGACATACAGGGATGTCACACCAGCGAGCATTTCAGGAAGTGTGCGGCTAAGGGCCACATCGGAGACTCTTTCTAGTGGAATGCTACGGACGCGATGTCCGATGAAACCATTGGAGAGAATGACTCTTCGATTCGTCAGCCAGTAGCGATATTGTCGCGATGCGTATCGTGCCAATAGATACGCAAATGGCGCAACCAACATCCCTACGACCGTCAGGCAACAAATCACTGCGGGGTAAGTGGCGAAATTACTGGTGGGGATGATCTCCAAAAGGACTTCTTCCCCTTCCATCAGCATGACGCCAAAACGGGAATCAATATTGTTCATGTGGTTCATCGTCGCCCTTTCTATGTGACTCTATAGAAACAAGCGACGGGTTTTGGGTACCGACGACAAGAATTCCACTCGACTTGGAAGCCAAGTCGGTATACGCAGAATTGTGGCGAAAATGCCTTGGAATTCGCAGCTAGAATTGGCTAGGCGACTTGCTGTTCGGCCGCCGCGATCAGGTACGGATTCAGTTTCGGATCGTTATACATCTTCATTTGGCGATACGTTTGATGGCGTTTTACACCGGCGTAGATGTCTTCAAGCAATTCGTCCAGCGACTTGGCAAGATGCTGCATTTGCACACCCGCCACCCGGACTTTGTTTTCGATCGAAAGCAGCAGTTCTTCTTCGGCTTCTTCGCGCATCAGCTGTTCGTTCAGGTGGTAGATGCGGAGCGCGAGGATCGACAATCGGTCGATGACGCTGCCGGGCGTTTCCGTGTTGATGCGAGCGTCGACGGCTGGGGAAACGCGGCGTTCAGCGATGTCGCCACCAATCCACTCGTCGATTTTCTCGATCCAGTCGTTACGCTGTTGGTTCAGTTGGTCGATAGAACGCTTGACTTTGGCAATTTCTGAATCCGTTGCGTTTGGGCAGCGAGCAATGTCTTCTTCATGCCAAAGCCGGTAGTTAAAGTCGTGTTGTTGTTCGATCAGCCCGTAGATTCCCGTTGCATCCAGAGAGATGGGTTGTTGATGCCACATTCGGACACTTGTTTCGTGAAGGTCGAGGACTCGAGAAACATTGATCATGGCAAAATCATCCGGTGAAAGATCGTCTTGTCGTCGCCGCAGGATTCGGCGAATTCCGGAAGGATGCTAGCCGCGGGATGAAAATCGAGGCAAGATCAATTGAGAGATGCAGACAGATGCCGGTTCTTACAGGCAGTCCACCGTGAGGGAGTGCAACAGCGTGCCAGCAGTCAAAGCAGTTTGGCTATCCGATCCAACGAGCGGCTTCTACAATGGAAACAGGAGAACACTATGAAGAAGCCAAACAATCAAACAATATTCCTTCTCTTCGCTCTGGTATTTAGCGCCGTGGTTGTCGGCGTTTTCGGATTGCAAGGTACCAATGGCCAACGCCCGACCAAGGAGAAGACTTTGGAGGACATTCCGTTTGACGGAAAATTTGCCTACAGCGTCCTCAAGGAGATATGCGGAATTGGCGGTCGCGTTAGTGGTTCGGAGGGAATGCTCAAGCAGCAACAGAAGCTGAAGTCATACTTTACGAAAATGGGAAAAGGTATGGGTGCCAAGGTTTCGTTGCAGAAATTCAAAGCGCCAGACCCACGCGATCGAAAAGCCATTGAAATGGCGAACCTGATTGTCGAATGGCATCCCGATCGTAAAGAACGAATCATGCTCTGTTGTCACTACGACACAAGGCCTTTTCCGGATCGAGATCCTGACCCCAAGAAACGCAGAGATGTTTTTCTTGGAGCCAACGATGGAGCAAGCGGAGTCGGCTTGTTGGCGGCGATGGCAAAGAAGATGCCGGAGTTGGAGTGCAACTATGGAGTCGATTTTGTTTTCTTTGATGGAGAAGAGTACATCTTTCCTGGTAGCGGCGGGGACGATATGGGCACGTACGTTCTTGGCTCTGAATACTTTGCCAGAGACTATGTCGCAAACCCGCCCGAGCATAAGTACAAATATGCCATTCTTGTCGACATGGTGGGTGATGCGTCGTTGCAAATCTTTCAAGAGCAGAACAGCCTGAAAAATGCACGTCCCCTCGTGCAATCGGTTTGGCGAGTGGCTCGAAAGCTAGGCGTACGAGAATTTATTGCCCGGCCAGGATACGAGATACGCGATGATCATTTGCCCTTGATCGAGACGGCGAAGATTCCAGCCATCGACATTATCGACTTTGATTACCCCAGGCCAGGTTCTCGATTCGGTAGAAATGCTCCTCAATATTGGCATACGACGATGGATAAGCCCGCGAATTGCTCCGCCCTTTCGCTGGCAAAAGTTGGGTGGGTTATCCATGAGTGGTTGAAGGCGGTAAAGTAGAGTTTGATAGATTTGTCCGGCAGATCGAATTTTGACTCTGACAGAGAAGCTTGATGGACCCTCTTCACCTTTGCGTCGCACTGGCGCCGTTGGCGATCTACTTGATGTTTATCGCCTTTGTGAATCTTCGTACTCGTCCCAGCATGTTAGGTGGATTGAAAGATGCTTCGTTGTTGGCGTTGGGGATCAGTGGGCTGGTTGTGGCTGGTCCTTTGGAGTTGTTTCTGCCCGAGTCGGCGGCTTTTCGATTTGGTGCCTACGTTTGGCTGCTGCTGATCGTTTTGTATTTTCTCGCAGCCGCATTGATCATTCTTTCGCAGCGGCCACGTATCGTTGTCTATAACACGACGGCTGAAGAGTTGCGCCCGATCATCTCAACCATTGTGCAACAGTTGGACGATACGGCGCGCTGGGCTGGCGATAGCGTCGCGCTACCCAAGTTGGGTGTTCAGCTACATCTTGATCGTTCGCCGACGCTCCGCAACGTTCAGTTGATTTCAACGGGTGCGACGCAAAACTTTGACGGATGGATTCAAGTCGAAAAGATGTTGAAGAAACATCTGTCCGAGATTCGGACTCGACCTGGTAGGCAAGGTTCTGCTCTCTTGGTCGCCGGGATGTTGATGCTGTTCATCGTGGGGATGGCACTAGTCGTTGATAGAGAATCAATTGCCCAGTCGCTGCAGGAAATGCTACGAATGTAGTTTTTGGTGGGGCGTGGCTGCTCGCTCATTTTGAGAACCACAGATTACGAAATGGACGAAAGCCAGACGGGATCCACGTGAGCGGGAGCTGCACGGCAACTTTCGTGTGTTTCGTTTCTTTCGTGGTTCTCTTTTGTCTGTACTTCACTCAAGCAGTGAGATTGCGTAGCAAGTCCGAGTTACCGCAGAGGGCACGTCGCTAAGCAGCTGGGCGGCTGAGCGTAGAGCCGTTTCTGCCTTTTTGCGTAACTGCGGGTTGGATTTGATCTTCGATAGATAAATGAGGTTCTCGGCTGCGACGGAGTTGCCGCTGGGGCGAGCATTGTCTTGGAGGAGTTTTCCGCGGACGAGCAGTTGTTCGTGGTCGGCTGACGTGAAGAAATATCCGCCCTGCTCTTCGTCCCAGAATAACTCATTCTGTTTTTCGATGACTTGTTGGGCGGCTGCAACCCACTTTTCGTCGCCAGTGGCACGATGGAGAGCCAATAATCCGTTGGCGAGAAACGCATAGTCGTCGAGATAGGCGTTCAGTTTGGCTTGTCCCTGACTGTAGGTGCGAAACAACCGGCCGTTTTTGTCGCGGACATTTGCGAGTAGGAAATCGGCCGCTTTGGCGGCTCGCTCAACATACTCCTCATTCTCAAGGATGCGGCCAGCATCGGCCATGCCACGGATCATCAATCCGTTCCAACCCGTGACAATCTTCGTGTCTGTGAGTGGGCGTTCTCGCTTGGCTCGTTCTGCAAATAGTTTCTTTCGGATGGGTTCCAGTCGAGCGATCAAATCTTCGACTTTCATATTCTGTTGGAGTGCCAGCGTTTCCCAAGTCGCGACTCGCAGCGGCACAAAGAACTTTTTCTCGAAGTTAGGTTGGGTGTTGGC
>CAYYHV010000018.1:0-2049 GCA_964471695.1 uncultured Pirellulaceae bacterium
CCTTTTTTTATGGCTTGGATTACCCAACGACGGCTTCGGCGATAGGGATAAGTTCGACTTCAAATTGCGCGGCGCTTGGGGTGAACATCATTCGAGGAAACCTTTGGCGATCCTCTCGGCGGCTTGATAACCGCTACGAACACATTGTGGAATGCCGATACCATGGTACGCATTGCCGGCAATCGCCAGCCCATTTACACCGTTCATGATTGTGTCGATACGTTGCAGTCGGGCTAAATGACCGACGTGATATTGTGGCGTGACTCGGTCCCAGCGATACAGCCGAGTGAGTGTGGGTTCTCCCTGAATTGTCAGAATGTCAGCAGCTTCTCGCACAGCGATTCGGATCAGTTCCGCGTCATCGGACTCCAAAAGATCGCGTCGACTTGCACCGCCAAGGAAAACTCGCAACAGCGTATGGTCATCAGGTGCACGGTTTGCGAATTTGTTGCTACCGAAGCTGATAGCGATGATGTCCCGGCGTTCCACATCGGGAATCACCAAGCCGAATGCCTCCATCGGATGTTGAATCTGCTTGTTTTTGTATCCGATGGCCACCACCGCTACGCCCGCATGTTCGATTTCGCCGACTTCCTTTGCCAGTCCCGGTTGGCTTGCAGCCAATATTCGGCTGGCTACAGGAGCGGGCGTTGCAACAACGCAGTGGTCAAATTCGTGGCGCTGGCTGTTTGCGGTTTCGATCTGCCAGGTACCTGCGGAATTCGTCAGCGATGTGATGGGTGTGGACAATCGTATTTCGCACGGATTGTCGGAATTCGTCAGCGATTTCGCCAGGCATTGAATGAATGCACCCATGCCTGCGTTGGGTGCACGGAAAAGCTGATACCGTGCCCCGGATGTTTGTGGAGTCGCGCCATCGTTTCGGTTGCGAAGTCCTGCAATGAGGCTGCCGTGTTTGCGAACCATCTCTACAAATTGAGGCAGCGCCGCCTCCATGCTGAGGCGTTCTGGATCAGCCGTGTAAATTCCGCTTACCAGAGGCTGTACAAGCTGCTGGTAGGTTTCCTTTCCCACCCGCCGTCGGGCAAAATCGGCCAGAGATACATCGGTATTCAGCAATCCGGCGGGAATCAATGACTCCATCCTCAGACGAATTTTTGCGGGCCAACTGAGTACTGGCGAGGACCAGATACCCGCAAACTGGGCGGCAGCCATAAGATAAAAACCTTCAGGTACGCTGAACGTCTTTCCGCTTTTTAAAATCAAGGCTCGACGGTGTTCTTCTTTCGGAGCCGACAAGTCGCGGAAGCCGATTTCTTCTGCCAGACGGCCGGCCCAAGGTAGCTGCTTGTTATTTAGAAAGCTATCCGCCGTCGACTCGATAAGAAACCCTTCCGCTCGCTCGGTTTTCAATAGACCACCGACTCGATCGGACGATTCGAACACGGTGATTTGAGGTTGACTCGGCAAGCGACGCAGAAAGTGCGCAGCGGATAATCCTGAAATGCCGGCACCTAATACCGCGACTCGTTGCAGATTCCCAGTCATCAGGGCAATGTTCCTAAGAAGAACCGGAGGCGTCATCCACCGGCTTTGGAGGAGTCAGGTTGGGAGTCGATGGCTTCGGCAGTTTGCGGGCCATCATTTTCAGCAGTCGTCGATGATTCCGTGGCTTCCGATACCTTCGGTTTCTCGGTCACCGCCGTCAAGTCCGTGGATTGTTCGATCAAGCGCTGAGCGCTTTCCACGACTTCTTTGGCCCAAGGCTTGTCTGTGTAGAGGTGGCACAGATCGCGAAGTATTTGCCGGCCTTGTTCGGGCTCGCTATCCATTAGTCCGCGAGCATATTCAATGCGTTCAAGCAGAACATTGACATAGGTGTCGGCGTTTCGATCAATCCTGGCCTTCAAACGATCGAAGTTTCGCTTGGCCAAACGGATACACTGCTTTTCTCGATCCGTGGCTTCTTCGTCGGACGAAAACAGATTGATGATGGCCTTCAAGTCCTTTGCGGCTGCGACGGGATTCAGCGACTCTTTGCGGATCGCATCAACCACAGCTTGCTCTACGGGAGCGAGGGTACGTGAA
>CAYYHV010000018.1:2059-32228 GCA_964471695.1 uncultured Pirellulaceae bacterium
TTTCGCAGTCGGGCAGTGATTTCCAGTTGACGTTCCAGTCGATGTAGCTCGATATCATCAAGGTAGACGACGACTTGAGCGTGTCGCGGGTCGTCGGGGAAACGATCAAGAAAGTCGTCGATACTCTTGACTTCTTTGGTCAACGTTTCGGGGCCCTGCGCGGCAGCAAACTCAATCTTCGAGAATACCGTATCCGCGGTTGGGGGTTTGCGAAGCTGCCAGATGGAGAAGAATACAAGGCAAAGTAGAGCCACCAGAAGTGCCGTCATGCCAATCCGGGACCAAAGTGACTCTTCGGGTTTCTCTTCCGTAATCGTGTGTCGGCGTCGATGCTCTTCGTCGACGGTCGTGAAGTGCGTTGGCGACCGATCGTCATCCAGGCTATGGATGCCAACCGACGGGCGAACAACGGCTGGATTTGGCGAACCCGTCGAATCGTATTTCTCCGCGTCTTCTGCGTGCTTGACTTGCTGGCCTTCCACCACCGTTTCGAGATTCGCGAATTCTTCTTCGGTCATCTCATCGTCTTCGGGAGATTTCTCTCCTTCGAAATGAATCGGGAGGATGCCACCTTCGACGGCTTGCTCGCGAAGGGTCAAGGCATGCTGAATGGCCTTGAGCCGATTCGAAAGTGCGCGGGCCGTTGGTACGCGGTCGTTCGGCGACTTGCTGAGCAGTTGACGAATAATCAGATCAAGTTCTTTGGGTGTATCCTTGTTGAGTTCTCGGATCGAAGGAGGATCATCGTATTGGACTTTGTGAATGACCTCCGCCATGGAACGCCCGCGGAAAGGGGGACGGCCTGCGAGCAGGCAGAACAGGACACCGCCGACACTGTAAAGATCACTCTTGCTGGTTGCCCCGATTCCCTCGGCTTGTTCTGGAGCCATATAATCTGCCGTGCCAAGGATTCCGCCTTCCACGGTGATTTGCGTATTTCCAAAGAGTTTGGCGATGCCAAAATCCAGGAGCTTCACCTGTCCGTTTTGGGTGCAGAGCAAATTGGCTGGCTTGATGTCGCGATGAATGACACCATGGTCATGGGCATGCTTCAGTGCCGAGCAGATTTCGATCCCGATATGCGTTACATCGCGCCAGTCAAATCGTCGCCCGTTGGCAAGGTCTTGATGGAGGCTTGAGCCTTCGACCAACTCCATTGCGTAAAACAGGATGCCGTCTTGTTCACCATAGCCATACAGCTCAACGATATTGGGATGTTTGAGTTGTTCCAGCGATTTGACTTCAGCTTCGAACCGCTCTCGAAAACCCAAGTCGGCGACAAAAGCCGGAGCGAGGACTTTGACGGCGGCTTTCTTGCCCGTATCGCGATTATAGGCAAGGTAAACCGTGCCCATTCCCCCTCGACCGACGGGTTCGCGTAGATCGTATGGTCCCAGCGATTGGTTTTTCATTGTTGGGTTCCTCGTTGCCCTATTCCCTGCAAAGCCATCTTAGTTGGAAAAGGCGTTCAGGAACAAACCGTCAGGGGTAGACGCTCTGTCACTCGGTAAACTTTAACCGTTGACGGGGGCGCGAAAGGTCGGCCTTATGAGTCGTCGACTTTCCGTTCGGCCAACGCACATGAATCGTTTCGATCTGTTGGCCTGTCGGAACTCCAAACGACAGGGTTGCCGACGATTGCGAGAGGTACCCAGATCCGGCTGTCACTTCAGCTGACTGAGATCCGCGAGTTGTCTTGATGCTGACTTGCGCCCCCACCGCAGTTGGGTTACCCTTCGGGCCTTCAAGTTGAACCAGCAGTCGTTGAGGAATCGACGACTTTTCCGTCGGAGAGAACGCTTGCGTCAAGTCGTCGTTTACTCCAACGACGAATCCAAATTGGTCATCGGTGATCTCACATTGGGCGAGTGACATAGCATCTTGAGCAACGATTAAGCCGCTTTTCCCCGGACTAATGGGGGCGAATGTGCCATCACCCTTGCCGAGGAGCAAGAGACTGAGCCCACCATCCATACGTCCAGTCTCGGCTTGCGCTGTAAAAAAGTTCTGGGCGATGTAGGCGTCCGCATTGCCGTCATGATTGACATCCGTCAACACGACTCCAAAGGCTGGTGAGATTTGAGCCAAACGAGGCAACGGCTGAAACTCAAACTTGCCGTCGCCAGAATTCAGGAAGACACCCGACTCAAGCGTCGTGGCTTCCATCTTTGTAGCGTCCTCGAGGCACTGGGGAGTATAAATGTCTTCCAATGAGGCCAGCGCAAAGTCGTGATAGGTTTTGAATTTCTCAGCCAGATGCGGCATCGCATGCGTCGAGCAACTTTTACCGCGAACTGGAAACAGCTGCTGCTCTTCGAACTCGGCTTCGATTAAACGATATTGGCCATCACCGGAAAAGTCGCCGTAGTACAACATCACTGGTTTGACAGCGGACGCGTGATACTTGGTATTCAGTCCAAAGTTGGTGACCACGAAATCAACGTCGCCATCGTTGTCTAAATCTCGACTGGCAATACCATTCCACCATCCGGTGTGGGGCGCCAGTCCGGCCGCGTCGGTCTGCTCAACAAGCTTGCCTTGCTGATTCTCGAAATATCGAATTGGTCCCCATTCGACGGCTACCATGAGATCAATCCAGCCGTCGTTGTTAACGTCCGACCAGACACATCCCGTGACCATGCCTGCATTGAGCAGCGATGCGGCTTTTTCATCGGTGGCATCCACCAGTCGGCCGTTCTGGTTCTCGAGCAGTCGGCTTTCTGGGGTTACGGGGTATTTTCCTGGCACGACTCGGGCGCCCACAAAGACGTCGAGGTCCCCGTCGCGGTCAAAGTCAGCGGCAGCGACCGAGCTGCCACTACTCGTTATCGTTGGCAGGAGGTTGCTCGACTTTGTAAGGTTGCCCTGACCGTCGTTAAGGTAGATTCGGTCCTGATACCATTCCGTGTCTTCACCGGCCTCGACACCACCGCTGGCGACGTAGAGGTCTTGATCGCCGTCGCTGTCGATATCGAACCAGACGGCTCCCATGTCTTCGCAGTC
This sequence comes from uncultured Pirellulaceae bacterium, assembly GCA_964471695.1. Taxonomy (GTDB): domain Bacteria; phylum Planctomycetota; class Planctomycetia; order Pirellulales; family Pirellulaceae; genus CAYYHV01. The sequence continues at coordinate 5,063 of CAYYHV010000018.1, forward strand.
CTGATCGGCAATGAATGCATCGGGCGTCGTCGAATTGAACTTCCCGTTACCCTGATTGACCATGAGTTTCCCGGTAAAGCCGCGGGCAGCGCCTTGGAAAAAATCTTCATCGCCATCGCCGTCAATGTCGGCTACGGCAATGGCGGGTCCGAGTTGGGAAAGCTTGTTGGGGAGGAGGGGCTGCGTCGCAAAATCGTCATAGATCGTTTCGGAATGTTCGGCTGCGATGGGAAGTTCGACTGGTTCGTAGAGACGCTCGTTGTTCGATGGTTGGCCGAGAATTGCCAAGGCTGGATTCGGTTTATCCGTCGCTTCGGGTTCGTTGATCGTCATCAAAATGTTGGGCGAAATCTCATCAATCGTTTGTGTCGTACCGCTGGGCCACCGAATGGTCAGTCGCTCGGGTGTTGACTCGCCCAATCCAAAGTGAACGACAGGTTCATTTCCGGCAAGAAATCCCGTTTGCGGAGACAGCATGCGAACCTGCTTGCCCTGATTCGTCGCCAGTTCGACGGTAGCGCCGATGCCATGCGAATTGCTGCGGTTGCCTCGAAGTGAAACCACCAGACGGTTTCCGTTGGGAGAATCATTACGGTAAACGCTCACCGGTTCTTCCAGGTTGGCTACGATAAGGTCGAGATCACCGTCGCGATCGAGATCTGAATAAGCGGCGGCATAGCTCATTGAGATTTTTTCCAATCCCCATGATTCGCCAACGTCTTTGAATTGTAGCTCTCCCAGATTTTGGAAAGCACGGTTCTTTTCGGGGCGAGTGGGCTCGTTCTCGTGTAAGTCCCATTCGGTGTTGCCAATCAACTGTTCAGGTCGAGTCGTACTGTCCGAATGGGTAAAGCTGCGAGCCATGCCATTCGTAATAAAGACATCGTTTCGCCCGTCGTTGTCGAAGTCCGCAAGTTTGATCGCCCAAGTCCAATCCGAGTCCGCCAAGCCTGCAAGTTCGGCGCCTTCGAGGAAGCGGCTGGTTCCGCTGTTTACGTACAACGCATTTTTCATGATTTGCGGCGGCGGACCTGCGACTTGTGCCATCTTCTCTGCGTTCATCGCGCCCATCGTCGTCTTTTGGCCGTAGTGGGTCGTGGCTGACATATCGGCTACGAGGAAATCAAACAATCCGTCGCCATTCAAGTCTCCAAAATCGGCTCCCATTGAGAACCAACTGGTGTGAGGGATAACCTGTTTGAGCGCATTGCTGAAAGTGCCATCACCATTGTTGTGGAGCAGGTAATCCGGATCGTTGAAGTCATTGCCAACGTAGACGTCGGGCCAGCCGTCGTGGTTGTAATCCCACCAGGTCACGCTCAATCCATGTCCCTTGCCGACGCTTTGTACCTGTTCTCTGGCGTCCGTGAATGTTCCATCGCCATTGTTGGTCAGGAAGTAGTCGCCGCGTCCCGCGTTGTCGATGTCGTAGCCGCCGTTTGGTTTTTTCGTGAGGGCGTAGTACTTGCTGTACTCAGGAAGGACGTAAGGAACACGATTGATGTACCCCACCGGCGGCTTTCGCGGGCGACCACCGTCGCGATAGTAGCGGTTGGTCAACACGTAAACGTCGAGATCGCCATCGCGGTCGTAATCGCAAAAAGCTGGATTCAAACAGGCGTCTACCAGATCAAGCCCGGCCTCCGCCGCGGCTTCCCGAAACTTGCGATTCCCTTCATTGAGAAACAGTTGGTTGGGACGATCATAATTACATACGTAAATGTCGAGGTCCCGATCGTTGTCGACATCAGCCAACGTGACTCCGGCTGCCCAATTTTCACCACCATCAATGGAGCTTTCTGGCGTCTCAGGAACATACTCTTCAAACTGGAGGGGCGCTTTTTGGAAGAACAGGCGGTTCTTGTCCGGTCCGTTCGCGAAGAAAATGTCGGGCCGATTGTCGCCGTCCAAATCGCCAATCGCGATTCCACCGCAGACAAACCCAGAGTGGTAAAGCCGTTTCATGGGGTGAGTCAAATCGAGTTGGCAAGAAGCGTCGATTCCCGTCTGGTCGGACGCCAGGCTTGTGAAAAGAGTCGCCGGGGTTCCAGTGTTGATTGGGCGAAGGGATTCCATTGTTGTGCTGGCCGCCGCGGGAGCATCCGAAGAAACCGCCGGTTGGGTGTCACAGCCCGATAGTAGGATCGTAATAACGACTGTGCAAAACGTTAGGGGGACGTTGTACTTCGAAAGCATCGGAGTTTGACTCTTTGATAGGGGGTATTGCGCACACGCGGTAACGATCGCATTCTATCGCCTGCAAGCCAACGGAAAAACGCAGGAAGTGATCGTAGGGGTTGGGCAAAGTAAACAAGAAAGGCTGGTGGCAAAATGCCACCAGCCTTTTGAATGTTCTGAGTATTTACTCAAGCGAGAGCAACCGCTCTAGCTGCGACGTCGGAACCCAAGAAGTCCAATCAACGCCGTCAGAGCGAGCATTCCCGAAACGGGTTCAGGTACGGCCACAATCTGAAATCCAGAAATCGCAGCGCGATAATCGGTGATGCCATTTGGCAATGCTGGTCCAGCCGTGTCACGGGAGCCGAGAAGATCAAGCGTGTCACCGGAAAGACCGGAAATCTTGAAGTAGGTTGGTTCGTCGCCAGCGCCCGATGCGTCAACGTAGGCGTTCGAGAAGAAGGAACCGTTGGGGGTAAGTGCTGCGAAACTACCACCACTGTAATAGTCCGTGCCGTTGACGTTCGTTGTCCAGCCGCGGCCTTCATTGCCTGCATCGGAAGAACCGTAAACGTAGACGTCGTAAAGTGGGTAGGTGATGCCGGTGATCTGAACCGAAGCTCCAGGTCCGCCGTCGTCCAGCCATCCGTTGACCATAGCTTCGTCGTCGCTCGTCGCGCCACTACCACCCCAGGTATTGTTCGATGCCCAGGTAACACCTGCACCGCTCGCAGTTGTTATCGCGCCGCTCGCGCCAGTCGCGTCTTCCCAGTCGTTGGCGGGTGAAACGCCCGCCGTTTGTCCGGCTGCGATTTGAAAACCAGTTCCGCCGCCGTTATCTCCAGCGAAGCTTACGCTGATTGATTGAGCGTTTGATGCAGCGCAAATGCACAAGGCTGCAATGAAAGTCAAAAGTCGAGTCTTAATCACGAGGTCAATCTCCTAGTTTGGAACAAAGGTTGTGCAGTCATGCCAAAACACCACGAAAAAACGCTGACCACTAACCCTTTGGGAGGGTGAGTGGACAGCGTTGTTATGGTTCTGGTTTGGCTTCTTCTTTCGAGCTGAAAAGTGCGCCGATTTTATCTGCGAAGCTAAATCGTAAGTTAGGAAGCGTACTCAAACAACCAAAAAAAACCGTTGAAGCTCTCTTTTAAAATCTGGAAACTAGTTTTTATTGTTTAACGGGCTACGAATCAAATCTCAAAACTTAACAGGAATATCTAATTGTAACGGAAAACAAGCGCTGGTAGCTTGGTGGCGGTTGTTTCACAATCCAACCGGAACCTCGTGCAACATCCCTCATCAAATACGCAATTGACATCAGGAGTTCGAGATGCGGAAATTCTTGGCTGCATGCGCCTTCGCAGTGTGCCTATCGGCGGTGAGCGTCAACGCTCAAGTCATCAGTGTCAGCTTTGCCGGTGACAATGCCGGTGGCGTGGGAAATCAACTCCTCGCGACTGAAACGGCGGGGATTATTCCTTCGCCAAACTGGAATTTGGCCAGCGATGGCCAAGCGGGCTCATTGAATGGACTGCTCAATGATGCAGGAACCGCGACCGGTGCCGCTGTGAATTGGACATCGAACAATACCTGGGGTGGTACCACGGGCCTTCCTGGCATCACGACCGAAGATGAGTGGATGGTCAACGGTTGGTTGGACGATGGTGGCGCTGGGGCCCAAGTCGATATTACGGGGATTCCTTACTCCAACTACGACGTTTATATCTACGGTTCATCCGACGCGGGCAATGAAGGCCGCGGCTGGACAACGAACGTCAACGGCACGGACTATTACAGTGGTGGAGTCTTTGAGGTTCTCAGTCCTGACGGATCTTTCTTCGAGTCCGCAACTGGTTTTATTGACGGTGCCACCGAGACGAATGATCCAACATTCTTCAAGATTTCAAGCTTAAGCGGCTCGACGCTTTCAATCTTGGGTGCACGGAATACCGGTGGTCCTGCTTTGCCCAATGGATCGACTGATTACCGTGGTTCCGTGTCCGGATTTCAGATCGTTGAAAACAATAATCCTGATCCCAGCATTCAGATTGATCGTGCTACTGGCGAGATTTCGATTTTGAATCCAGGTTCTGACTATACGCTCACGGGTTATACGTTGGGGTCGTCGGTTGGGGCTCTGGACGAAGACGATTGGGTTTCGATCGCTGGTAACTATGATGCGGCTGGGGACGGATCCGTTTCCAGTGACACGTGGAATATTCTTACCTCTTCCAATACTGAACTTTCGGAGAGTACCACGGGTAGCGGCAGCATTTCGTCTGCGGGTCTCAGCCTCGGTGTTGGGACTTGGCGTCAATACACGACGGAAGACATCAGCGCGCAGCTCCTTGATAGTGCAGGCAATGTTGTCCCTGTCAACGTGAGCTACGTTGGCAACGGCGGCAACAGTTTCGCTGAAGGCGATTTCAATTTTGACGGTGCCGTCGATGCCCTTGATTGGCCGACGGTTCGCGATGCGTTCAACACATCATTCCCAGGCGTCACCGAAGTCGACGCATACTACATGGGTGATCTGACTGGTGACGAAGCAGTAAACATTGATGACTTGTTGGCCTTTGAAGCCTTGTACGACGCTGCCAATGGTGCGGGTTCGTTTGCTCGACTTGTTCCCGAACCAAGCTCGGCGGTTCTATTGGGATTGGGCATGCTTCTTCTTGTGCGTCGGAAGGCCAAATTCGCGGCTTTATTGTTGCTTGTTGGTTTGACGATCGGCATCGGCAACGAAGCTCAGGCCGACTTGCTTCCTGTAGAGAATAGTAGCTTCGAAAACGCTGGCTTGGCGAGTGGTGGCTGGTCCGACTGTTTGGATGTGGATTGTGCTGATGTCGCCAACGATCCAAACTGGTGGGTCGACGATCCCATCGGTACGGACAATACCGGTGGCACATTTGCCGAAGTCATTGATGGTTTTGTTGCCGAAGGTACGCATCATTTAGGGGTTGCTGCAGGTCGAAACGTCAAGCAAACCCTTCCAGGGGTTAGCGTCCAACCAAATACGCTCTATACGTTTACTGCCGGCCTTGGTAATCGTGATGGGTTTGCGAACGATGCAAACCAGACGCTGTTTGGATTGAGGGCGGGTGGACAAGTTCTCAATCGGATGCAAGCGATCGATACGTTCAACAATGTGCCCGTAGGAAGTTTTGTTGATTTTGAGTACTACTACATTTCTTCGTCGGCACCACCGACGGGTGACATTGACGTCCTCGTGGGTTCGCTCGCTGGCGGTGGTCGTGGGCATTTTGACAATATTCGCGTCGATGCTACGCCCTTGAGTGAAGTGGGCAGTCTTCCTGAACTCATGAGCCTTGACATTGTCAATGGTTCCGCAACGTTGAAGAACCAATCGAGCGAGTCGTTTGACATCGACTACTACGAGATTCGTAGTCCATCGGGCTCCTTGAATGTCGGCGGATGGAACAGCCTTGAGGATCAGGATTATGAAGGAAACGGCAGCCCCGGTTCCGGCAACGGTTGGGAAGAGTTGGGAAATCTTGACAGTTCCTTGATTGCTGAGTTCTTTTTGACTGGCAGTTCGGATATGACGCCGGGCACGGAAATTAACTTGGGAAATATCTGGTCTGGCTCGGCCGAAGACCTGACCATGTACTATCACCTTGAGGACGGTCGCAGTTTCCCAGCCATCATTTCTTACGATGGCGGTGGCGGCGGAGTTGATGGTGACTTCAACGATGATGGCGCCTATGACTGTTCGGATATCGACGCACTTGTGGCTGAGATTGCTGGCGGTGGCAACAACGCATCATTCGACTTGAACAGCGACGGGTCGGTTGATACGGGTGACCGTGATGCTTGGTTGTCAGAGGCTGGTGAGGCCAACCTTGGGCCTGGCAAAACGTACTTGCTTGGTGATGCCACACTAGATGGGTTCGTTGACGTTTCCGACTTTGGTGCGTGGAATGCCAATAAATTCACTGCAACAGCGGCATGGTGTAGCGGCGACTTTACGGCTGACGGTGTCGTTGACGTTTCTGACTTTGGTGCGTGGAATGCTAATAAGTTTCAGGCTTCAGATGCTGCGGCTGTTCCTGAACCAGCCGGTTTATGCATCATGCTTGTAATGGCAGCAGGAATGTTGGCGATTCGCCGATAGTCGGAAGTTGCTTTTTGAGGAGGGGTCGCATAATTGCGGCCCCTTTCGTGCTGCATCGCATCTCCCATAATGCACCCTATGTTTATTGAGTCCGCTGTGAAGAAGTATCGACCGCTTGCCTCTCTCATCCTCTTGTTGACCGTTGTGGGATGTGGGGGGGGTGGCCCCAAACGCCTCTCAGCTCCCAAATATGATGCTGAGGCGATTGGTAGCGCTGCGATTGCTCAGTATGACGCAAATGGGGACGGATTGATTGGTGGTGACGAATTGAAGGCCGCCGCCAGTATTCAGTCTGCAATGGCGCTTCTTGACACCAATCAGGACAAGCAAGTGTCGGCCGAAGAGATTGGAGCTCTGGTGACAAACTGGAAGTTGGGTCGTGTTAGCTTGATCAAGTTGGCATTCGACTTTTCGCTTTCAGGGAAACCCTTGAGCGATGCTGATGTGATCTTTGAACCCGAAGAGTTTATGGGAGATTCAATCACGGCTGCCACCGGGAAAACGGATGTGGATGGTCGGGTTGGACTCAAGTCAGAATATGCGAAGCAAAACGGTCGGCGTGGTATGAGCCTCGGCTTTTATCGCGTCAAGGTGAGCAAAATCAGTGATGGTAAGGAAACCATTCCTGCAAAGTACAGTTCGGCGACTACCCTTGGTCGGGTCGTTACTGAAGACGATCGAGTGAATGACCTCATTTTCAAACTGAAACGGTAATGAAAGTCTGAGGCTGATTCATCATTCTTTTCAAGGCAAGGAATTATCATGAAACGTCATAGGACGGATGGGTTCACGCTCGTGGAGCTACTCGTAGTCATTGCGATTATCGGTATCCTCGTCGCACTGTTACTGCCGGCAGTTCAACAGGCAAGAGAAGCAGCGAGAAGGACTCAGTGCACGAATCAAGTCCGACAGCTCGCACTGTCCGCCCTTCTTCATGAGGAAGCGCAGAAGCACCTGCCCACGGGCGGATGGGGATGGGCGTGGGTCGGCGACGGGGACCGAGGTTTCAAAGAGAAGCAGCCGGGTGGTTGGACGTTTAATACGCTTCCATTCATCGAAGAATCAAACGGATACAACGCCGTGAAAGATGGCGACCCTGATGTTGTTTCGACGTCGCAAGCAGAAGCGGCAAGAGATTTGGTGACCAGTCCTCTGACAATGTTGAATTGTCCGACTCGTCGCGGCGCCGGCAATGTCTACCCCAAGCCGGTTGATGGAACGACCGTTGCCCGCAACGCTGCTGCCAATCCACGTGACAATAATGTCGCCGGACGTTTGGACTACGCGATCAATGCCGGTGACCAAAACGTCAATGAGTATAACGGTGGTCCAACATCGTATGCCAACTCCGAAACGTTTACTTGGGGCAATACCGAAACAGGCCGTGATTCACGAAGGCCCGCCGTTTTTCTTGCCACCGGCGTGAGTTTTCTCAGGAGCGTCATTAAGTTAAGGCACATAGTTGACGGTACATCGAAGACTTACTTGATAGGTGAAAAGTATCTGAACCCTGACAACTACTTCACCGGTCGAGACGGCGGCGATAACGAGACGTGGTGCACCGGATACAATAACGACAACTTTCGCGTCACGGGCGGTTCACACAGAGATCCAAACAACGAGGCTTTCTATCTTCCACCGCAGCAAGATACTCCAGGCGAGGTGGATACCAAAGCATTCGGAAGCGCTCACACTGGCGGGTTGAACATGTCGTTCTGTGACGGCAGCGTGCAGTTCATCAACTACGGCATTGACCCGTTGATTCACAAGCAGAACGGCAAACGCCGTGATCTGAAGACGGTGATTCGAACGAGATAACCGCTGATGGGCTCAGTCAACATGCTGGCTGAGCCTCTTTGGAAATCGCGAAGCCCACGACGCCGATCGTCGTGGGCTTTTTTTATTTTTCACAACTGTGGGTAATGCAATAGACGAATGGATTGAAGCTTTGGCTTATAATGAGCGTTCGTGAAATCTAGGCTGTTGATGGTTTTTCAACCGAACGGGGAATTGAATGGGATTCAGTGGAAACCAACGCGTCTCGTCGAAGGCAAATAGTCCGCGTCACTCGGGTAAGCATCGCCGATTCCAGATCGAGCCACTAGAGCCGAGGCAGATGCTCACGGGTGTTGTGATCAACGAAATCCATGTTGACCCAGACCTCTCAACGGAGAAAGTCGAGTTCATTGAGTTGCACAATGACTCGAGCCTGTCGATTGACCTGTCAGGTTGGGTGATTGATGACGCAGTCGACTTTGTTTTTCCTGCGGGTTCAACAATTTCTGCATTCGACTATGTCGTAATTGCGCAGGATGCGTCAGATTTTCAATCAAAGTTTGGCTTTGCGCCAGATGGACAGTGGGAGGTGGGTGACAAATTAAGCAACAGTGGCGAACTCATCCAGCTTCGCGACTCCACGGGGCAGTTGGTGGATTCGGTCGATTACCAGCTTGGATTTCCGTGGCCAACAGTTGGGGAGATTGGACGGTCGATGGAGCTGATCCACCCGTCGTTGGATAACGATCTTTCAGGAAGTTGGCGAGCTTCCGGTGGCGGAGATATTCAGGAGGAAGTCAAATTCCTCGAGCGGGGAGATGCGAATTGGAGCTACCGAAAAGGAACCAGTGAGGCCTCATCGCCCATTGACGCATGGCGTATGCCTGGATTCGTGGAAGATAACACCTGGGTGACTGGCGAGACTCCGATTGGCTACGGCGACGGAGATGATAATACGATTTTGAACGACATGAGGAACGGTTACACATCCGTATTCTTGCGAAACACGTTTGAAATCTCAGGTTCGATTCCCAACTCGCTCAAGCTCGGCGTTTATTCCGATGATGGAGCTGTGGTCTGGATCAATGGCACTCGGGTTGGTTTTTTCCACGTCAATGATCAAGAATTGAGTTTTGACGATACCGCGTTCAATCACGAAGCCGTTTGGGAAGAGGTTACAATTCCGCTCGCAAGTCAATTCCTCGTTGAAGGCGAGAATACGATTGCGGTTCAAGGATTCAACCAGTCCTTGACGAGCAGTGATTTTTCGATTGATGTCGAAGTTTCGTTGCCACCGGTTGAGGCAGGTATCGCTCCAACCCCAGGGGGGCAGAATGCTGCGCTCAGTCCGACTGCGCCACCACAGATGCGGCAAGTGTCTCACACGCCCGAGCAACCGCAAACCGGCGAAGACGTCGTTATTTCCATGAAGGTGACGGATCCGGATGGCGTGTCAGCGGTCAGCCTGGATTACCAGGTCGTAAATCCTGGCGCTTATATTCGGATTACCGATCCGTCCTACGAAACTAACTGGACAAGTATCGTGATGAACGATATGGGTTCCAATGGCGACGCAGTCGCGGGTGACGACGTCTACACCGCAACGATTCCCGGGAACGTCAACCAGCATCGACGCGTAGTGCGTTATCGCGTTGCCGCCACGGACTCGCTTGGTTCGTCTGTCCAGGTTCCTTATTCCGACGACCCGCAACCCAATTTTGCATACTTCGTCTACAACGGAGTCCCTGATTATACGGCATCGTTGCGCCCAGGCGTGTCGTCGAATGTTACCTACTCCGGCGATCGACTTGATGATATTGCAACGTATCACTTGATCGCCAATTCGTCAGATGTTGATAATAGCCAGTATAATGGCAGTTTCAATGGCGTGCAGTTTCGTGGAACACTCGTTTACGACGGACAAGTGTACGACCATATTGAGTTCCGCAATCGTGGGCAAGGTTCGACGTACCAAGTCGGCAAGAACAAATGGAAGCTGAATTTTAATCGCGGCCATTCTTTCAAAGCCAGAGACAGCTACGGCAATCGGTACGAAGAGGATTGGGACAAACTGAACATCTTGCCCGGCACGAATCCGTGGTGGCGAAACGACGTTTCCACGGAAGGCACCGTGCTTTTTGAGCCGGTGGCCTTTCGGTTATACGAACTGGCCGGAACACCTGCGCCTCACACCCAGCATTTTCAGTTTCGAGTCATCGATAGTGCGAACGAAGCACCGTCGAATCAGTATCAAGGAGACTTTTGGGGGCTCTACGTCGGGATTGAGCAACCGGATGGTCGGTTCCTGAAGGAGCGAGGTTTGCCGGATGGCAACCTCTTTAATATGCACGGAGGAACCGGTGGATCGACTTCGCAACGGAATCAGGGCTCCGAGCTTCCGACGGATCGCTCGGATTTGTCTGCGTTTATCAGCGGCGTGAATGGCGGTTTTCAAAGCGAGCAACAATGGACGAGCAATCTGAATCTTGATTCTTACTTTGCGTGGAATATGTCAAATCATGTTTCGAACAACTCGGATATTCGCGTCCACGAAAACGTAAACTACTATCACAATCAGGAGACAGGACAGTGGTATACGGTTCCCTGGGATATGGATTTGACATTTGAGGATCGGCCTCATCACAGCATCCCGGTGACGAACCGTGAGAATATTCGTCGAGTTCTCGGTGTTCCGTCAATACAATTGGCTTATGAAAACCGGTTACGTGAATACACCGACTTGTTGCTGGATAGTGGTGATGCAGCAGCGCTGGTAGAAGAGTATGCACTTCGACTGACCGTGGATGGAACCGACTTGACGATCACTGACTCGAATCAGGCTCAATGGGACTATCATCCAAGGAAGAACAAGAAGGGGATCTGGTACGATAACTTTAACTCTTCATTGTTGCCAAGCCGTGATTTCGCTGGGCTGGTCGAGTACATGCAGGATTTTATGAGTCCTGGTGGTTATGGATACAACCTCTTGCAATCGCAAGGCGATGATAGTGGAATTCCGAATCAGCCTACGGTCTCCTACACGGGCAATCTTCTTTACGCTCGTGATGATCTGAGTTTTCAAACGTCGAATTTCAGTGACCCGCAGGGAGCCGGGACGTTCGAGTCGATGGAATGGCGAGTCGCGGAGGTACACAATAGTGACGTTGCGAACTACGATCCCACGCAACCCTATAAGTATGAGATCGAGAATGCCTGGGAGTCGGGGGAGATAACCACGTTCGACAATGAATTTGTCGTGCCGGAATCAGTTATTGATGTTGGCAAGACTTATCGAGTTCGGGTGCGCATGCAGGATTCGGCTGGGCATTGGAGCCATTGGTCGGATGCTCATGAGTTTCAGGTGACACCGGGGGCTGAGCCTGTCGGCCAGGAAATTATCATCGTTGAAGTGAATTACAATCCTGCTGATCCAACGGCAGCCGAGCTTGCCAACGGATTTACGGATAAGGATGACTTTGAATTCATCGAGCTGATCAATACCGGTTCGGAAGTCGTTTCGCTTGGCGACTTGACGCTTGAGCAGACCGATGGCGATGGCGTGAGTTTTGATTTCAGCACGGGTGCCGTCGAAGATTTGGCGCCTGGTGAACGGGTCGTCGTGGTCGAGGATCTCGACGCCTTTATCTACCGTTACGGAACCAGTCTCCCCGTTGCTGGGCAGTGGACGGGAGGTCTTGGAAACAGTGCGGAGATTATTACTCTGGCGGTTGGCGGGGTGACGCATCAGGAATTCGTTTATAACGATGATTGGTATCCATCGACCGATAACGGAGGCCACACGCTTCAATTGGTTGATGCCACCAATACCGATGTCGCCAGTTGGGAAGACCCGACACTCTGGCAAGCCAGCGAGCAGGCATTGGGAACGCCGGGAAATACTAACATACAGGCAGATTTCAATGGTGACGGTGCCGTCGATGCCACTGACATTGATATGCTTTGCGTTGAAATCGGGCTGGCCCGAAATTGGGTAACCTTCGATATCGTGCCCGATACGCTCGTGACGTCGGTCGATCTGGATGTCCTCGTAGTGGGAATCCTTGGGTCGGCGTATGGCGATGCCAATCTGGATGGCGTCGTGGATGTGTCGGACTTCAATCTTTGGAATTCCAATAAATTCTTAAGTGGCAGAGGTTGGGCGGGAGCAGACTTCAACTGTGATGGGGTCACGGATGTGAGCGACTTCAATCTTTGGAACACCAATAAGTTCTCACAACCGGGGCTTGCGTTCAGGAGCGACACACCTCATCCACACGGCTCATCGACCGACAATCTGCGACGCAGCGATGGGAGTCCATTGGCGATGGAAACTGTGCCCGTTGTCCGTGAGCGTATTGCGGACGGTTTATTTATTTACGCTCCCGACGACGTCTATCATTGGGAGGAGTCCGGCCGTCGTGCTCGAAGATTGATGTCGGAAGTCTTGTTTGACGAGCCACGCATTCAAGAATTGGATGTGGCGTTTCGCGAGCTGTGAGACATCGAGTCGGAGTCAGATTTGAACAAAAAAAAAGCCGGACTCTATGAGTCCGGCCTCTTGTGAATTCTCAAACGCTTGAAGCGTTAACTGTCAGTCTCGCTTAGCCAGCACATCCGCAGGATGGCTCCATTGCAGCTGCACATCCGCAAGATGGCTCAACGGAAGCACCACAACCGCAAGATGGCTCAACCGAGCATCCGCCGCCGCAGCTCATTCCGCCACCGCATCCGCCGCCACAGCTGAAGATGCCACGAAGGCGTCCCAGAAGGCTTCGGATTGGTCGGCATCCGCTTCCGCAGCCACAACCTGCGCTAGCGGCACCACATCCACATCCCGAGTCCATAGCTGCACCACAGCCACCGCCCATGCCACAAGCGTCCGCAGCACCGAAGCCGGCGTCACATCCGCTGTTGCACGAAGCAACAGGAGCTGGAGCTGGAACTTCGATGGTCTTTGGAACCATCTTTGTAACACAGACTGTGTAAGGAACCTGCTCGGTGTAAGGAACGCGAACGCAGTAGCTCTGAGTCTTAGGCTCACAGACAGTGCGGTACGTTGTTACGTTACGAGTGCAGGTCTTTTGCTGAGGCACCATGATTGTCGAGCAAACTTGTCGGCTACGAGTTTCGCACTTCCATGAAGTCTTGCAGACCATTTTGGTGCGAGTTTCGCAACGGTAAGTCGTTACGCAATAGGTGTAAGGAACCTGTTCGCAAACTACGCGGCGAGCGCAGTAGGGAACTTCCTTCTGGCAGCATGTTGGAACCCAAACTCGCTTGCAGCAAGTCTTAGGGCAGCATGTTGGGCATCCGCAAGCGTCACGTCCGCGAACCATTACGGTGCTTTGGACGGTCTTGAAGCTTCCACCTCGAACGGTAACAGTGCGAGTGCGCTGTTCCGTTACGACGCGGCGAACCGTGCGAGTGCCTTGACGCTGTTCCTTCTGTGGAACGCGAACTGTGTAGTTCACGGGAACTTGAGTGCGAACAGGAACGCGAACTGTGTAGTTCACTGTTTTGGTCTGCTTTTGCGGAACCATAACGGTGTAATTCGACGTTACCTGTTTGGTTTCAGGAACGCGTCGCGAAACGTTGATCGTTCGTTGACGTGTTTCTGAGCGGTACTTAGTGACAGTTCGCATTCGCGTTTCTTGCGACTGAACTGGAACCATAATTGTTTTCGTCGTAGTGCCACAGCCACAGCTTCCGCCGTCAGCCATACCACCACCAACTACAGATCCACCGTCGGCTACTACACCGCAGCCACCAGCGCAGGGCGCCGGAGCGGCAGAACCACAGCCACACTGGGCCTGTACATGGCTGATCGCCAAAAGCAGCACAACTGCTGGTAGCGATATCAGTGCTTTACGCAACATCCAAACTCTCCTTTAAAGGGGGTCATGAAGAACACTAAAGTGTCTTTTTCAAGCGATCCCGAAGGATCAACCTGATATATGGAACGCGTGCAATACGCGGTTCAAATTGCAGGTCGATAATCCGCTGGATTGCTTTGATCGCCCGGAGGGCCTGGCGATCATTTCAGTCGGAGAGGGTGGTTCTATTCGACCATCCCTACCGCACGACTGTTGGGGGGATTACTTTCCTACATGCATTGCGTCGACAAAAATCGCCGGTGCTGATTAAGTAAATAAGGTCGTTTGGGGTAAATGAGGATTTTGGGTGTGGGTTTGACGGTTCGTAACGACCTTGCGGGGGAAAATGTCGACTCAGTGGCGTTCAGCTTTGCTAGGCTTACCCAAGCAAACCCAATCCAACCCAGTTTGGGAGTCGCTGTTGTCAGATCGAATACAGTGCCAGTCTCTTACGTGGTTTTGGCATGGAATTGTTGAACTTCGTATTCGCGTTAAGTTGTTTTACAGTATGAGTTTGTGAGGTTTTCGTTGAGCTTCAGTGTTTTAAGGCACCGTGAGTGCAATCATTGAAGTCAGCAGAGAGCATGGAGACTCTGGGGCACCGCAGGATGCGAAGCAAGAATTCAAAGGGAAAGTAATACAAATGAAAACCAAGCCACGAGCCATCACAGCGATTATCGCCACCTTCATAGGACTGACGGCTTTTGCCAGTCCTGCCATTGCCACGAATCACCAACTTCGAGCCGTCGAAGCCAGCTATCGAGCGAGAAACCACGAACTATTGGGAGTCTTGCGAGCGAATGAGGAGGCCGTCCGTTGTGAATATCGCGATTCGATCCGCGCTCTCAACGCTGCCCGGAAGGACGCAACGCGATTGTGCGAACCACGCCGAAGTCATGTTTTGGAGGAGATTCGATGCGCAAGAAAAGATGTGGTCAAGAAGCTGCGTTGCGATCTGAAGGCTGTTCGTCAGCAGCACGAGTTCGCAAGTCGAGAGTTAAGGGAATGGCGAACCGCAGCTCGATTGGCAGCGCGAGTCCAGGTGTGCAGCGCAAACGTTCACCAAACCGATGTTTACCGAGTCGATACTTATGTCCTGCCGCAAGCAGCTCCCAATGTCGCGACTCCTTACCATGAAGTCATCCCTTCGTCGCCGCTGCCGGCTCCGGGTGTACCAACGCCGGCGAACCCAAACGTGATTCTGCCACCCATCAACGGTGGCGGGCTGATCATTCCGGAAGCGACACCTGTGGCTCCAGCCAATGAGCTACCGGAGTTTGGATTTGGGGCGAGCCGCCGCTCTCCGTCGGTAGAGGTTCGCGGCAGCGTGGTAGACGTTGTTTCGGAATTGCTGGCGTTGCTGGCTCGACGCTAAGTCGTTGCCAAGATTGATTGAAATCACAAAAAGCCGGTGCATCGTGCGATGCCCGGCTTTTATAGTCGTTTGTGCGAATTGGTTGGAGCGTTGATGGACGCCGACGCAGTTACGGAGAGTCCGACTCCGCATCTCCGGCGCCGTCGTCATTAGCTCCGTCCGCGAAGGCCTTCATTGCAGCTGCTTCGCGAGCGAGCTTAAATTCGGGGCCGGGAGCGAAATACTCAACGTCATCGTAGAGATAGTACGGACTTGGAAGTGTTTGACCGCCGATCGACGATTGACAACCAGTCATGCATAGGGTGCCGAGGGCGATAACTCCCGCAAGTGGGAAACTAATCC
Organism: uncultured Pirellulaceae bacterium; assembly: GCA_964471695.1. Classification (GTDB taxonomy): domain Bacteria; phylum Planctomycetota; class Planctomycetia; order Pirellulales; family Pirellulaceae; genus CAYYHV01. The sequence goes on from CAYYHV010000018.1 coordinate 20,748, forward strand.
AATTTGTTTTGGATGTCTGACGCATCGAGCGTCTCCTTTGTCCATTTTCTGTTGCCAGAATCGAAGCCAGGCAAGATTCGTACGAAAGAAATAATCGTTAGAACCGGTATCGGCCACAAAGCTTTACTGGCTTGACTCTCTTCACAAGAAGGATCAAGTTTTTTTGGGATTGCTGGACATGTCCGTCAGCTTGGCGGCATTGATTGCACAAATGCGAGATTTGGACGGTCGAGAGACTACCATGTGAAGAGGAAGTTGAATGCACTACTACCACAGCATTGTATTGCCATGAATCAGAATTCTATGAATGCACGCGTCCGCTCCAATCGTTGGTTAACTCTATTTGTTCTGGCGGCCTGCGGCTTTGCCGCGTTTGGGGATAGCGCCTGGGCACAAGGTTCCGTGGGTTCTTACCCGAACCTGAATTACTACACGGCTTATGGGTTTCTTCGCGACGGCAACTTGGAGGACGCGATCGACGCATTCGATTCGGCAGGGCGCAGCGGCAAGCGGACTGTGCGAGGAGCGTGGATCGACTCGGTCTGTTATCGCACCATGATCGGAGAGTGTCAGTATCGAGCGGGCCGACTTCCGGCTGCGATACGGAACTATGATGCGGCGCTGAATTTATTTCTACTAAATGCAGGCTGGATGAATCGAGTCGATTTCGGTCAGCAGATTCTACGCCCCAGCAATCGTCAAGTTCGCCCACCAGTAACGTGGGCGACTCGACCTATTCGTCCGGCGCAGATACCCAATCGTTTTCAAGTCGCGATGGGCCGTACCGACAATCTTTCCGTTATTCAGCGTGGAGGAGTCATCGAGCCGCCGGAGATTATCTCGGCCAACGTTCATGAAATTGCACGCTGTATTGCCTTGGCCCTCCGTCGTCGATTTGAAATCCTCGGACCCGTTGGAAGACACGATCCTCTGACTGCGCAATTGACGGCTGCATTTGACGCAAATCTCGCACCTGTTAATCACTGGTCGCACGCGTGGGTGAATGCGCAGCGTGGTTACGCTCTGGCCTGCGCTGGAAAAACCAAGGAAGCCGAACGCGCCTTGCGCGCTGCAGTGCTTGTCGGCGGTCAATTTGATCACCCGTTGACGGCGACTGCGCAAATGGGACTGGGACAGCTTTCGTTGTTGGCTGGTAAGCCGGAGCAAGCCGTCAAACACTTTGTCGACGCGAGCGCCTCAGCCGCAGTTTACGAGCAGTTCGAGTTGGTCGAAGACGCGTTTCAGTGGGCCACTGATGCCCATCTTAGTCTGGGGAAGCGAGATGTTCTTACGCCGTTGTCTCCCGCGGCGGCCTATGCTCAACGCCAACGACTGCAACACTTGCGGGGAGTTCTCCTGACGCTTGCTGCCGAAAATCTCGTTCATGTAGGGCGCGGTGCGGCAGGTGGGAAAATGTTGGTGCAGGCGCGCAAGTCGATTGATCGGCGCAACGCGCTTTCGGCGGAAGTACTTGCTCGTTATTCGATGGTTGAGTCACAGCAGTTGTATCTTCAGGGGAAGCTTGACGCGGCGCAGAACGCTTTTGCCCGAGCCGTTGCGCAGCAACAGTCGGTGTCTCCGTGGCTGTTTCAGATTGCGATGACCGATCGGTTGTACCAATCACGAACAGGTGGGCTTTCTCCACGAAATGCGTCTGACCTTTTTACGTTTTTGCTGCGCGAGCCGACGCGAATGGACTGGACGCTCCGTCCGTTGGATACCTTCAGCTTTATCTTGTCGCCCAGTCGCTTAGCGTACGAGCACTGGTTCGAAATTGCCTTGGACCGTGGTGAATCGGAATTGGCGTTGGAGATCGGCGATCAGATGCGTCGGCGAACCTTCTACAGTCAGCTGCCGCTTGGTGGGCGATTACTTTCTTTGCGTTGGTTGCTTGAATCGCCTGAGTCCACGTTGAGTGACGAGAGTATTGAACTGAAGACGGATTTGCTGACACGTTACCCGGCCATGAAAGAGCTGACCAATCAGTCCAGCGCACTGCGTGAGCAGTTGGCGGCGCTTCCCATCGCCGAACTGTCGGAAGATGAGTTGTTGAAGCAAAAAGAGATCGCGGATCAGATAGAAAGGATCGTTAGGGGCCAAGAGGCATTGCTCGGGCAAGTCGCTTTGCGTCGCGAATATAGCCCCTTCATATTCCCGCCAGTTTCGACCACCGAAGCGATACAGGAATCGTTGAAAGATAATCAGCTTGCTCTGATTTACGTTTCCACACGACGTGGGCTGCACGCCTTCATGTTGTCCAACCAGGAATATGGTGGCTGGAAGATTCCCGAGACGGCAGAATTGCGAAAACAAATGGGCCAAGTCTTTCGCTCGTTCGGATTGACGAGTGAAAACGGCTCAGTTCCGGCTGAGCGATTGGAAGACGAGACTTGGAAGACGGTAGGCGTCAGTGTCCGCCGTAAGTTGATTGATCGAGCTCAGGATGGGTTCTGGAATTCATTCGAAGAATTACTGATCGTACCGGACGGGCGACTTTGGTACATGCCATTCGAGGCGCTACCGGTCGAAGTTGATGAGGAGATACATCCGTTGCTGTCGAAGATTCGGATTCGCTATCTGCCTACGGCTGGGATGATCAATTTCCAAGGCATGCCTTCCAAGAGGAATCCACGAACGGCTGTGGTCGCCGGTAAAATGTTCCCGCGTGATGACGCATCAGTAGCCGTCGATCAGATCAAGTCGATGAGTGATGTTGTCGAAAATCTGGAGCAGTTGCCCGATCGGTTGCCCGCATCAACTGGCCTGTTGCGAAATACTTGGGATCGATTGCTCGTACTGGATGACATTTCCGATGCGCGAGAAGGGCCGTTTGATTGGTCGCCAGGCAGGATTGACAACGGTCGACCGGGAAGTCGTCTCAGTCGCTGGATGCAATTGCCTTGGGGAGGTCCTCGCCAGATTTTGCTGCCCGGATTCCATACGGCAACGGAAAGTAGCCTCAAGCGAAAGTCGCAAACGGGCAACGAAGTGTTTCTGGCCACGATGGGAATGATGGCGACAGGAGCCGACACGATAATCCTCTCTCGCTGGCGAACTGGAGGCATGACTTGTTACGACTTGATGCGTGAGTTCCTTCAGGAGGAACCGGATACCACGCCAGCCGAAGCATGGCAGCGGAGCGTACACGTCCTTGGAGAGACGGCGGTCGATCCGGATTGGGAACCACGTATTGGTCGAGTCAAAAAGCCCATTGAGCTTTCGGCGTCGCATCCATTCTTCTGGGCTGGTTACATGTTAGTCGACGTTGCGGGGAATCGTGAGCGCCCGAAACCAAACGGTGACCCGCTTCCCGAGGGGGATGAAGTTGCCGGAGCCGCAGCAGGTGATGAACCTCAAGGCGATGAGGGGAAAGCGGGCGAAGAAGCCGAAGATGCGAAAGCCGCCGGGGATGCGATTGGCATCGATGCCGCGAATGACATTGACGAGTAACTGCAGCTATCGGTAGGGTGCGTAGCCGTAGTACTTCGGGCGATCATCCAGCCGCACATGGAGCCATGCGACTCCCATTCCAGCCGTGCTGAGCCATACGGGGCGATCGCTGATTCGGTTTTGCATCCTGCTGGCTACACAATTCCAAAGTTGATCGCATTGCTCGGCAGGGGCTTCTCTTAGAAAGGATGCCAAGTGCGCGTAAATGTCCAATTCTTCAGCCTTGGGACAAGGAGCTACGAGAATGGCATCACCCGCAAGATTCTGAAATGTCACGACGCTCTGCGCTGCATCGCGGACATTCTCAAAGTGCTGAGCAAACGCATGGCGATCCACTTGCCGATTCAGCGGCTCACAATTCAATAGCGCAAACTCGAATTCGCGATCCAAAGTCGCATTGGTAACGCTAGGCGTCTCCCAACGAAATGCACGGAATGGACATTCGGAAAGTACTTCGCAGAAGAACTTACGAAACGCTGGGGCTCCCTTCCACAGCTCAAGTACCTGTCGAAAGGTCAGTCGCCCGTTGGCCTGTTCGATCTTGTATAGAAGCGTTTCGGAGCTCAACTTGGAAGCGTGGCTGGTGAACATGATCCCCACCTCATTCAACAGTTTGCTGCAACTATCAGATTGCCTGTTTTAACAAATGTCGTTTGTTTCACCGATGTAGCTCGAAAATACAGATTGTCCTTAGAGACGTATTGACGGATCGTGAGAACTTGGCACAATCAGGACATCGGAAACAATTATTACTGAAAGCGCTTAATGACTCCCCGGAATTCGACTTTGTTTTGCACCGCTAAGTGCAAGATGAAGTGATTTCCGGAGAGTCATTTTTTTTGACTTAATCCAAAAGTTGCCCGTGGCCTTAAATAATTTGCTGTGCCTCACAATTATCCCCAAGCGGATGGATTGTTGGTAGCAGTTGATTGTTTAGGGCCATTTTTTTGTTTGGGCGTATGTCTGAAAAGTTTGTTGAAAAAGGCAGAGGTGAATAGTGAGACCAACTTCCAGTTTTGGTACTGACAATTGTCAGTTTAGTTGTCTCGATTTACAGGAAGCTTAATGAAGAACAGGTTCAATCGAACCCATTTTGAGTAAGTGCACGCTTTTTTCAGAACAAACAAATTAATAATTACGGACATATAACTATGCGTACCAACAAATTCGTTGCCTCAATTTTCGCCGTCATTTTCGCTCTTGGCACCAACGCTGTTGCAGTCGAGTATTTCGATTTCACAGGTTGGGACCACTCGTTGATCTCAAGCAGTGGCCAAGTCTTTACGGATGTTGTCGATGGTGTCGATGTGACCGTCACTTCGATTGGAAGCTTTGATGGACCCAGCACCGGTGGTCCGAATGGTTTTGGTAGTTTCCATACCGATCCGGGCTCACACTCGTTTAACTTCCGATTTAGCTCGCCGCTTGAGTTGGTTGTAAATTCGCTTACCGTTGATTCGAATGAAGTACACCGAATTTTCTCGAGTGCCGGCGAAAGCTACAGCCACACTTCGGGAGCTCCGGCGTCTGTTTCTGTCGTGGGGACTGGGATTGAGATCACCGGAAACGGTTTTGGTATTAATCCAACCGGCGCCGCATTTGGAACGACAACGCTGTCCGGCGCGGTATCCAACCTGACCCTTGGCTATCAGGCACTGTCGACTCCACCGAACAAGTTTGGTCAGTGGCAGCTTGGAGCGAACGTTGTTGTTCCAGAGCCCAACTCGGTGATTCTCCTCGCAGTTGGCGTACTCGGAATGTTGTTGCAGTTGCGTCGCCGCAAGTAAGCCAATCACTAAAACAGATTTATGAAAAACGGCGGGCCCAATCAGGCTCCACCGTTTTTCTTTTTTGCGTTCAGTCTGCTCGCGCTAAACTACTACTCGTTGGATGCTTCGAGTTCGTCGACAAAGCGGTTTAATCGAGCTGCCAGCATCATGTAGTCAGAGCCAAAGAAGCTTTCGAAATCGCTGAGCCGCTGTCGTGGAGGGACGGGTTGGAAAAACACTTCTCGTTTCGCAACCTCTTTCAGATACCCTGAGAGTTTGTGGGATTGCTTTTCGGCAAACATAAATGTCATTGCCCAGCTGGCTGCATACGCTGGAAGCGGACGGGCGTTGAAGCCTTCTTCCGAGGCGACAAGTGAGCGGATCGAATCGGCCTCAATTCCATTCGGAAATCGCCGAACGAAGCTCGCGAGATGCTTTTGGTTGATGCGATCTTCGAGTTTTCGATACCTCAGCGCATTGTTGACTCCTCGTGCTTCGAAGAGCGTCCCAATGCCTTCAGAAATCCAGCGAGATGGACTGGACCAGCGACTCTGAACGCCAATGTTGAAAGCAGTCTGGTGCGATGCTTCGTGGACGACCGTGGATGCGGTTTCTCGCCAATCATGGGTGTTTTTTCGTCCGCCGGTTTCGTCGGAGAGCATGATGCGATTTGAGAAGAGGTCGTAGTAGCCAAGGACGCCCTCAGTATCCATGCCGTTCTTTTCTTTGGCGTGCTCACGAAACTCTTGTTGAGTTGGGAAGCCGATGGCTACAAGTGGAACGGCTGGCTCGCTGACGGAGATGCCACGTGAAGTGAAGTAGTGCACCATTTGGCGATACAACTCTTCGAAACGGCCTGACCACAGATCAGGTTGTCCGGCTGGATGGACAACAAGGTAGTGACGGGTCTTCTGGATGTTGTAGGCACGTCCGAATTCTTTTTTGAGCGAAAGTCGCATTTCGTTCATTGTAAAAGTCGTGAAGTTGCCTTTGATTTTTCGTGCTCGTGGAGCGTCAGCAATATCAAACTCTTTGGCTTGTCCATCGCGTCCCAGGACATAGAAGAACTGCTTGTTCCAGTGAACGGCATCGCCAACAAACTTCCCGCCGCCTTCCATAGGCACTTCGAGTAACCAATCGCGTGCAGCGGCAATCGACTGCGAAAACGATAAAAGCAAAATGAGCAGAATGAGTGACTTAAGGCGTGGCATGGGAAACCTGTAATCTTTGTTGGTCGTGGCTACCGGAGCTGTGGCGGACACATCCTTAGGGAATGCACCACCAAAGATTAGTTCACGCCACGGAACGAATGGCGGATTTGAAACCAACTGGAATCGCTGGATCTGGGGTCTGCGTGGCAAACGCGCGGTACGATCGTTAGAATGCCTACAGAGATAGCCTCAAACGAGTCGGTCGCCAGTTTTGGAGAAGGTCATGCCCAGATTGTTGTTGGTACTGCTGTTCGCATTTGCTGCTTTAAATTCAATCGGGATGCCGAGTACGCTGTTGGTTGCTCAAGAGCAAGAGCTTGTCGACATTGACGAGACGGCTGGTGAGGAAATTGTTGAGCAAGCTCCAGAGAATACGGGGGATGGCAATGATCCCCAAGCCGCTGAAGCCGACGGGAATAGCGAAGCCAACGAACAGCCCGAGGTTGACGAATCGAAGCAACCTGCAACGCCCAAGATGAGCGAGGAGGAGCTCAAGGCAAAGATTGATCGATTGATCAAGAGACTTCAGTCGAACGTAGAATCGGAACGGGCTGATGCAGAGAAGTCGCTGGTCGAGCTGGGCAGTCCTGCGATTGCTTTGTTGCCTAAAGTAAGTGTAGACACGTCTGAGGAGATGCGAGCGCGATTGAACCGCGTTCGGAAAAAGCTCCAGCAGGCTGCTGCGGAAACCGCTGTTGTTGGTTCGCGAGTCACGATCAAAGGCAACATGCTGTTGAGTGAAGCACTCGACAAGCTGGAGGAACAGACAAAAAATCGGTTGGTCGATTTTCGTGATCAATTTGATCAACCGCGACTGGACCCCAAACTGGAATTGGACTTCAAGGACGCCGCTTATTGGACAGTCTTGGAGTCCATTCTCGAGCAAGCTGGATTGCAGCTATACGCCTACACGAATCAGCCGAAGACGCTCGGATATGTGGCTCGATCCGACAAATTGACTGCGGCCGCCATGGCCGCGGCGACGGACTTGTTTCGTCTGGAAGTCGTTCGGTTGCAGGCCATTCGCGACATTCGCGACACAGAGAATCAAGGATTGGTGGTGGTGATCGAAGTGACGTGGGAGCCGCGGATCACACCGCTATCCATTGAGCAGGCTTTGAATGGACTTACTGTTACGGACGACAAGGGGAACGAGCTTTCACCACTGGAAGGGCGTGGAGTCACGCGACTTTCCGTGCAAGAAGGGATTTCGTCGGTTGAACTAGAGTTGCCGTTTGAATTGCCCTCGCGCGACGTTCAGAAGATCGCCGTGAAGGGCAAGTTGGCTGCCTCGGTTCCAGGGGGTTCGATGAAGCTTGAATTCGACAATCTCGAGACGGCTCGAGAGGTCACCAAAGGCGAATCTGGTATCAATGTTATTCTGCTACGTGCCCGCAAGAACCGCGACTTGTACGAATTGCGTGTGCTGGTTCGGCTTGAGGATGCGTCCGAGGAGTTGCGAATGCAGCGAGGTTGGTTGTACAGCAACGAGGCTTATTTGCTCGACGCGAATGGCAAGAAAGTCGAGTACGCCGGCTTGGAGGCTTTTCGTGAAACGAATGACGAGGTTGGGCTGTCTTACAAGTACGACCTCAACTCGTTGAAGGGGCACAAGCTGGTCTATGAATCTCCAGCAGCTGTCATGAATATCCCGGTGGAGTACGAGATTAAGGACATCGTATTGCCTTGAATCGTCTCATACTGATTTTTCTAATAGTGGCCTGCGGGCTGTCAAACCTCTGGGCACAATCGCCTGAGGTTCAGGACGACGTTCCTCTCCAGCAGCGGCGAGTGATCGCGCGTGTGAACGACGCCGAACTGCTGCAGGCGGAATTGAATGCTCGCTTACGGCAGCTACCAGAATCCGAGGATGCCGCAACGATTATCAGCCGGCAAAAATTGCTGCTTGAGGCGCTTGTTCGTCAAGAATTGGTGTTGGCATATTTGCGGCAACGCAGTCTTGGGGCAAATGTGAAAGAGGTCCAGTCGGCTTTTGCTAAGTGGAAGCAGGAATTGGCTTCGCGAGCGATGACGCCAGCGGTGTATTATCAGCGGACTGGCATGGACGAACCTGCGATTCGACGGAGAATCGAATGGCAAGTCGGTTGGCCGCGTTTTGTCGAGCGCAAGCTGTCCGACAAGACGCTGCAGAAGTACTTTGCTGATCACAACGTCGAGTTTGACGGAACGAAGTTGCGCGTGGCTCACATTCTTTGGAAACCCAGTTCCACCCGTCGGGAATCTCGACGTACGGCGATCGAGTTGCGAGAAAAAATCCTGGCGAAAGAAATAACGTTCGAGGAGGCGGCGCGAAAATCTTCGCAGGCCCCGACCGCCAGTTCCGGCGGAGAAATCGGCTGGATTGAACGCAACAAACCGATGCATCCTGAGTTTTCGCAGGCTGCGTTCGAGTTGAAGCTTGGTGATATCTCCAATCCGATTGAAACGCCTCACGGCATCCACTTGATCAAGTGTCTCGAAATTCAGGCTGGTGACAAGCCGTTCGAGGACGTGAAAGAAGCTGTCAAAGTCGCCGCAAGAAACGATATGTTTCGAACCTTGGCGGCGCGTCAGCGGAAAACTGCAACGGTCAAGATTCTTCGGCGAAGTAGGACCGTCAATCCTGTGGAGCGCAAACCCTACACGGATTGATGGGTGTGGGTGTAGGGAGCCGTTTCTTTAAGGTCAGTGGGGTCTTCTGACTCCAGATCGTCAGGATGCATACCATTTTCGATCATGGCGATTCGCTCTTGATGGAGGCAGTAGCGATGGTAGATCTCCTTGACGCCCGCCATGATGACGAATGTGATTGGAATAAGCACCCAAACAACGGCTGGACTAAGAAGAAAACGTTCCATGTAACACCCCGGTAAATGTGAAGCAGGTTTGCCATACGAGTATTCGCTCTACACTAATCAATATTGTAGTCTTTTCGATGCTGCTGAGTACATTTCATCAAATGGGCTGAAACACGGGAGAAAACGGGGCAATCCATGGGGGAAGATTCAGCGGAGTTGATGAATTTGCTTCCTGATGCCAGCTGGCGGCAGAAGTTTCGACGCCAATTATTGAGGTGGTACGAGCAAAATGCACGTGACTTACCTTGGCGGCGCACCGACCGTCCATATCGCATATGGATCAGCGAAGTCATGCTTCAGCAGACGCAAGTCGAAACCGTCAAACCCTACTACGCTCGTTTTCTAAAACGATTCTCGACGGTTAAAAAACTAGCTGCGGCAAGCGAAGAAGACGTGCTGCGCGAGTGGGAGGGCTTAGGGTACTATCGACGAGCCCGCCAGCTACATGCAGCTGCGAAGGTGATCGTTGATGATTTTGGTGGCAAGTTTCCTACGGCCTTTGAAGACGTGCTTTCGCTACCGGGAATTGGCCGCTACACAGCGGGGGCCATACTCTCTTTCTCGTTGAATCAACCGCATCCGATTGTCGAAGCCAATACCATCAGGCTTTACAGTCGATTACTCGGTTACGATCAGGACCCGACTCGATCTGCGGGGCAGCGATTGTTGTGGGCTTTCGCCGAATCGCTTTTGACCAAGTCGGATCCGGGCACCATCAATCAGGCGCTGATTGAGCTTGGCGGTTGTGTATGCAAGCCGCGGGCGCCCCTATGTAGCGAGTGTCCCGTTGCAAGCCTCTGCGGAGCACGCTTGAGTGGACGAGTCGAAGAGATTCCCGTCGCCAAGAAGAAGATCAAATTCGAAGACGTTACGGAAGCTGCGGTTGTTGTGCAATCGCGTGGTCAAGTATTGATTCGGAAATGCGAGGTCGGCGAACGTTGGGCTGGGCTGTGGGATTTTCCAAGGTTTGGAGTCGTCTCAACCAAGGGGCTCGAATGCACCCTCGCGGAGCAGGTGAAGGAGCAGACGGGGAACGCGGTCCAAGTCCTCGATCAGTTTCGAAAGATAAAGCACGGAGTCACGCGCTATCGTATCGAATTGCTTTGTTTCCGAGCCCAGCTGAATGGCCGAAGATGCCGTCCGAAACGCGACCAAAGCTGGGTTGCGATTGCTGACCTTGCGGACTATCCATTGAGCGTAACGGGACGCAAGATCAGCGACTTCTTGCAGAAGCAGGCGTGACGGAGAAAGCCCTGCTGTTCCAAGGGCGTTGTTTCTCTGGAATGCGAAATTTGCCTTGTGAAATTCCTGCGCACCACACACGCTTGTAGGATTGATCGACGCAAGCACTAAGCGACGGCGGATTCCGCGTCTTCATCCTCATAAAGCTTGAGGCTGGCTGGTGAGGCCTTGAAGAACAGTGCGAGGAATGCTGGTACGAGGAACGTTCGCACGAAGAACGTATCGAGCAGGACTCCGAGCGACAGGGCGAAGCCGAGTTCGATCATGGCGCGGAGGCTGCCGCTGACCATGGAAACGAACGTGCCCGCCATGATAACGCCGCAACTCGTGATGATGCCGCCCGTGCGGACGATGGCACGCTGCAATCCAGGGATCGGCCCGTGTACTTTTTGCTCTTCGAAGACACGCGTCGCCAGATAAATGTTGTAATCCTGACCGATGGCCACAAGGATTACGAACAGGTAAATCGGCACCTGCCAATCCAGCCCCTCGAAAGTCCGACCGTAGAGCATCGGTGATTCCAAGGGTGACGTAGTAGCTGAAAAGTACCGACAAAATCAGATACACGCTGATGACGGGACGTTTGAGAATGACCAGCAATACAAGGAACACGGCTGAGACGACGAGAATCTTGATGCGTGTATCGTCCGATTGAGTCACACTCCGCAAGTCGCGGATACCCGAGGTCGTTCCGGCGTAGACGAAATCGGTGGCTTGCCAGAACGATTCGGGTTCTTCGGCGATTCTCTTCAGGTGTTCATCGACACGGTTCAACGCCCGAGTCGCCTCGATCGAAAACGGATCGACGTTGAGTATCAATTCAAAGCGAGCGACATCGCCTTCTAAAGCCGGAACATCCGTCAGGAAAATCGAACGACTGAGTTTGTGCGTCCGCAGTCCCCGTTTCCTGAAATTCATCACGGACGTTTTCTTCGGGTAGTCTCCCAGAGG
>CAYYHV010000019.1:0-21816 GCA_964471695.1 uncultured Pirellulaceae bacterium
TGCCCCCTCAAGGACTCGAACCTTGAACCTATTGATTAAGAGTCAATTGCTCTGCCAGTTGAGCTAAGGGGGCTAAGAATTGGTAAGTATTGTTATCGTGATAAGTTGTGTAAAGGGGGGACTGGCGTGGATGAGAGCCGTCGCCAGCGAAAATCGCGATCGTACTGCGATTTCCGGCAATTGCAGGATATCGGTGCTGCAATCACGTCTGTAGATGTGCGCCCGGATGCACCAGTAGACGACTTTTCGCCGCGGTTTTTGCATCTGCGTGGGGTCCCTACGACCATTAGCGTTGAGACCAGAAGTGGGTGCTTCAGGCCACATCCTTGAAACGCCCATCTAACCGATTTAGAGACCATAATGAAATTCAACAGAACCTATGCGGTGCTGCAACTTGTCTTCGGAGTTTTGGCGACCTTGCTGGTCGCCATTGGGTTCTTCAAGTTTAACCGTCCACTTCAAGGCGCCTTGAAAGAGCTGGATTCGCTGGCTGGGATCGTCGAGTCGGAGTTGGAAACGGTTTCCAATCTGATCAACGACGTCGACAAAGTCGTTGAAAGCGTGGAGGCAGCCGTACCGTCGCATCGGAAGACTCTGGCCTCGGCAGTCGATTCTTCGATGGCTATCGCGAATGCCGTGGAGGCTTGGGAAGAGAAGATACCCGGCTTTCAGGATGTGGCGACGGATGCTGCGCAGATTTGCGACACCTTCGCCGAACAGCTGCCCATCACGATTCCGGCGGTTAGCTTCGAAACGAAGACCGTCCATTTTCGACTTCCCGAGGTGATTCCAAAAACGCGCTCCGTAAGTATTCCTTACCCGACGGCCAAGGTAAATTCTGGCACGAAAAGGATCACGTATCCCAAGGGTGCTGCCGTAATGACCAAGGAATGGAAAACGAACTTTGGCAAAGTCCTCGGAAAAGACTTGGGAGGAGTCAGCTTTAGTTACCCGGCAGGGATCAATGTGAGCAATGGCAGTGTCGATCTCGCCTATCCCACGAGCATAAAGATCGGAACGGCTAATAAGACTGTCAGTATTCCAGCGACACCGGAATTAAGAATGAAAGATCATCGTTTTGATATTCCAGACAACCTAAGCGTTTCCAAGCGAGAATTCATGAAGGATGAACAAGTGCTGCTTCGGAAATCATCGACTCAGCTCATGTCCATGCACACGGCATTGGGTACGACAGCTGGCTCTCTGTCCAGAATTCGTCGGACACTAGGCGACGATGTGTCTGCATCGCTTCAGGAAACGGATCGCAATCTCGTCGAAATGGACAAGGCTCTAAAGATACTTCGTCGGCAAAGGATTCCTCGGGTGGTGAGCGACCTCGCAATCCAACGTCAAGGACTGGCGCAGTCTCGTTCGGAATTTGGCGCATTGGCAGGGCTGATACCTTTGTTGTTTGCGATCTCTGGTCTGGTCACGAGCGCCATCGCGATTAGCGGAGTCGGAAAGTTGTTTTCGTAGTAGGTTGAGATGCGGTGGGAATGACCAACCGGTGGGGGAGTTTTGCGGCAATTCTGACAGGAACGAAGTGGAGAAGGAGCCGGGTGCGACCAGATTCTTGCGTATTAGGGCGACTTTCCACCGCAAAGTGAGCGTTATTGTTTTTTGCTGAAAACAGTTTGGATTTCGCTCGAAGATTGATCGGATTTTGGTTGTTAGTTTCCATGGAAATGTCATCGCCGAATGGTTGACAAGGTTGGTGAGATGGAGATACTAGGCCTATTCCAATTCCATGGCTCGCAGGCGGCTCGTGACCTCCAATAACTCGAACATCTCTTTGTGACTATTGCACATTGGGTTCGAGCTTCTTTGTCTCGGCAACATTCTTGGTTGTCGTACTTATTGGAATCCGTTCACAGCTAACTGGAGCAATTTCATGCGCCGACTAATCGCAATTTCACTTGTCCTTTCAATTATCAGCTCTGCATCAGCTACCGTTCAGGTCTTCACCGACCGGGCTGCTTGGGAAGCTGCACTCGGTTTGCCGAGTGGAGGCGGAATCAATACTGGATTTGAATCAGATTCACCCCAATTATTGTTTCCGGGTACCGTTGCTCTGAATGACTTTGACCTTTCTATCGAGGGGTCGCCGAATACATTGAATCAGATTACTTGTTGTGAAAGCACGCCACCAATTGTCGGGCATTACTTGAACGGATTCATAACGAATGGTATCGACATCGGTCCACAAACGGTGACGTTTGAGTTTGATCAGCCGTTGAGCGGTTTTGGGGCTGATTTTGATCAGGCGAACAACAATGGAATGGGTATGCTGGTCAACGGCACGTTAGTTGATTTCAGGACTCTGCTTGGCCCGGCTGCCACGAATATGGACTTTGGGTTCATTGGTGTGGTCGACACTATGACTCCCATTACTTCGGCGACTCTGCAGATGACGGGTGGGTTACCGAACCAGGGAGAGTTTTTTCGTATGGACAACGTTAGTCTGGCGGCGGTTCCCGAACCAACCAGCTTGTCGCTGGTATTCATGGGACTGATCGCTATGTTCGGCCTGTGCCGCGCGAAATAGGCTTTGGTGCTGTCCCGGTAAGCGACAGCCTGAGAATTCGGGTGTTTGGCGTTGTCGAACGCTGTGGAGGCACCGCGAATTTGACGATGTCTCAGATTAGCTTAAACTGGTTGATATCAACAGTTTGTCGCGTTGCTTGTGGCAAACTGAAGATTTTTGTCTGTTTTCCGCGTGACAGAAAGTGGCATTCTGCGGCCCTTTATATTCTGTCAAACGTATCAGGTACGGAAGGCAAAAGACTCATCAGAATAAGCAGGTTGCACGATGTCGACAACTCATCGCAAGGACACGCCGCACACCGGTCCCCATCGCCACTCACACACTCAATCTCAGGGTGAAATTCCTCGGATGCTTGAACGGGCTCGGTCCGAAGGCAGCGAAGTGATCGGGGAACTTCTTCAGAAGTACGCCAACTATTTGCGTTTATTGGCGATCACGCATATGGACGCGAGGCTACGGGCTCGAGTCAGTCCATCGGACGTCGTACAAGAAACGAACTGTGATGCCCATCGCGACTTTCCCAAATTTCGCGGCAATAGTGAAGGCGAGTTTGTCTCATGGTTGCGCACGATACTAGTTCACAATCTTGCTCGCATGATTGAACGTCATGTCACGACGGCGAAACGCGATGTACGGCGAGAGATTTCGTTGAATCAAATTGGACGTTCCATTGAGCGTTCCACCATGCGACTGCACAATTTTCTGGCGGCTCGCGAGGAAACCCCCAGTTCGCACGCCTCACGTCGCGAGCGTGCAGTTGTCCTGGCTGACCATCTAGCGGCTCTTCCGGAAGATCATCGTCAAGTCATCATGTTTCGCAACTTGGAAGGGCATCCGTTTTCGGAAGTCGCCAAGCGGATGGATCGTAGTGAGGGTGCGGTTCGGATGTTATGGTTGCGAGCCGTTGATGGATTGAAACGTCGAATGCAGGACGAGGCGATTTGATGAATCCCAAACGCGCATTGTCTGACATGTCGATCAATCCTGGCCTTGCCGATGGATTGAGTGAGTGTCAGCAATTGCGACTGACAGAGATTCTCGACGAATGCATGTCGAGTTTTGAAGCGGGGCGTCCGGTGGATGAATCTGCCATCATCGCAGACCATCCGGAGTTGGCTGGTCCACTGGTAGAGTACTTTGAAAGCATTCGATTTCTTTTTGAAGCCTCATCCGGGATTCGACCTCATCCGACTCAGACAGAGCATCCCGCGCCGCAGCAGGTTGGTGAGTATCGCATTCTGCGTGAGATTGGTCGCGGGGGAATGGGAGTCGTTTACGAAGCCGAGGATTCGGCTTTGTTGCGTCGAGTCGCTTTGAAGGTGCTGCCCTTCGCGGCGTTGCTTGATCAGAAACAGATTGCTCGCTTTCATAACGAGGCGCAGGCTGCGGGTCAGCTCCATCATCCGCATATTGTGCCGGTTTACTCCGTCGGCTGTGATCGTGGTGTTCACTTTTTCGCAATGCAATTGGTGGAGGGTCAGCCGCTGGATGTGGCAATCAGCGAGCTGCGTCAGGCTTCGAGATTTCCTCAAGTCGACATGGAGCAGAGCGAGATCGCACCCGCTTTCGAAAGCACGTCTCCCTGGCAGAACTTTTCGACGTCGGGTTGTCATCGTAACCGAGAGTATATGCGAATCATTGCGGAACTGGCGGCGGATGTTGCAGATGGGTTGCAGCATGCTCACGAGTTCGGGATCCTGCACCGCGACATTAAGCCGTCCAATTTGTTATTGGATCGAACGGGCAAGGTTTGGGTATCGGACTTTGGGTTAGCGCATTTGCCGAGTGACGAATCCATCACAATGACAGGCGATGTGATGGGTACGATTCGCTACATGAGCCCCGAGCAGGCTGCTGGTCGTTCTCGTTTTCTGGATCATCGCACCGATATTTATTCTCTAGGCATCACGCTTTATGAGATGGCGACGTTGACTCGTGCCTTTGATATGGAGCACCGCGACGAGTTTTTGGCGTGCATTGCATCGCTCGAGCCCAAGGCGCCTCGGCGCTTGAATGATTCGATTCCTGTGGACTTGGAAACGATCATTCTCAAAGCGATTGCCAAATCGCCGGAGGAGCGATACGAAACAGCGGCCGCCATGTCAGCCGACTTGCGACGATTTCTGGCTGGCCAACCAACGTTGGCTCAACCGCCAACGATCTTGGATCACGCAGCCAAGTGGACTAAGCGAAATCTGCGGCTGGTGACGATGAGCCTTCTGGCTCTGACGGTAGCGTTGGCGCTGACGGGATTTGCGGCGATGAAGTTATCTCGAGCCGTATCGACGGCTCGGAAGCAAACCGAATTGGCGGATTCGAGGTTCCGGTTGGCTCACAGTGCCATTGAGCAGCATATGATCGCGGCTGAAGAATTGAATCTTTTTCCTGGTACATCGAGATTGCGCGACCGCTTGCTGCGGGACTCGCTGGTTTATTACAAATCGTTCATTGAGGAAAACAGTGACGACCCGCAATTGCAATTTGAGTTGGGATATGCGTTCTTCAAGGCCGCCACGATTTCCGAACAGCTTGGGGATCGTAAGCCGGCGCGAGAATACTACGATTTGGCTTGCGGACAATTCAAACCGTTATCCGAACGTGCCAGGGCTTCGAGCGAAGCAAGCAAGGCCATGCTGCATTTGGCACACAGTCTGAATAATCGTGGATTGTTGAGTTGGCGCGAAGGTGATTCGGCTGCGGCGCTTGAGGATCTGGAATTGGCGCTTGATTGCCACAGCAAGATACCTCGCGAGTCGATACCCCAAGAGAACAAGGAAACGGATCTGGCTTCGACGCTTGTGAACAAGTCAATCATTCTGGCTCAGTCGGGAGAAACTCTACAATCTCGAAGGATTATGGCGCGAGCCATTCAGTTGCAGCGTGAATCGATCCGTGAGAATTCCGACGAACGCAAGGTGCGCCGATTGGCGACGAGTTTGCATCACATGGCGGCGCAAGCGGCTGCGGAGCAACCAATTTTGGCCGAGGAGTATTGTCGAGAAGCAATAACGATTCAGCAACGATTGGTCAAAGAGTATTCCAACCGTGTTGTTCATGAAAGTGCATTGGCCTTGGGATTTAACAGCCTTGGTTCATTGTGTTTGCGACGTGGAAATTCTGCGTCAGCGATGGACGCCTTTTTGAAGAGCGTCAAACTTTCGGAACGGGTCGTGATGCGCGAGCCGGATGTGTTTGCCTACCAACGTGATATGGCAATGTGCCTGAATAACCTTGGGCGGACTCAGTTGTCGATGAATCGGGCTGCTGATGCATCCGCGACTTTGTCTCTGGCGGAAAGTCATCTTAAGAATATGATGCGACGCTACGGCGCTTCGGCAGGTTTGGAGAGCACGTTAGGAGGCATTGAGTTTAACCAGGGGATGGCCATGATGTCCCTGAAGCAAATTGCCGAAGCCAAGCGTTTTCTGCGTTCCGCCAATGAACGTCAGCGTCGTGCCATGGAGTTAGCCAAGGACGGGCAGGCGTATGCAAGCTTTTTGGATGACCAGTTAGCGAGGACTGCCCAAGCCATGTTGGCTGTGAGCGATTTCGAGTCAGCTTATCAGGCGACTCGTGGCCGTTTTCGCAGCGCGAGCACGGACGCGGTTCTTGTCGATACGATTGAACGGATTTGTGACGTGATCGGGCAAGCTCGATCCGCGGATTTTGCCAGTGAGCGAGTCTCGTTCTGGGAAGGTGAGGCAATTGACCTTATTTCCGTGGCTTTTGAGCAGGCTCGCGATAAAGCAAAAATTCGAGAATTAGATTTTTCCAATATTTCAGCGAACGCAAAGTTCAAGTCGCTGCTGCCGGCGATTGACACAATTCAGGAATACAATCATCCTAATGATGGGGTGACGGAAAAGAATTAAACATGAATAGTTCTCGTTCAAAGAGCCGCCGTCATCTACTTTCGTTTGAACCGCTCGAATCACGTCGAGTATTGGCGGCGATTCTTGGGACGCCCGCCAGTCTCAATGCCTCAAAAGTTCTTCCCTCGTTGGCAAGAGCCGGTCGACTTGGGTCCTTAACGCAAATCAGCGAAGTCGCCACTAATCCTGTCGCCACTAATCCTGTCGCCGCGACTCAGCCTGTTGTTGCGAGCCAGTCCACTGTGGCTAGCCAGCCTGGTGTCACGGACTTGCCGGTTGCTTCCAATCAAGTTGCTGTTGAACCCGCGGCAACGAAACAAGTCACGGTAGCCAATTTGCCGGAGATTCGACAAGCAACCGTGGACACGACATTCGCCGAGTTGACCGTCGATGTCTTGCCGAATGCAACCGTTGAAGCGATCAACAGCCCGGCAACCATTGGACCGCATGAGATCGAACCTGTTGGGATTTCCAACCCCTTAATTGAGACTGTGATAGGGGGAGAAGTCGTGCCGGTCATCGGGCGTGCAACGCCTGACAGTTCGGACTCATCGCTGCAGAATCCAACGACTCCATCGGTTGATGAGTCTGATCTGACATTTTCCACGTCGCCGATTGATTTGTCTCTTACCGCTGATCCTCTTGAATTGGATGTTGTCGACTTACTGGAATCTGAAGTCGGTAATTCTGATTTTCAATTTGGCAATTATGAATCCGGGCCTGTCGATCCGGTGACGACTCGTGACGTTGAGTTCGATCTATTTGGTGGATCGGGAGTAAGGTTTGGCGACAGCGATTCAGTGGTATCTGACGATCTGATTCTCGGGCGGTCCGAGACTTCTTCGATAGGCTCCAGCACGATAATTGATGATCCGGACCAAACGCCGACGATCGAACCGGATTTCGATTCGTCCAGCGAAGCGAATGATTCGGTAGTATCGGATACCGTGGATATCGAGCGCAGTCTTGTGGCTGCGAATCTGGACCTAGTGTCTCGTCATGTTGTCATGCCTGCGCGATCACCTTTGGCGTTGCCACTGGATGCGGCGGCTTTGGCGAATGTGGAACTGGCCGCACCTGACGAATACGCTCCCCGTCGTGCTCACTTCTCGACGCATGCCGCCATCGCATCGTTCCGACGGATGGAAATTGCAGAGTTTCACCCGGTGGCCGCGAAAATGAATGTGCTGGAAATGGCTGAATCGAGACCGGTCGACTCGCGCCAGTATTCTCAGGTCGAAGGAATGTGGGAATCGGTCATCGAGAGGGCGGAAGTGGTTCTGCCCATGAGTGAGCCGGTTGTGCCGTCGGTTCGCGAAGCGGAATTGAGCCCGGTCGACGGCGTGCCTTTGAGCGATTCGGCGACGGTTGCTCCAGCGGAGCACGGCTTTGATCTGTCGAATCCGCTCGTGACGGTGCCACTTTTGGTATTTAGTTGCCTTGGTGGATTGGTGGTAAATCGCAATCTAGATCCGGATGAATCCCGTGCTTTTGAGCATAGGCTGTGATTATGACGGCGAATTCTTCCGGATGGTGAGGGAGTAGTTCATTTAGGCTGTTGTAAATTTGGCTTGGTCTGCTTATCGTCGATTATGGGGAGAAAGTCGTCACTTCTGCGTGACAAACCAACTGAAGAAACGATCTGTTAAATAGGCGACGGGTCAAAGTTGGCTGGAACAGAAAATAGCAAAGAGAGGTTTATCCTTGCGCAATTTGAGACGCAAGGCACGGAAGCTGAACCGAAAAAGAATGCGAACGAATTCCCCACGTTTGCAATCCGAGCAATTGGAAGCTCGCAATCTACTCGCAGGTGACTTAACGGTAAGCGTTACCAACGGAACGCTCCGAATTATCGGTGATCGCCAAGACAATCAAGTGTCGGTCTCAACCAACGACACGGGCGATCTTATTGTTAGTGGACTGTTAGATACGACTGTTAATGGATCAACGGATCCGTTTGTTGCGTTTGCTGGCACAAATACGGTGACTCGCAATCTGGTAATCCGTACCTCCGGTGGCAACGACGAAGTAAGCGTCGACGGCGCCTTGGTAGCAGGCAACATGGTTGTGCACACGGGAAGTGGCAATGACGAACTGGATATAACGTCCGCCACCGTCTTGGGCGAGTCGCGGATAACCATGGGTGGTCAGGATGACATTCTTGCCATTGCCGAGTTGGACGCCAGTCGTCGATTACTGGTCAGTGGACGTGCAGGGGACGATACGTTTGTCTTTGGCGACGTCCAAGTCAACGGAGCCACACGCATTCGGGCTGGATCGGGCGCGGACCGAGTCCTGATTGCTGGGGCCATGCAGACGGAAGGTCGATTCGGACTGAAGACGCAGAAAGGCGCCGACACCGTCATTTTTGGTCCTGCCGGTGCCGGTGATGACGCCACGTTTGGCGATGTGCGAATCAAGCTGGGCAAAGCCGCTGACCAATTGTCTATCGACTCGCAAGCTACCTTCGCAAATTTGATTGTCCGAGGCGGTAAGGGTGCCGACACGCAAGACAATCAAGGAACCTCTACCGAATCACAATCGTTCAGTATCACAACGGGTACAGTGGACGCTCAAACAGTCATTGACGCGATTTTTGCCGATCTGACAACCGCCGGTATCAGCACGGACGTGTTTATCGGAGTCAACGATCCGGACGCACCGACGGTTACTACGACGACGGGAAATGTCACATTCAATGAAGGTGACGACCCAATCGTGGTCGATTCAGGAATCACCGTGGCTGATCCAGACAGCACGGAATTGTCAGGCGCAACGGTGACTGTTTCTGGTGGATTCGAAACCGGGGCGGATACCCTTTCCGCGACGTCACAATCCGGTATCACGACTTCGTTCAATGCGGCGACGGGCACATTGACGCTGTCCGGTACGGCTGCGATTGCGGACTATCAAACGGTTCTGCAGTCCGTAACGTTTGAGAATACCTCTGACAACCCATCCACAGCAACGCGAACGATTACGTTCGAAGTCACCGACCCGGATGGCGAAACGGCTTCGGGGACTCGATCACTGGATATCACGGTGTCCAATGATGCCCCAACGATTGTGGCAAGCTCCACGACGGTAAACTACACCGCAGGTAGCGGCGCTGTCGCTCTCGATGATGCCGTTGATGTCTCTGATCCGGATGCGGATGACCTTGTTGGAGCAACCGTAACTATCAGCAATTTCGAGAGCACCGAAGACCAGTTGGCGATAACCACAACAGGGACTTCGATTACATCGAATTTCGACGCAGCGACTGGCGTACTCACACTGACCGGCACCGCCTCCGGTGACGACTATCAGCAAGTCCTGCGTACGTTGACTTACGAGAATACCGATACGGACCCGACACTTACGGCTCGTACGATCGTCGTTCAGGTTGATGACGGAAGTGAGACGGCAGACGAAACCTACACGGTCAACCTTGCGAACCCAGTAGCTCCGACGTTGACAGGTACATCCGCGAGCGGACTGTTCGTCGAAGATGGATCGTCAGTCCTTGTCGACACGAACATTGCGATCACAGATGACGGAGACAATCTAACGGGCGCTACGGTGACGATCACCAGTGGGTTGGACGCAGCCGATGTGTTGACAGTAACGGATCAAGCGGGAGTGACCGGCAATTACGATTCGGCGACGGGTGTGCTTACATTGAGCGGTACCGCATCAGTGAGCGGGTATCAATCAGTCCTGCGCTCGGTGGCTTTTGCGACGACGGGCGACGATCCGAGTGTGGCGATTCGAACGATTGAGTTCTCCGTAACGGACAGCGACTCGTTGTCAGCCACTTTCTCTCGGGACTTTAACATTACAGCAATAAACGATGCTCCGACTATCGAAGCTTCCATCGTTTCGTTGGAGTACACCGAAGGTGATCCCGCGACTGTCATTGACGCATCGCTCCTCGTTGATGATCCAGACAACGCGGATTTGGAATCGGCCATCGTCACGCTTGGTGGATTCCAATCGTCTGAGGATGTAGTCACCTTTGATACCGGCACGACTGGAATATCGGGTAACTACGATGCCGCGACGGGAGTTCTTTCGCTGACGGGTACGGCCTCGGTCGCCGACTATGAAACGGTATTGCGAACTGTGGCATACGAAAACACGAGCACCGATCCGGTGGAATCGACTCGTAATCTTGAGATCGTGATCAGTGATGGCGAACTAACGGACACCGTTGCCTACGCGATCGGGGTGACGGCCGTCGAAGACCCATTGTTGTTGACGTTGCCGGCTGAGTTCAGCGATCCGAATGCCCCGGCTTCGGCCACGACTGGCGATACGATTTCGTTTACGCCAACACTCGACGGAGGCGATGGTTCTACGGTGAACTATCAGGTTGATATTGACGACAATCCACTGCCGGATGGCGTTCCGCTACCAACGGTAGATTCCACAACGGGCGCGTTTAGTTGGAATCCAGGTGTCGCAGGTACGTTTACGTTGCGAATTATTGTTGTGAACGAATCAGGTCAAGCTGATCAGGAAGCGTTCACGATCGTTGTGCAGGATGCACCGAGTTAGTTAATAGAAATAATCCGGGGCATGCAACCAATTGGCTGGATGCTCATTCGTTCGAACCATTCAGAAATTCATTAAGTGAGAAAATTTGCCATGCGAAAGACACGTCGTCCACAGAAGAATATGCAACTGGAAGTGCTGGAGGACCGTTTTGCATTGGATGGAACCGGGTTTGCAGGAAATGTTTGTCCGCCGGACCTTGATGTCTCGAATCTCGCATCCTTGAGTGGAGTTGTCGGCGAAGAGGTTAGCTTCAGTTTGTACAATCAAGGAGCGACGGCGACTGACCTGGATGGAAACGACGTATCGACGGGTGACACCATTCGCTTGGTGCTCGATCCAAACGACAATCCAGCGGGCGCTACTATCACCGAGCAGGGCGCATTCAACTGGACTCCGACGTCGGCTGGGACGTTCGAGTTTGTGGTCATCGCCATCGACGAGGGGACTCCCCGTTTAGGTGACGCAGAAGTCTTCACGATCGAAGTCGTAGAGATGAGCGATGCACCCACCATTGACCTTAATGGTGGGAACGACGGAACATCTTTTGCTGCCGCCTTCACGGAAGGCGATGATCCTGTGGCTATCGTTGGTACTGGCGCAACTGTCGACGATGACGTAGAGATCGTGTCGGTCACAGCTCAGATTACGAATCTGGAAGATGCTGGCGATGAAGTCTTGAGTGTCAGTGCGGAGAATACGGGCGTCTCGGCCATCTTTTCGGCTTCGACCGGAACGCTGACGTTGACTGGTGACGTGACTCCTGATGTATTCCAGGATGTACTACGAACCTTGACGTACGAGAATACGTCGGCAAGCCCTACCGACGGAACCCGCACGATCGAGATTGTCGCAACTGATGACGACTCGCAAACGGCCATGGCAGAAGCGACTGTCGAAGTCGTCGGCGTTAACTCGGCACCGCTGTTTGATGCGATTGCCGATCAAGACGCCATGGCTGGCGAAGAATTCACGTTGGTCGTTACGGCTTCCGATCCTGATGGCGACTCGCTGGCGTTTAACCTGGATCCAGAAGACGCGCCTGCCGCAGCCGTGATTGAAAACAACAATGACGGTACTGCTACGATCCGCTGGACGCCAGAAGCAGCCGACGCGGGTGACGTATTGTTCCGTGTCATCGTTACGGATGATGCGGCGTCCGCATTGAGTGATCAAACTTCGTTTACAGTGACCGTTGCTCCGCCCGATACCTCGCCGATCCTTGATTTGAATGGAGCTGGCGATGGAACGGATGCGACGGCGACTTTTGTTGAAGATGGGGCTCCAGTGGCCATCGCGAGTGATCTGACGGTCACGGATCCAGACGATGCCGACTTGGCAAACGCCACGATCACTTTGGTAGGCGCTCCCGATGGTGCGAACGAGCAATTGGGAGTCGACGTATCGGGAACGAATATCGTTCAGCAGTTCGATACAGCAACTCGAACCTTGTCGCTCACGGGTAGCGATACCGTGGCCAACTGGCAACAGGTTCTGCGAAGCGTGACCTATACCAATACGACGGACGAGCCTGATTTGTCCGATCGTGTTGTTACATTCGTTGTAAGCGACGGTGAAGATTCGAGCGAAACGGTTTCGGCGTTGATTAGTATTACGTCAGTCGATGATGCTCCCGTATTGACCCTCGGTGGCGATGCTGGTGGTGTGGACCCGATTGAAATTGATCTGGGCGACACCGTTAGCTTTACGGCAAGTGCGACGGATTCGGATTCGGACGTCAACCGACTGGCGTACTCGCTTGATCTGACGAATACCGGTATCACGTCCGGCGAAGCGTTGCCTACGATCACCCAGCCGAGCGTGCTCGAAGTCACGGTCTTTAATACACCGGTCAACGCAACCGAACCCGGGCCGATCAGCAACTTTGATGCGTATCAGGTTGACTTTACCGCTGAACCGGGCGATCGACTATCGTTGGCAACGATGATCGTAGAAACCAATGACTGGTTCGTTGGAACAGGCCAGAACGGCATCGAGCTTTACGACGGTGACACGCCTCTTGCGAGTCGCAGCATCACGACAGAGCTATTCGTTTTGGATGCGGGAACGGAGATTGACCAGACCTTCGCTCAAGGTGATGATCAGCCCGTTCGGCAGTCCGGTCCGAATACGGGAGCAGCTGACCCCGACAATACGGTACGTCAAGTTGCGAACCAGACTGCGGCTCAGTTTATCTCAGTTGATTTGCAGTCCAATGGTGGCAACTCGTTTACGTTGTTGATCTTGAACCTCTCGGCGGTAACGCCATTCGCTCCAGGTGTGGTCGTTGTCCACAATGGATCGTCACCGATCTACACGGAAGGCGTTCAGGACCGAGGGGAAGGATTGGAAGCCTTGGCTGAAGATGGCGATCCGAGCCAGCTTGCAGCCTCATTGGCAGCGAACAGTTCGGACCCAGGTGGTGTGTTCAATTGGACTCCAACGGAAGCCGGTTCGTTCCCTGTCACAGTCGTTGTAGAAGACTCGACGGGGCAGTCGACGTTCCAAACGTTCACCGTTAACGTCACGGAACCGCCCGCTGCGACACCTGCCAATGATGGTTCCATCAATGACTTGGTGTTCTCTGATCTCGACGAAGAGGACGAAGATGAAACAGATTTGTTGTCGAACTTCACTGACGTATTCATCCCTTAGTACGTCACTCAAGACTGCTGATTGATCCAATGCCCTGCGAGTCGATCCGAGTGATCGTCGCAGGGCTTTTTCTTTGTCTGCGTTCCAAGACCCCTGTATTTCAAGATCACGCCAATGCTGATCTTTCGAACACGCTACTCTTCATTGGGAGCGGACATCCCGAGTTGACTCATTTTTCGATACAGATTGGAACGATGTAGCCCCAGTCGCTTGGCGGCTTCAGTCATATTTCCGGCAGCACGCTGAATCTGTGTCTCGATATAGTCGACTTGGAATTGGCGAGTCGCCTCGGTAAGCGGCAGGTCTTCGGTAACGGACACGCCCATTCCGTCCGAGGAGAGCTTGAGGTGCTCAACATTGATTTCGTCTTCTGAAACGAGATAGGCAAGTCGCTCCATGAGATTTCTTAACTCGCGAACGTTGCCTGGCCAAGGGTGAGCTCGGAGCAATTTGCGGGCCGCTGACGTGAACTCAGGAACTTTGCGATGGGCTGCGACGCAAAACTCTTCCAGAAAGTGATCAGCCAAAAGTTCAATGTCGGGTCCCCGGTCGCGAAGCGGTGGGAGTTCTATTGTGACAACGTTCAAACGGAAGAACAGGTCTTCGCGAAACGTTCGTTCCCGTACCATCGCTGCGAGGTCCCGATTCGTAGCCGCCAGTATGCGCGTGTCGGTTTCGATCGTTTCACTACCACCGACTCGTACAATGACTTTCTCTTCGATGGCTCGTAGCAGTTTGGCTTGGCTACTGGGAGATAGTTCACCGATTTCGTCGAGAAACAGTGTGCCTTCGGCAGCCGTTTCGAACTTCCCCGGTTTGTCCGCATGGGCGTCCGTGAACGCGCCCTTCACGTGGCCGAACATCTCACTTTCGATCAGTGTTTCCGTCATCGCAGCGCAATTGATCGCAACAAAGGGATTGTTGCGACGTTCACTTGATGTGTGAATCAACCTGCCGGCGATATCTTTTCCCGTACCGTTTTCGCCAAGGATTAACACAGGTAAATCCGTGGGGCCGACCTTTGCGATCGACTCGTGGATTTTTCGGATGGGGCCACAATCGCCAATGAGCTGCGGGCCATCGCCCTCGACCAGATTCCGTTTGCGGGTGGACATGAGTTGGCGGATGTTACGGCAGTTCTCGATGGCGCTGGAAGCGTGGTTGGACAATTCGAGCAACTCGCGCTCATCTTCCTTCGTAAAGTCGCCTTCGATTTTGTTAATCAACTCAAACGCGCCAAGGGTCTTGCCTCGCCCGCTGATCAAGGGGACGCACAGCAGGCTGCGCGTCGTGAACTGAAGCTGGTCGTCTACGGTGCGGTCGATTGCGTTCGCATCGCTCACCTGGCTGGCACGTTGAGGTTGGCCCGATTTAATTGCTTGTCCAACGATGCCAGTGGATTCGGGAATTCGCAGCTCACCAGACTCCACGCCCAGGGCGGGTCTTCCGACAAGCATTTTTGCGCGTCGATCCCAGAGGAAGATCGTCGCTCGTTCGGCAGACAGTAGCGAAGTCGCGGCTTCCGCCATTTCGGTGAGCAGCGATTCCATTTCAATATTCTGATGCCACTTCCCCGCAATTTCCAGATAAGCCTGCATGCGCTCGACACGGCGCAAGAGCCGCTCTCGCCCAGCCACAATGGCGATGCCAGCGTGGACGGCCTCGGTGAGTTCGGGAATGATCGAGTGAGTCGCTGGATTCGATGCAGCATGAATGGCGAGGTGACCGTTCGCCAAATGAGCCGATTTGAGCGGAAGGATAATCCATGTGTCGTTTTGTTGGGCGACTCCTGTGTCGGCGGCTTCTGAAAGAAGTTCACTCGGGGCTCGCAGGCTTGCGTCGGTTGTGGCCAGAGTCGCCCATTTGCCGGCTGGAGCAATGAAGATAGCCGCCTGGCAATTCGCGGATTCGATCAATGCAATGGCGTTGATTAGCGCATGATTGAGGAATTCCGCGAGGCTGTCACAACTTGCCGCTTTGGATAACAGCGCGAATGATAGAGTTTGTGGCTGCGGCACATTAAGTCTATGGCTGGTAGATCGTTGACTTGTGGAACACTTGATTTAGCGATTTTAGCGGTAGTATTGCCCACTGGCGGTCTGCTAAAACAGGCTGTCAAATGATAAAGAATCAGGTGGTGCTCGACAAACGCGGTTTGAAATGCAAGCAGATTCCGCTGTTGAGTATGTTTGGATATTGAGTTTATGAGGAGAGTGTGATGGGTTTGTTTGAAGGAAAGAAAGGATTGATCATCGGCATTGCCAATGATCGATCCATCGCGTGGGCCATTGCCAAACGAATTATGGAGCAGGGTGGTCAGTGTGGTTTTACGCACCTTCCCGACAAGCCTGATGACGAGCGCAAGAAGAACAGCAATCGCGTTCGGAAGTGCGTTGATGGACATGCGAACAATAAATTCCTCGTTCCGCTGAACGTTCAAGATGACGACCAGATTCGTGAAGTGATGTCACGGACGGGTGAGGAATTTGGCAAGATCGACTTTTTGCTGCATTCGGTCGCCTTTGCTGATCGAGCCGACTTGATGAAGGACACGATGGAGTGCAGCCGTGAAGGCTTCAAGATGGCGATGGAAATCAGCGCCTACAGTCTGCTTGCTGTCGCAAATGCCGCCAAGGGAATCCTTAGCGACAATTCTTCGATTCTCACGATGACGTACTTTGGCGGTGAACGACCCGTACCGGGTTATAACGTCATGGGTGTCTGCAAAGCCGCGCTGGATTCCTGCATGAAATACCTTGCCTATGAGCTTGGAAATCAGGGAACGCGAGTCAACGCACTTAGCGCTGGGCCACTGAAAACACTTGCCAGTACTGCTGTTGGTGCGAACAAGATGACCGACCTCTATGAGGCCATCGCGCCCCTTCAACGTAATGTGACGCATGATCAAGTCGGTGACGCGGGCATGTTTCTGATGTCCGATCTCTCGAAGGGAATCACGGGCGAGATTATGCATGTTGATGCTGGTTACAACATGATGGGTTCGCCAGGCCGAATGCTTGAACGGATTGAAGAAGCCAAGAAGTAAAGTCGCGTGGTCAAACAATGAGCCGTCAGATTGCCATTGGTATCATCGTGAACGGCGACCAAGTTCTTGTTGGTCGTCGATCGGCGGATCAAGTGCTCGCAGGCTATGATGAATTTCCCGGCGGAAAACTTCATGCTTCGGAATCACCGGAGCAAGCGGTTGTACGAGAGTGTCGCGAGGAAACAGGACTGGCAGTTGTCGTCGCGTCCTTCATTCGTTCGGTGCGACATCACTACGATCATGGTGACGTTGAGCTGTTTTTTTACCGGTGTTCTCTGGCTGCCACATGCGAGAATGACCCGCTGCCGCCTTTCGGTTGGGTC
Organism: uncultured Pirellulaceae bacterium; assembly: GCA_964471695.1. Classification (GTDB taxonomy): domain Bacteria; phylum Planctomycetota; class Planctomycetia; order Pirellulales; family Pirellulaceae; genus CAYYHV01. Next base: position 16,978 of record CAYYHV010000019.1, read on the forward strand.
GACATTTCAAGACTCGAAGATTGTCGGTTTCCCGAGGCGAACACCGCTGTCGTTCGGAATTTGATCGACGACTGCTAGCGTCAAAGTGTTTTTCGACGTGCAGCGTATCGTCGAAAGCCAGCCGACTTGACCGCTCTCGAATGCCAGCAGTCACTTCTATTTGTGAATCAACTTAAGGTCGTTTGCGGGAAATCGTTTACCGCGGCGCTTGGGTGGTTGAGCGAACTGGCAGGGATTGGATCGTTGTCGTACTCTTTGCAAACTTTACAAACCGCAGGATTGGGGCCCCGATCCTGCACCACATTTTGGATGTAGCTTCAACTTGTTTGGCGAAGGGGGAAAGCCGCTGTTGTTGAATGAAACGCAATGTTCCATTCAACGTTGGCAAAGCTGATTGGTCCGCGATTTGCTTCGCATGGGATACGACAGCCTGTCACAGGTCTTAAGTTTCGTTTCAACATGAAATGTACAGCCGACCGGCAATGGTTGCTTCCAGCAAGATCAACACAGGAAGTGTTGATAGTTACATCACATCCAAGGAGGGATTTGAGCATGAATGCTCTCGTGAAACGCGTTGCGCTCTGCGCTAGTGTCTTCGGCTTATTGATTGCCAACGAGGTTCAGGCTGCCAGTCATCGCACACAGAACTTTATTGTTACGACAGCGTCTCCCGGATTGGCTCGCGAAGTCTGCGAGATGGCCGAAGTCTATCGGCGCGACCTGGCCCTCGAATGGTTAGGAGAGGAACTTCCGCCGTGGGGACAGCCATGTCCTATCACGGTTGATGAAGGCCCCCACCTCGGGGCGGGTGGAGCCACAAGTTTCATGTTCGAAGGTCGACAGCCGTTTGGTTGGCGAATGTCGATTCAAGGGTCTCGACAGCGTTTGCTCGATTCTGTGCTACCCCACGAGGTGACGCACACCATCTTCGCGACGCACTTTGGGCGTCCGCTGCCACGCTGGGCGGATGAAGGGGCATGCACAACCGTCGAACACCCAGAAGAAAAAGAAAAGCAGCAGCAATTCTTGATGCAGTTCCTTACGTCCAACCCGCCGCGAAGCATTCCCTTCAATCGAATGTTTCGCATGAAGGAGTATCCGCATGACATCATGCCGCTGTACTCGCAAGGGCATTCAGTCGCACAGTACCTGCTGTACCAAGGTGGAAAGCGGAAATTCGTGGACTATGTTGGCCGCGGAATGGACACCGGAAACTGGGACCGAGCCACGGAAGAGTTTTACGGGTTCCGCGATCTCTCAGAATTGCAACTGGATTGGGTGAGTTGGGTCAGTCAAGGTAGCCATGCTTTTGAGAAGTCCCGAGCATCCGTCGACCCATCCCAATTGGCGTCCGCGGCGCCGTTCAATGAACCATTAACGGCGCGCGGACCGTTCCGTGCGAGCAGTCGCAGTCCCTTGGGGCAAGACGGGGGTGGAGACGACACGTTGGGAATGATGCCGCGCCCGGAACAAGTCCCGTCTGGAAGTTGGTACGCTCGAAAACGGGATGAACATCGCGCTGTTGCCAAACAACTGAGTCCTGTATCCAAACAACCATGGACTCCCGGGTCTTCGCGAGTCGCGTCGTCGCAGTTGCTACAATCTATGACCTCAAGGCCTCAGCCGACGCAACGGCCTTCGCAACGAGTCTTGGAATGGAATCAACAGCCGTCCATTGCGGTTGGACCGGGCGTGCAGTTGCGCCGCAGTGGTCCACCGCCCACAGGTATCTACATGGACCCAAAGTCGACGATGTGGAGATAGAATTGATCGCGACGAATTCTATTCTTTGCCGTAATGGTGATACTCAAATTCACAGTTCGGAAGCTTGGCGTCGAGTTCATCCAATAGCTTCGAAGGGATGCCACGGCATTCCTTGATGGTAAGCGATTTCAGGGTGGGAAGTTTTGTGAGTGCGTTGAGTTCTTGGCCTTGGAGCCGAGGGCAACCGTATAGATCGAGTTTTTCAATCTGCTTCAGGCGTGCGATGGAGAGGATATCCGCGTCTTGGATGTCGGCAAAGTAGATTTCCAGAGTCTCCAGAGCAGCCAAACCTGAGAAAGCATCAAAGCTGCCCGGCTCGACGGTGACACCGTGAATTCTCAGTTCTTGCAATGAATTAAGATGACTCAGATGTTCGACCATGCCTCGTGTCACATGCAGTTTGCGGTTCATTCCCACAATGACGTCGTGGATTTCGACTCCTAGGTCCGCCGTAATATGTTGGCCGTTGAGATCAAAATCTGTGTAGCGAGCGGTGTCGACGACTTGGACGAACATCGCCTTGAGATTTTCTGTAGCGAACTGTTCGGCAAACTGCGCGTAGGGGAGGTTCGCGTCTAGTTTCTCCAGTCCCACGTAGGATACGTTGCTGTTGAAAACATGCAGGTTCCCCAAGTTGCGATTATCAATAAGGTGTTTGATACCATCGTCAGAGACTTGGGTGTTGTCCAGGTTCAACTGTATGAGCCACTCGCTCTTGATGGCGGGGAGTCCCTTATCGGAGACGGCCGTCCCACTAAGATTCAATTTTCGAATGTGGTTGAGTTTCATGACGTCGACCAAATCGGCATCAGTGACTTTGCTGTTGGACAAGTCCACTGTGCGGAGTTGAGTGAACGCCTCCCTCGAATAGACAAAACTCGTCAGGTACCACGCCAGTCCGTCAGATTCGATAGAGATTCCACCCGAAGTCGAACCACCCAGCTCGGCAATCCGGTTGATTATGCGTTGGTTCTTTCTGGCGATTTGCAGTGGACGGGCTACGAATGCCATAAGGAGAGCCATCGCAGTCGTCGCCGCGATGAGGAATCGCAACCCAAAACGAAATCGCGATGAGCGTGTTGCCGTTTTCATTTTGCGGAGTAGACGTCAATTGCATCTGTTGGCTGGAATGGATTGCGATATTCGAAATCACAATCACATCGCACAAGATTCTTTGCGAGAGACCGTAGTTGCGAATCCGGCACCTTGGGGCAGCCTTTGATGAGCAACAGCCGTAAATTCGGCAGGTCCTGCAGTAAGGAGAGATTATGGCCTGTTAGCGTTTCACATCCTTCCAGATGAAGCCGTTCGAGTTGTTTCATGCGAGCGATAGATGAGAGATCAAAGTCATTGATTTCAACGTTGCGTATCGTCAGGTTCTTAATCGACGGGTTCGTCGCCAGAAAATCGAGTCGTGCTTGCCCCAATTTTGCCTTTTCGATCACCAATTCAGGTAACGAATGTAGTTGGCCAATCAGAAACACAAAATCATCATTGATGATGTGATCTTCTGGTGTTGCCACAAGATACAGAATATCTTTCTGTGGTTCGAGATCGTGCGTGCCTGTTGGGTCGTCAGCAGGTTGGGTGAAATAGCCTACGAAGGCTCCAGTATTGGCGAGGTCTTCGGCGGCACGCTGTTCGACGAATCGACGACCTGGCAGGGCCGAATCCATGAGAGCCAGCGATCTCGTGGAGACACTGCAGTCCATGGCTCGCAATGATTTTAGCGACTCGACATCGATTAGCGACTGGATGCCTTCGTCTGTCACTGCCGTTCCGCTGATGTCGAGATGAATCAATCGCTCCTGGTTTCTAAGTTGCTTGATGGCTTGGTCACCAACAGCCGTCCCCGTCAGGGTAAGCTTCCGCATGAATCGCAAGTTCGAGATAAGTTTGACGTCGTTGTCTGTGATCTCACAATCCGTCAAATCGACATTGATCAGTGTTGTCGTCAACATGCCGGGGTAGAATCGCTCGGCAATCCGGCTGCCCAGCATTGCGTTGTCGGATACCACAACTCCCGTTTCGAATTTCCCGCCCAGCGTAGCGATTCGTTCGAGAGCGATCCACTGATTTCGAGCCAGCGTTATGGGGCGCACCACGATCATGGTCACCACGGCGCTTGCAGAAACAAGCACGATGAGCGACCGCATGCTAAATCGAAAACCACGTCGGGTTGCTTTTTGGTTCTGCATCCGTACCCCTTAAAACACTGTATTACACACCGTTCAGGGTACGACAATTAGAGTGCCGAATCCAGCATCCGTTAGTAATGCCCTGGCCTCCGTCTTTCGATTGGTCGCGTTAGCAGTGGCTTAGGTGAAGAAAAAGCGAGTCGCGTGAAAGAAAATGGGAGCGGCAAAACAGATTGAATCGAAGCGGTCCAGTACGCCAACGTGGCCTTCGACGAGCGTCCCGTAATCTTGGACTCCGCGATCACGTTTGATGGCTGACATCGTCATGCTGCCGGCAAAACCCATAACGGCAAGGAGCATAGACATGCCTGCTGCCTGAATCGGGCTGAACGGAGTCACCCACCACAATCCCATCCCCACTAGCGTGGCGGTTATCGTGCCGCCGGTAAAGCCTTCCCATGTTTTATTGGCGTTAATCGCTGGGGCAATTACGCGTTTGCCAATCATTCGATTCCATACAAAGCCAAAAACGTCGCTCAATTGCACAACAATGATAAAGAATACCAGAACGCCGGCGTTTCCGTTTTCCCAGCGGGCGCCGCTGTGGTTCACCAGTGGCAAGTCGAGTAGGGCAGGAGCATGGCTGAGTGCGTAGACGCAAACGAGCAAGCCTGCCTGAATTTTTGCAGTACGTTCCAAGAATCGCTTGTGGTCACCCGCTAACGCGACTCGCGCCGGAATGAACAGGAATGCATAGACTGGAATCAAATTGGTAAAGAGTTGGTAGGCGTCGATCGTTAGCGTACCGATCGGATATTGCTCTTGTCCGAGCCAGACCAAAAAATATTGGAGTGGCGAGAAGATAAAGAACACCCAAAAAAGTGCGCGATGATCGCCCAACCGCGTTGGGGTAAGGGTTATGAATTCGCTCAGCGCA
>CAYYHV010000019.1:21858-31868 GCA_964471695.1 uncultured Pirellulaceae bacterium
CCAGAAGGAAATCGTGAAGAAGAATGCCACAGCAGCGAAACGCGATTTCCCGGTCAGCAGAGCGGCTCCCATCAACGCGTAGAGCATCCACCATCCAGCCACGCGGCTGTTGAAGGACTGGACCAATGCTGGGTTCATGTTGGTTTCGGGTTGTCGCCTCAGATACTCTCCAACGGCGTAAGCGATTCCAAGCAATACCAGCACGACTCCCAGAAGAATCATTGTCTGTAATTGCAGAAGTGGAAATCTCTGGCGGATAATCTGAGCCAGGATGACTTCGGTGTTAACAAAGATGTCGATCACGTTTGCCACGAAATTAGAGTTCCTTCAGTCTTCGGACGGATTCGCGAGCACGCTTAAGAAACTCGACTTTGGATTCTTTGTTTTCTCGCCAGATTGGTGGACCAAACTTGATAGAGCTGAGCAAGGGCACGGGGAGGAATTCGCCGCGGGGTAGAACTCGATTAAGATTTTCCATATACACCGGGACCAGCTCGAGGTCAGGCCGTTTCTTGCTCAGGTAGTACAACCCACTTTTGAATTCTCGCATTTCTGTGTCTGGGTTTCGACCGCCCTCAGGAAATACGATCAATGAATATTTGTCGCCAATCTCGCGAATCATTAAATCGACTGGACTCTGGTGGACTTTGATTTCCGTTCGGTCGATCAGCAGCGCGTTAAATTGACCGGCCAGATAGCGTCGGACTTTGCCCCGATCCCAGTAATCCTTGGCAGCGACGGGTCGAGCCAAGGCTCGGACTTCAGGTGGCAGCGACGACCAGACAACCAGAGCGTCAAGGTGACTTGTATGATTGGCAAAGTACACGCGCTGGCAGGTGTCAGGTTGGCATTCGATCCAGCGCACCGTAGCCCCGCTGAGTACCTTGGCGATGAACGCCAGAACCGCTGTGGTCATCCGCATAGGGGGCTCGCCAGCACAACAAAGCAAGTGGGTGATCGGGAGGTGGTCGGGCCTGGTCCCAGGCGACTTCGGCCGTAGCCACAATCGTATACCACGTTCGCATCGGATTATAGGCCCGCCATTCAATCTCTGGGCATCGCCCGGTCACGTGAAAACGCCGCCTGATACGATCGGAGCAAAGCGCAAGGCTCACGTGAACGGCAGGGATTGCCGCGGGCAGACGTGAGCCGCAGACTGGCGGGCTAGAGCATCCTGAGCTGCTGTTGTTGATCGCCCACCCAACGTGGCAGTTGGGTGGTTCTGTGTCATTCTGCCGAAAGTTGTCCGACAGTTGGGTTTAGACGGCTTCTGTCACGGATGAGAGATCTCCGGAGACATCTGGGACAAAGGGAAGTTCTTCCGTCAGGTCTTCGCCACCGCCCGCCTTTTGATCGTAGAGCGAACTAAGGAGTTCCTCGTAACCGTCAACCATAATTTCCAACGAGCCGTAGTTGACGACGTGTTCACGCCCTGCGGCTCCCATTTTTTCGCAGAGCTCGACATCGTCAAACAGGGCAATAATCCGGTCCGCAAATGCTTCGGCTTCGAGCGGTACGAGGAAGCCGGTTTCGCCGTTCTTCACCATTTCATGAACGCTGCCAACATCCGATGAGATAACCGGCATGCCCGAAGCCATGGCCTCGAGGATCGAGACAGGCGCGGCTTCGTTATCGGAGCTGAGAACGAATACATCGCAGGCGCGAAGTATTCTTGGAATGTCACTACGGTTCCCCAGGAAGTGCACGAACTCCTGGAGTTCGTGTTCTCGAGCAAAGTAATCCAGTTCGATTCGCATAGGGCCATCCCCCACGACGACGAAGTGCGCGGTGGGAATTCTTTCGCTTACGATCTTGGCGGCTTCGAGAAAACGATGATGATTCTTCTCAGGACGCAAGGCAGCCACAATGCAAGCGATGTGACCGTGGACTGGCAACCCAAGGTCGCTACGCAGTTCGGCAATGTCAGCGCAGTTGGGATGAAATCGCTCCACGTCGACACCATTGGGAATCACGTGCACCTTGCGTTTTGGAAACCCTTCGTGTTCGATCAGGTGTTGACCATGGGCTTGAGCAACGCCGATAAATGCATCGGTGAGTGGCGTCAGCATGCGATTCAGTCGTCCAACGCCATCTGGCCAACCAGTGGAGTGCAAGGCGCTGGCGATGACAGGCGTCTGGGCTTGCCAGGCAGCCATGCGTCCCCAGAACATCTTGTCACCGCAGCCGACTGTGACGATGGCGTCGACCTCTTGTGTCTTGAACAATCGAGCCAGTCGGTTGAGGACCGTGACATCGTATTTTCCGCGAATGAAGTTGTCGTGCACGGGAATGGTCTTCGCCAGCTCTTCGCCCAATGGCCCTTTTTCTTTCAGGCAGCAGACTTCGGCGACGAATCGCTTTGGGTCCAGGCGTGCGATCAGATTCACAAGTAAGGTTTCGGCTCCACCGACTGGCATACTTGTCAGTAGAAACATGATCTTCAATGGACCTCGTTCGTTGCGAGGCGAGAGCTTGTTTGTTTGCGTCATTCGTTTATTCCCGATTCATCAACCGACCGATTGCGGCTGGCGAATATCTACTTTTTGGAATTTGAAATCTCGACCGATCGACAGTTTCCGGGGGTCGACAGTCAGCCAATTGCGAAACCGTGTGAACTCGGGGTCACCGTGAATTCTTTGAATATGGAAGGGGTCTTCACCTGGAAGGTTGTAGGCACCGTAGGCGGAACAAACGGCTTCCAATCCCGACTCGCGAGCAAGATCGGTAGCCATTTGAGTCATGTTCTCCGGTTTTCCAAAAGGGTAGGCGAAATACCGAATTGGGCGTTCAATGAGCTCAGACAGTTCTCTTGTTGCGGTGACGATTTCATCAACGAGCACGTCGTGATCTTTGATGGCTCCGACGTTAGGGTGATTTCTTGTGTGGGCACCAATCTCAATCCCCGCGTCGGCGAGTGCTCGCAGCTGATCAGTCGTGTTGGGCGGCAGTGGCTGTCCGGCTTCGATGTCATGCGGAAAGGCGCGTTGATTTAGAATGAAATCCAACGAAACGAAGTAGGTACAGGGTATGCCGCGTTCGATGAGCATGGGCAAAGCGACTTCGCAGTTTTCCGCATAGCCATCATCGAAGGAGATGTTCACCGCAACTTTATGGTTGCTTCCAGCCGCCTTGCGACGCTGGATTTCCTCCATCGAAATCAGGTCGACGTTCTGTTGCATCCAGTCGACTTGCGCTTGGAATTGAGCATTGGACATGCTCCAGCCGTTGGGGTATGAATCTGCAATTCGGTGGTAGAACAATACGCACAACGGAGCCTGACCTGCGGACGCCATCTGCCTTCGTTTCCACGATCGCAATGGGAGCGTCGCGTAGTAATATGCCGAGCGAATCAGCTCGCCGATCAAAGGACTGGTTCCCAAAACTATCCTCTCCCTTCGTTGACTGAGTAATCACGCGCAGAATGGACTGCTTGAGATATTGCTTTTTTTGTTTGCCAAACGCCAAGCTGGATTCTGGGAACCAATCGCGGAGCCGCGACGCGAAATTCTTCGGTGGCTTGTTCTTCACCGCGCCAGCGCATCTTGTAGGGCTCATCGCCTCGCATCATGTCGAAGTATTTTCGGCCTTTCTCGATCGAATCGGCGATAGTGTGCAGCAAGACGATTTGGCCTGGCTTGTATTTCATGTAATCCGTATTCAATCCTGATTGGTAGAAATACAACGTGTCGTCGCTCTTCAGGGCATATTGGGCTGCGATGGGCATGCCATCTTGATAGACGAACGTCAGTTGCAGGTGGCCGGATTCGAGCAGCTTGGTTGACGCTTCCCATAAGAATTCGCCGAACGGATGGAAGTTGAAGCAACCCTGTTCACCAACGGCTTCGCGACGTCGCTGATGCATGTCAACGAACTCAAACCAACTCGCTTCGAGTTCTTCCAGCGATGTTGGAGTGAAGAATGTGAACTTACCCGCGTCTATCCATTTTCGAATTTTGCGACACTCGTGTTTACCCGATTTTGAGCGGCGCGACTGGTATTCATCCCAACTGCGAGGAAGCGAGATGCCGTAGCACGGTAACCCCGGTTTGCGACTGTTGGAGAGTCCTTGTTGGGCGAGCACATTGAATAAGTGGGTGATGGCGGGGTCATCTTGATCGACTCCGACCAATTGCAGTTGATCCCACTGGTCGTTCTTCAGCAGGAATTTTGCAATTGCAGCTGCGTATTCGATGGCTTGTTCGGGGCGACACATAAGTGACATGTGGTCAGTGCAGACCTTGCCGCTCCCCAAAAATCGAATCGTACGCCCTCGGAGTGTTTTTTCGATATACCAAGGCGCCAGGCAGACTATTTTGCCGCCTTCTTTGATGGCGACAACGAAGAGTTGGCCGTCTTTACCATAGTGGTTCCACCACGAGCCGAGCCATTCCCATTGGAGGAAAGGGTGGGCTGTTGCTAATTCATTCCACTCGTCGTGGCTCCAACCCGTAGGCTGGGTGATGAGCTCAATTTCCATATTTCCAGTTCTCAATTCGGACAAAGACCATGTAACTGTTGGTCACACCCACCGATGTGCAATTCCAATGTGGGTGAATTGCGGATAACGACCTACGTGTTCTTTAGCGGCTGTTCGGAATGTCATGGTCTTGCCGAGATGTTTCGAAAATACATCGTAGAAACGGGCGGAATCGTCCGTGGCGAACTGGTGGCAGTCGAGGCGTGACCTATTGTTGGGAGTGTGGGTAGAGATCTACGCGCGACGAATATCCATCGTTTGTATCTCGAAGTTTGGTAGCGAAATGCCTTTGCTTTTATTGTTTGTCCTGATCGCGATTGCCGTATGGGCGGTCTTCTTGACTCCTCGTGTTTCGCTTGTGGTGCTTTGTGGGCTTTATCTGGTTGCGGCTGGACTGCTCAATTACGACATTGTCAGATTCGAGTTGGGATTTACCACGCTTACGGTGGACCGTATCGCACTTGGCGGATTGCTGGCGGTCTTTGCGTACCAATGGGTTCGAAATCAAACGTCTGCCAGAGACATACCAGCTTCAGAGTGGCTGTTAATGGGATTCTTTGCGATCCTGTTTATCAATACATTTACGCATAATTGGCGGGATCCCGGGTTTGAGCAGGCTCCGGTTCTTCCCCACTTGTTCGAAGGATACCTGATCCCGTTTCTTTTGTACTGGATTGCCCGTCGAGCCAATATTCAGAAGAAAGGTGTCGACGTTCTGTACGCAGTTCTCGCCGTCTTTGGAGTCTATCTGTCGATCACTGCGCTATGTGAAGTTGCCGGAATGTGGCAGTTCGTATTCCCGCGTAAGATTGCGGATCCTCTGGCCGGCATTCACTTCGGCCGAGCCCGTGGGCCCTTCCTGCAATCGGTACGTCTTGGGCTGTATCTGCTTGTTTGCCTTTTCGCGACGTGGATACCATTGGTGACTCAGCGTCGATGGGGGCGACATGGACAGCTGCTGGGCTTTGCTTTGTTGGGTTTGTACACGTCTGCAGTTTACGCGACCTATACCCGAAGCGTCTGGTTAGCATTGATTTGTGCAGGCGTGTGCATCGCCGTGATGACTTTTCCCGTTCGCCTGAAGCGAGCCGTTGTCTTTGCTTCGATCTTCGCAGTCTTCGCGGGTGTGTTTGCAAAGGATGCCTTGTTGTCAGTCAAGCGTGAGACTTCTGCGGAAGAGTCCAAGGAGTCGACGGAGATGCGAGCCGTCTTTGCCTATGTTTCTTGGAAGATGTTTCAAGACAAACCGTTCTCTGGTTTCGGATTCGGTCAGTTCGCAGAACAGAAGATGCCCTATCTGAACGATCGAGGGACAAGCCTTGACCTTCAATCCATCCGAAGCCTGATTCACCACAACAGCCTTCTCAATATGCTTGTCGAACTAGGGCTGTTCGGCTTCCTGACTTATATGGCTTTGTTTGGAGCTTGGTGCCGTCGGGCTTATCGTTTGTGGGCAGATCAGCACGCGCCAAATTGGATGCGTGGTCAGGCGCTTTTATTCTTGCTCTTGGTCATCGTATTTGTATGTCAAATGGCGTTTCACGAAATCAGCTACACGCCCCTTGAGAATGGACTGCTGTATATGATGGCAGGAATCATGTCGGGTCTCTATTCTATGCGGCAGGAGAAATCTCAGCCGGCTGGAAGTGTTTCCGCAACAGGTTACGCATGGCGAACACCGCATCTTTCGACCTGAGCGGGATGTTCTAAGAGGCCTGTTCAGTAAAGACGCTCCATTTGCCGCATCGTAACACTTCCGCTCGATTCTTCGAATCTTTGGCGTCAACAGCCTTTTTGGATTAGAATACGATCCAAGCGAACTGAAGAAGGCCGCGCGTTTCTCTAAATGCGCGCGGAACAAGGCGAGGCAAAAAGGCGGAACCAATAATTGAGTCGGGTTCCGTGAGCGGGCGGTTACTGTGCATGGAATTTCGGCGCAGTCGTGTTTGCGTCATTGAGACCATTGCGTGGTGATCGCGGTATACCTTTTCCTCTTCAAGGGCGATCGCGATGGGCATTCGAGTTATATGTTCCAACGGCCACAGTCTCAACGTTAAGAGTAAGTACGCGGGAAAAAAAGGGCGGTGTCCACATTGCGCCGTTCGGATTGTTGTTCCTGCACCCACCCCGAGTTACGACGCGCGAAACATTCTGGACGATCATTACGAACCTGATCTGCTCAATGGCGCGAGCGGCAGCCTCGTTGGTTCCAAGGTGATGAATACGGAGCTCTGTCCAGACTGCCAAGCGAGTGTGCCGATCTGGCATTGCAAATGCAACAACTGCGGTCATCGTTTCTCAAGGTGACAGGTGGGGCATAGGCGAGCTGGTTAATTCATGGATAATCCACTGCATCGAGGCAGTCCGATTCGACTGCTTATCGTCGCGGTATAGTATCACTGAATTTATTAACGCTCCTTCATTCCCATTGCGCTCCGCCACTGTGGGCGGCAAAATAGTTTGACAGACCACACGCCAACCAACGCGATCATTCTTGTTTGTGATCGTTTGAACCCTTCTTTCCTTGGTCCCTACGGTAACACTTGGGTTGATACGCCTACATTGAATGAAATCGCAGCGGGGTCCTTGCTTTTTGAAACGTGCGTTGCGGATTCCATTGATCTCACGAGAGCCTATCGTTCGCTTTGGTTGGGTGAGCACATTGCGTCGGCGCCTCAATCCAGCGTGTCGATTATCGAGCAACTCTCAAGGCGCAATATCGCCACGTCGCTCGTAACGGATGACAACACCATTTGCGACCACAAACTCGGCGAGTCATTTGATCAGCATGTACTCTATGAATGCGATCTGCCAAGTCGATGCGCCCCGTCGCTGGATGAAACGCGATTCGCAAAGTTGATGGCTCATGCGGTGAGCGTTGCCGAATCAATGAAGCCACCGTTTGTGCTGTGGGTCCACGCCAGCGCCATGAACTCGACTTGGGATGCACCATATCCGTTCCGCGAGTTTATGGCGGATGAAGAGGACCCGCGACCTCCGCGTTTCGTCGAGCCGCCGAGTGAAATCCTTGGACAAGAACCTGATCCTGATTACCTGTTGGGACTGAGCCAAGCCTATGCTGCAGAAGTCTACGCATTGGACCGCAACCTCAGCCTTGTATGGGATTGGATTCGTTCGTCAAAAGATGTTGCGTTGGGAGTCACTTCGACGCGCGGTTACCCGTTAGGGGAACATGGAATCGTAGGAGCCGCAGAGGAGTGTATGTTCCATGAGTCCCTGTATCTACCATGGATGTTACACAACCCTCTCGACGATACTCAGATTTTCCGATCGCAAACCATCATCCAACCCGCCACCATGTGGCACGCACTTGCGGAGATGTTTGGCATCGAGCACAACCTGGGGATGCCGCTGAATGAACTTGCCGTGACGAGTGACGTTCGTCAGGCAATTTCTATTGGGCAGCAGAGCCATGTCATTCGCAATGACGAATGGACTCTGCAAATCAGCGCCGACTCGGATGACGAACGGGTTGGCCGGCTGTATGCCAAACCCGATGATCGGTGGGAGTCGAACGACGTCGCAGGTCTGTGCCCGCGAGTCGTCGAGGCGCTTTCAGCCGAGTTGGCTGAGTATCTCAAAGCGGCTTCTGTCTGACCGCGGAGTCCTACGGGTTTCTACGTCGCTTGATACCAACAAGACACAATCCAGCCAGAATGAGCATTCCTTGTGTCCCCGGTTCAGGAACCAGAATACCGTTCACGTGGTCAATCAGGACTCGCAGACTGATTTCCGTTGCCAGCGTTGCCGATTCCAATGGAACGTTTTGGCCGACATGAATATGCCCAGCCGCCACGTTGCGAAATGGATCGTCGGGCGAGGAATGCAAATCCTGGTACCACGTTCCGTGATAAGCGATAAATTCAGACACAAATCCACCACCGAACCCGACTTCGTCGACGTAAGGATTCAGGCGTGGAAGGCTCGCGGCTTGTACGGCTTCGACGATCTCAAATGTAGGCAACGTCGAGTAGCGAATGTGGCCGGGTTCAACACTGTCGTCGGGCGCTGACGGAGTCGGTTGAAAAGGCGCCTCAAAATCATCGCCCCATTCTTCGAGGTTTCGCTGTTGCGTTTCCAGTTCCCAGCGCCGACGATCGGTGCGACTGAACGTGATGATTGCGACGGGTTTGATTTCTTCCGTGATGCGCCAAAAATCTTCGGACGTATCCTGATAGTCGACTTCAAAGTCACCAGTGCCTTTTCGATCATTCGGCCAGTCCGGAAATTCGGGGAAGAAAGAGTGGATGTTGTAGCCGCGACCTTCCCAGTTTTCTCCCTGCCATCCTTCGGGATTTTGTTCGGGATTGGTGCTGAAGTGCCGAACCATATTATTTGTTGGTGGCCAGAATCCGGTGATCATGATGTTGTTTGTATGACCAGCCAGCGCAGTACCGCAGAGTGCGGAGACGATAAGAAACAGACGTAACGTCAAAGTCATGAGTACTTGCCTCGATCACAGAATATTGTTGGCACGCCATAAAAAAATGCCAACACCAACGCGCTCGACCACGAGGATCGAGCGAATTGGTGTTGGCATTGGCGGTGTGTCTTGTGCGGTATTGCGGTAGTTGTCGGAGAGATCACCCGACACGGCCCATGATAGTTTCCTGATTCATTGCAGGCAACATTATCGCAAGCAATTCCAAGGTCCGGGTTGATTTTCCCCAGTTAGGTGATTTGAAGAACGCTTTTCAGACGGCGTCGATATGCTTGATAGCCCGGCGAGCGATTCGAGCCAAACGCAGATCGTCAGACTCGGTCGCCGCGTTGAGGGTTTCTACCACGTCGACCGCTCCTGGACCGATACGTCCCAGCGCCCAAGCCGCCTGTTGTTTAACGTGCATCTCGGCACCGTTGGCAATGACTTCCCCAAGCGCCTTTACGGTTGGTAAATCGGCTTGGCCCAAGCGCCCCAGTAGTGTTGCGGCCCACGAAGCGACTCGAGCCGACGAATGGTGGAGGAGTTCTACTATCGGCAGAGCATCCTCACTTCGGGGGGCACCAATCTGTTCGAGGATGTTGTCAGCAAGCTCTGAGGTTTCGTCCTCGTAGCCCGTAGCCAAGACCAAGGGAACGGCCAAGACACGAGCAATCGAGGGATGGAGCATGAGTTGCTCAATCGCTTTGCGTCGTTCGTTAGAAACTGTGCTTACCAGTTTGTCGGTAAGTTCATCCATGATTCAATCCAAGGGGAAAGCGAGGAGGGCCCATTGCGATGCGAATGGTATCTATCTCATAGCGATGCACCAACATGGAATGCGCAACGATGATAGCAGTCGCGAAAAACCCGTCGGTATTGTGGGCAAGCAGCAATTCAGTCCAACCATCCACGCCAGAACGCCTATTCGACGGTGATATCATCGAGTCCCGGTTCGGCCGGTGGGAATTGCGGATCCATTTTCTCCAGCGTCTCCCGCAAAATCTTGCTCACGATAAAGTTGCGATACCACTTGCGATCTGCCGGTACGATGTGCCACGGCGCGTGTTCTGTGTTGCAACGGTTCAGGGC
>CAYYHV010000020.1:0-3305 GCA_964471695.1 uncultured Pirellulaceae bacterium
GTCGGGTTCTCCGTATCCACAAAGTGAATACGTCCTGACGTGATTCCGGGCAGCACAATAAAGCGCCGGGATTTGCCTTCCTGGCCATGACAACTGCTACATGAATTCCAACCAAAATGGTGCAACTCGTCACCCACGTTCGGCATGTTCAACCGATTGACGACTTTGCTGTAGGTCTTCGAGTCTGGGTCCACATCCACCGTCGCCAGATAATCTGGCTTTTCGCGTTGCGTGCCAGCATAAATGGCAGGAACGTAGAGTAGCGTCTCCGCAGGCGATTTCATGGCTTCGGCAGGAGTCGCATAGGTGCGTTCGCAACACGCGGCTTTCTCGGACTCGTCGCCGAACAATGAATCGCTGGCTAAAGTCGTCGCCAATGCGGCAGCCGTAGAGGTCTTGATAAAGTCGCGTCGTTTCATCGCCTAGTCTCCGTAGTCAGAATGCGAATGCGTCCCCGGCATTATGGCGAGAACTACACAAACTGGCGAGAGTGATGCGATGAAGCCGAGTTAGGACGACACGGTGGCGGACCGCAATCCGGTCCATCCGTCAGCGTTTTGTTTTATCACACAATAGAACGATGCTTAAATTACACTGCGTCGACGTGAGCACGCTATCGGGCGTTAGCCACGTCCAACAGGTTTGGAACCGTTACGACGTGAACGTTTGCCAATCCAATCCTTCGCGATCGCCTCTAGATTCGGTTCGTGGTCTTCCGGTTCGACGAAGTAATGGCGTTCCAGTCGATTGATGTCGCCGGTAAGTCGATCCATCTCGGTCGGTGGAATCCCATTGTGGCGTTGCATCGACTTGAGCAAATTCAGCACAGTAAATGGCGTGACGCGTTCTGGCAGCCCAAATTCGTCTTCGACTTTTTTCTTTTCCTTCGGTTTATTCAAAACCGCCATCGCGCCAATACATCCCATGAGCAACAGGCTGCCGATGCCGATCGTCCACATCGGATACGCTTTGACTTCGCCGTATTGCTGTTCCAAATTGATCGTCGGTTCGACTTCTGCGAGATCCGCGTCGACGTAGCGATGGTAAACGACTTCGACGTCTTCTTCCTGTGGTTTGGCAAATGAAAACGCCGTCGGCTTTTCCGCAAGGTCGTCCGCGGCTTCGAAGGTCACGGTCCATAATCGCTCAGTCGTGATTTCGACGTCCGTCGATTCCTTGTCGTATTCCTTAACGACGACTCCCTGATCATCCACCGACGCAATCTTGAATCCTTCCGATTTTACGTCGGCAATTTTCTCAAGCGGCGGAATCAAACCATGAGCCGAAGCTTTGACCTCGAGTACAAGCTTGCCATCCTCAGCTTGCCGTTCGTCCAAGGATTGAACCAGCTTCAAATCCTTGAACGGCCGTGGTTCTCCCTTCGAACAGTCCAGCGGTACCGCCGCGGACTCGATTGGCAGCACAACGTATCCCGAGGTATCCAGGAAGTCGAGGTCCAGCTGCATCGGCGGCAACTTGTCGACTTCGGGACCACGAGCTTTCAACATCAAGTGACAGTAGGGCGTGACGCGCCAACCGTAAGGCTTGACCGCCTTGGATTGGGTTTCGGCATGATTGAAAGTGATGGACAGAATCTCAAACTGCTCTTCCAACGCCTTGGTGACGGCTTCCTCAAACTTGTCGCGATAGTTCTCCGTCGGGCGCCCGTAGTTGTAGGAGAAGTAGTACGAGTTGTTCTGGTTCTGGAGATACTTACCAAATCCACCGGATTCCCGTTCAATCTCCTTCGTGTGCCGAACGTTCACGAAGACGCCAAACGGTTCTTCATGCCCCACGACGTCACTTCCATCCAATGACGATTCGAGTTTGATCTCTGTCACGAGATCGTGATAGTAATCCCAGACCTTGCGGGCTTCGTGCGCCTGCTTGTGATCTCCAACAATTTCGAACCCCCCCTTGAGGTAGCGGAACTTGCAGGCTGGATTCACGGAACTCATGCGAGTGAACAATGCGTTGGCAAAACGATCCAGATGATTCTGTGCAGCTTCGCCGGGCAACGCTGCAATCGCATCACGAATCAACGGGATCTGCTTCATGTCTGCGACGGTATCCTGATTGATACGCCCAAGGTCTGCAGCACCTAATGCCGAATAGAACCACATATCGTAGGCGTTGTTGGATTGCTCATTCTCAGGCAAATCCGGAACGGCGCCGGCATACTGTTCCGCGGCCTTGGCATAGAGCTCCATGGCTTGGCCTCGACGTTCCGAATACTCGGAGCTCTTCTGAATGCTCTGACGATAGTCGTTTTCGTCGTGGACAATCGCGGCTTTGGCCAGCGTCAGTCGCCATTCATCTGGATACTTGTTGATCGCATCATCAAGCACATTGGTGGCTACGGAATAACCACGAGTCACTTCGAGCTGAATATCCTGCTTCTTGCGTTTCGTGCCACTGCGCTGTTGAACGTCAGGTTTTCGCCAGACTCCAGCCAGATTGACTCGCATCTGCTGAATCATTTCCGCCAACGTTTCCGATTCGAGTTCGCCGATCGAACCAAATACATTTTCGATGGCTGGCAGCCGATAGACTTCCGCTTTGCTGTGACTGGTCGTGAATGCTTTGACCAACAGCTTCTCGTCCAACTCGAACGGGAGCTTCTTCAGTCGCTTCACCCAGTCGGCAAGATCCTTCAGGTTGCGTTCTTGCTTGGACCGCGTCAGCGGAATGCGTTCCGCCTTACGTTCATAGCCATAGATGTACATGTACGAGTTCGTTCGATCGTTGGCTTCGTTCGGATTGTGGTTCTTTGTCCAGATCCGCAAAAACTCTTCGGCGAGCTCTTTGCCTTTTTCAGGATAAGTCTCTGACAGTTTTTCAATGTAGGGAAACGCCGTCTCCTCTTCGTTGACTTTCAGATACAACTGCGAGAACACCATATCGTACTTCGGTCGAATGCTCTGCGCGACCAGCTCCAACCACTTACCTTCCGGGCGATTCTCGAGAACATCCGCGACCTCAATCGCACTCATCTGACTGCTGGAGCGAGAAGAGTATCGGCGCCCGATATAGTAAATGTTGCCAAACGAATCGCGCTGCATCTGATCACTCATCTGTGACGATTTCGCGTACTGCACCGAAACCTGCGCTTCTTGCAACCAGTTAAACGCCAGCAATCGCAACGTTTCCTTCCACTCATCAGCTCGTTCCGGCGCCGATTTAATCAACGCATCGACGGCAGTCTTCTGCAGCTTCAATCCACGCAATCGAATCTGGGCATCCCGCGGAAACTGCGAGAGCTTGGTCGAAGTCATCGTTCCGATCGTTGCGAGAATCTCCTTACC
>CAYYHV010000020.1:3315-4234 GCA_964471695.1 uncultured Pirellulaceae bacterium
CTCTCGTCCAGCCAGGCTTCGCCGAATTCTTCGCGAACCTTGGGAGCCAACTCGACGGCGCGATTCAGCGCCTGAAGCTTTTTGGCTTTTTTGAGCTTACCGTCGGCCAACACGGCCTGGTTCACTTCCCAAGCCTCCTCAAGCTGCGTCATTTTCTTATCACGACTGTAGAGCGCGAGAAAATGTTCGGACAGCAAATCCAATCCTTCGCGATCATCGTCGGCGATGGCTTTTTCCATGTCGGGCAAGAACTCGACCATTTCGATTTTCTTGCTACAAGAATGCAACATTTTGGCGACTTGGCGATCCGTCAGAAATTCATCATCTTTTTCACGTACCGTGATCAGAAACTCTTCGAGTACGTTACCGACCGACAGGGACGCGCGCAGTAAAGTCGACAGTTGACTGAGATGCTTATCCTTCAGATCACCAGGAGCGGCTTCGATCACCCCGCTGATATCAGCCAACGACAATACGTGCTTTTCCGCATAACGCTTGCCGACTGATCCCTGAGCCGATGTGAGCATCGCCTTCAGCTGTTTCTGCTGCGTCTCGCTTACCTCACCAGTCACGGAGAGCAGTTGATCCATACTGACAGGAGCTTTTGCCGTTAGCGATTTGAGCAATTGATCGTAAAGCGCCTGCCCCTGCTTTTCGGGCAAGCCCGCGACAAACGTCTTCACGTGTTCCCAGTCACCAATCGTGACGGCTCGCTGAAATTCCTCAATCGACTTGTCAAACTCTTCGACTCGCTTCTTGTCGGCTTCGGCCTCAGCTTTCTTTTTTTTCTCTTCTTCGGTCAGTTCCTTCTTGGGTTCCTTGTCCTTCTCTTTCTCCTCGGCTTCCTTCTTCTTTTTCGCTTCCTCGTCTTCTTCCTCTTCGTCCTCGTCACCGTCCGGATTGGACCACTTCTTCAGCA
>CAYYHV010000020.1:4244-6961 GCA_964471695.1 uncultured Pirellulaceae bacterium
CGGACGGACGACGATCAAACTTGAGTTTGGCAATCTTCTTCAGTCGCGCGGCTTCTTCCTTCTTTCGTTTGGCTTCCGCCGCATCTTCTTCGGCTTTCTTCTTTTCTTCCTCAGTCAGCTCTTTCGATTCCGGTTTCTCCTCGGTGGATTCTGCCTCGTCGCCTTCCGCCGCGGCTTCCGCTTTCGCTTTCGCGGCATCGATGGCTTCCTGGATTTCGGGCGGAAGAGGGCTAGACGGTGCCAACTGCACCGCTCGCACCTGCGCTAGAACAGGTTGATAGTTTCCCAGTCCAATTACGATCGACAGCATTAGCGTGGTCGAAAGAATCTTGATTCGCACAGTCATGACTTTTACTTCAGAATGCCAGGAAGATTTGCAGTTCAGACCGGCGTCATGCCGTTGCCGCGTAGCATTCATTGCTTCGCCAAAAAAAAGCAGGAAGGCCTTGGCCTTCCTGTTGTGTTGCCACGTTCCAGTTTAACTTCCCGAACCGTCCGGTAGGGGACCTAATCCAGAACCTGATGACTGCTTGGGGGTCTTATTGACGCGACCGCGTCGACGGCTTTTGCCGCTTCACGTACCCGCTCACTGCGAGGGCAGGGGAAGCCCCTGCAAGTCCTTCAGGTCCATCCTCGCCAGCTTCACTGCCGATTCGAGGTCTTCCTGATGTCGAAGGAGCGAGTCGTTGTCACCACAGCAAGCCGATTCCTCAGCCAACAGACGGTAGGTTTGACGTGCTGTCTCGATTTCAGGTTCCCACTGTTCTCGGGGCAAACCTTCAAGTCGCATCAACCAGGTAATGTAGTACTGCGAATTGGCCATAGCCGACCGTGATTCTGCCAACAACGCCTGGTCCGCGTTTTTGTCAGAGGTCAAATCCTCAACCAACTGCTTCAGTTCTTTGTTGGCATCGGGCAGTTTCTTGTTGAACATCTGCACTTTCGCCAATTCCAATCGAATCTGACGCGATTGGTGAATGTGCGTTTCCGGCACTTGCGCAAGTGCCAGCTCGTACTCGCTTGCCGCTTTCTCCCACAGCTCCTCGCCGACGGCTTGTTCAGCCGATCGTAAATGCGCATCGACTTGGTCGAGAACCAGTTGTTCCTGGCCCGGACCAAAGTGATAGGCTCCGGCGAGAACCGGCAGCAGAAGCCAGCTGACAATCAGCCATTTTCGCATGTCGTTTCTCCGATCTAATTCACTACGTTGAATGGACGTTCGCATCCGCCTTGATACTTGTCGTATCGGACTTCCGAGTCCGCTGGGTTGCGACCATCTGATCCACATTTATACAGCATCGGGCATTTCTCGCGAAATCCGACGTTGGTTTCTTGATTGGGACTGACGCCTATGGGTCAACACGCCCGGACGCCATGCGGTACCAAAATAGTGCAATAACAGCGGTAAGAGCGCGTATAACACCGAGCCCAAGCCCAATGCCATCAGTGCATACTCCCTTTTCGTCAACTTTTCACTTGGCTCACCCGGACCGGCAGCAAGCACCGCATTGATAATCTCGGAGCTAATGTGCTTTTCATTTCCGTTGTGATAATGGCCACCCAATCGAGTCGCGATCTGTCGTAGTGTCGACACATCTTGCCGCGATTGTCCGCCGTCAATAAAGCTACCCGACATCGCATCACCGACTCCAACCACCAGAACACTGCCAACCGATGGCGGCATCTGCGGCATGCCTTGAGCCGGCACCGTATCCCCATCAGTAATCAATACGACCGTCGTGCTGCGAGGGTTCCACGGCTTGGCAATTTTTGCCGCTGCCTCCAAGCCCTCGAACAGTTTGGTTTTGCCAGTGTCAAACGCCTGGAACAATGGGAGATCACCCAGAATCGAACGTACGACATCAATGTCCTTGGTATCGATGACGACGGGTTTTGCGGAACTGTAAACTGCGAGGACTGACAACCGATACTTTTCTGTTGGTACTCGCTTAAAGAACGACTCCATGACAGCAAGCGCTCGAGCGCGACGTGAATCTTTCTTTTCCGGTCCCGCATCTTTCAGCCGCATGCTGGGGGACACATCTAGCACAATCAACACATGCTCTTCTTTGCCAGCCAGCACCGCCTGTGCCCGGTAAACCTTAGGGGGAGCGTAGAACAAAGTCGTCAGTCCCCAAGCCATCGCGCATAATGCAGCGACTCGCAGCACGGGCGACATCACGGCCCAACCTCTCGGACGCTGGCTGGGCCCAAACGCGAGGTACCCAATACGACGGCATCGTGCCGCATGGAGCATTTCGGCGAGCCCCGCGACGACCAGCACGGCAAAGGCGACAAGTTCAGCTACCATGGCGTGTACCTCAATCCGAAAAGAGTGAGGAGACTGGTACCGAGGAGCGACAGCCCCGCAATGCAGAACGGAAAGAAGTTATCCAGCGTCTCAGCCGATCCTTTTTCGAGTTTGGTTTCCTGCATATCGTCAATGCGTTTGAATACACGGGCCAAGGCATCGGGATCACCAGGGTTGAAGACTTCGCCGCCAGTCATCGTCGTGATGTTCACAATCGAGTCGGGTACGTTGTTATCCGCTATGTGAACTCCGTAGATGACGATTCCATCGTCGATCATCTGCCTGGCAATCTTACCGTCTCGATCACCGCCGAGATCCGCACTGGCTCCGTCAGAAATCAGGATGATCATACGATCACCCTCTGGACGCGACACCAATGTGCGTCGGCAGGCCATCAGGCCTCGGC
>CAYYHV010000020.1:6971-8262 GCA_964471695.1 uncultured Pirellulaceae bacterium
GCCGATCATCGTGCCACCGCCTAAACCAGGCGGCAGTCGTTTGGCTGGATTCATAAACGGTGGAGCACACGAGAACGCCGACACATCGTTCGTCAGAGGAACCCACTTGAGCGCAATATCACTGAAGAAGGTCAATCCAAACGCGTCGCCCTCACGATACTCAAGGAACTGATTGATCGCCGCCATGGCTCCGTCGTAACGCGAGCCTTCACCAAATTTGGCTGTCATACTGCCCGAGACATCTACGCAGAACTCGATATTGGTAAGCGCCCGTTTCGATTTAGGTTCGCTCAATTGCTGGGGGCCCGAAAGAATGACAATCACCGTACCCAAAATCAGAGCGGGAATCGACTCTGCAAGACTGATGCTCCACCACCATCCTCGACGGTGCTCCTTGGAACTATTATCCAGCGGCATCGCGACTTCACTTCCCACACGTTTCCATACCCAGACCAGTAACATGGCTGGAATGACCAGTAGAAAAAGGTACTGAGGATTGGCAAAACTGAATGTCACGTTGAAACTTCGGTTATGAGTTCATGGTTTGAGCGACGGGTTCATCGGATATGTTCTTGTACGGCTCGAGCAACTTTTCAATGTCCACCGATTTTGGCGGATCGGGCCGATGCAACCAATCTTCCAGGTTGCGAATCAGCTCACCGGCTCCCGGGTCATTTCGCATCACCGTCATGGCTTCCCCCGGGTCCGCATCGGCAACACCCAATCGTTTTCGCCAATACGCCAACAACAGTCGTTCCAGTCGCGATCGCTGATCGTCCGACAGTTTGCCTTCGATCGCCGACCGCACCATCGGCCGCAGCTCATCCGCCAGCGATTTTCGATTGTCGACTGCGTCGGCTTCGCTTTCACGCTTTCGACGACCGGCGAACAAGAGCACCAGGAGTCCGACAGCCCATAGTATCGCAGCAACAATCATCAACGTGCGATAACCACCCAACGTTGGCGGTTGCTGACTGGATAGTTCGTTCGGTTTGACGCGGCCGTCCTTCAGAATGCTGGTGATTTCCACAGGAATTTTGGGAACCGCGTCGGTGCCCTCGATACGCTGGAGATATTTTCCGAGGTCGAAGTTTCCTTCATCCAGCCCATAGAATACGAGGTTGTATCGATAGGAATCGCCGTGCGGAATCGCATTGGTGATACGAACAACAATCGGCTGATCACTATCGGTCAACGGAATAGGCTGCAACTCGCTACCCGGCAGGATCAAATCCTCCAGCGTCGTAGACATCCCCACGGTGCTGGTGGCCACACTCTTCGCTTCGCTCTG
>CAYYHV010000020.1:8272-16114 GCA_964471695.1 uncultured Pirellulaceae bacterium
ATGCGAAAGCGATCGCACCCAGTACCACAACAATTTTGCTTCCTCGGCAGACCATCAACGAGCCCCTCTTCCGACCAAGCCGCGGGCGGCAAAGAAATGACGCAGACTGTGAACGAACGGAACGTCCGTGTCGATAAGCAAATGGTCGACGCCGGAGCGTTTCAGTTCGTTACGAATATGATCCTGATCCACCCATGCATTGCGGGTGCGAGTCACGAAGGCACGCCCGGATTCGGCTTCGCGAGCTCGCAACAGACCGGCTCCAGAAAATCCGCGTTCAGCCGGGTCTCGTAGCTGCAAGACACAACAGTCGTGCTGCTGGTTGACTCGTTTCAAAACCGATACGGCACTCGAATCATGCATGTCGCTGATCACAATCATCAGACAACGCGAATTCAGACTGGGAACCAATTCTGCCAGTCTCGACGATAGCGTCGTGGGCTCATCGTAGCGAAAATGCCGCAGCCGATGCAGCCATTGAAGAATTTGATCCTTCGATAAACTGGGCGGTACATGCATCCCATTGTCGCCCACTGAGAGGATTCCTACGGGACTGACGCGATCCAGACAAGCAAGCGCCAAGCCGCCGGCAAGGTGGACGGCCACAGCGTATTTTGATCGCTCGATAGAACTGATCGTCATCGAAGCTGATGTGTCGATCAACAAATAAGCCGGCATGCGTTTGGGTGCTTCGTACTCTTTCACGAAGAATTCATTGGTTCGCGCCGTGACTCGCCAGTCAATCGACTTGATCGGATCACCTGCCACATAGGGACGTGATTGGACGAATTCCTGCCCCGAACCGAGAAATGGCGATCGGTCCGTTCCATAACTCAGACTGTCAGCCAGCCGCTTGATGGCGATGAGAAACTGACGTGAGTCCAATGAGTCGCAGGCGGGCAGGGTGCCTTTTTTCATCGTGGACTTCCGTTCGATCCACTGTCACTCGGCTTGATCCCGCTCACAGAATTCATGATGCCGCGAAGTACCTCGGGGCCGCTGAATCCGTCGGCAAGGGCTTCGTAGTTCAGCCGAATACGGTGAAGGACAACGTCTTCTGACAACGCGAATAGATCTTCCGGTACCACGTAGTGTCGGCCATGAATGAGTGCGCGGGCGCGCGCCGCCTTGATCAGCGCGATGCCGGCTCGGGGACTGCACCCCAACTCAAGATGTTCGTGGCTGCGCGTTTCATTTACGACATCAACCACATGATCCGTAAAGGTATCGCTAACATGCACGGTCTGCACCGCCTCCATGGCCCGGATTAAATCTTCAGATGAACCCACCGGTTGTTTGTCGAGCACATCGAATTCGGTTCGCGCCAC
This sequence comes from uncultured Pirellulaceae bacterium, assembly GCA_964471695.1. Taxonomy (GTDB): domain Bacteria; phylum Planctomycetota; class Planctomycetia; order Pirellulales; family Pirellulaceae; genus CAYYHV01. The sequence continues at coordinate 9,601 of CAYYHV010000020.1, forward strand.
AGCGCCTTTGGATTCACGCTTGATTCCCAGCGCAGCGTTTCGTTTGAGGACTTCTCGCTCTTCGGCAGGAGTCGGATACTTCAAGCGGTGACACAACATGAATCGATCCAATTGCGCTTCAGGCAGCTCGAACGTACCGGCTTGCTCGACTGGGTTCTGAGTCGCAATCACCAGAAACGGAGCCGGCAGGTTAAAGGTTTCGTTGCCGATCGTGACCTTGTGTTCCTGCATCGCTTCGAGCAAGGCACTTTGAACCTTAGGAGCGGCTCGGTTAATTTCATCTGCCAACAGCAAGTTGGTAAAAATCGGTCCCTTATGAACGACAAACTCGTTTGACTTTTGATCGAGAATCTCAGACCCAACGATATCGGAGGGTAACAAGTCGACGGTAAACTGAATACGACTGAAATCGAGGTCGATGCATTTGGCGATCGCCGAGACAAGCAGCGTCTTGGCTAAACCGGGCACCCCCTGCAACAACAGGTGGCCGCCGGTAAAAAGAGAAATGAGTAGCCGCTCGACAACGACTTCTTGCCCGACGACGACGGTTGCCACCCGTTCTCGGACTTTGCGAATGAACTCCAGCGTCTCGGCGAACTCGCTCGTTTGGGCTGGTATCTGCTCAGTAGACATCGTCGTTGTGGTCCTTGAAGAATTTCCGGCGGAGACTGTTATATCAACGTGATTTCCGTTTCCATAGTAACGCACAGCACGTTCAGCTTCCAATTTGCTGCCATAGACGGTCAGATGGGCAGACTGGCAATCATGGCTGAATGATTTGACTGCTACCATTGACTTCACTTTCACCGTATCAAGTAAGGGGAAAACCCCGTATCCCCACAGTCATACAACAGCCGCTATTCAGTCAATTACGAAACTCTGATTAGAATTCGGCGCAATTATGAATTCCTACGAGGCTGGTCATGGAACTGTTTCGCTTTACTTTCATTTTATTTATCGCCTTCAGCATTTCGCCTTTCGCGAATGCGACTGATGGTTGGACAACTGACATAAAAGCCGCGCTTGCCCAAGCGAAGAAGGAAAAAAAAGACCTACTTGTCGACTTTTCCGGTAGCGATTGGTGCCATTGGTGTCAGGTATTGGACCGCGAGGTTTTTTCCCAGCCGGAGTTCAATGCCGCCGTCTCGAAGGAATTCATCCCGGTCGTCCTGGATTTCCCCAATGACACGTCAAAGATTCCGCCGACCATTCAGAAACAGAATGATGAGTTCAGTCAGCGACTAAAGGTTCAAGGATTTCCCACGGTTATCCTGCTGGACCACCTCGGTCGCCCCTATGCCACTACTGGTTATCGAGAAGGTGGCCCCAAACCATACCTTGGGCATCTCGAAGACCTCAAGGACGTCAAGAAACGTCGCGATGCCTTGTTCGCAAAAGCTGACAATGCCAGTGGTGTCGAGAAAGCCAAGCTACTCGACAAAGCCATCCAAACGGTCGGCGTCGACCTCGCGATGGTGGGATACATGGATACGATCAAGTCGATTATCCAATTAGATCCTGACAATGTCGGTGGCGTACGGAAGAAGTACGAAGCCGGCATGAGCCGTCAACTGATCGTCGCCAAAGTCGAAGAAATGATGGCGGACTTCCATCCTTCCAAGGCTCCGAAGTATGTCACGATGATCACGGAGCTCGAGAAGACGTACAAGCCCAAGGGGAAGTTGCGAATGGAGCTTCGAGGCTTGTTGGCCCAAGTCCTCATCATTGATCGCAAATCTGACGAAGCGGTAAAGATCGCTGGCGAGTTCATCGGCAACAAATCACTGCACCCCATGGAAGTGACTCAGTGGCGCATCGTACGTGCCGCCGCACTTGCCAGTGGCGACAAGACTGATGCGTCGATCAAGGAGTTGGATGGTATCATCGCAACCAATCCCAAAAACATTGAAGTCCTCGCTACATGCAAGGCACAAAAGGCTCAGACGCTCGTTCGTGCCGGGCGCGCGAAAGAGGCGGCTACGATGCTGGACAAGGAACTGGCGAATGAGTCCAATCAGCAGGTTCGCCAGTACCTAACGCAAGTCAAACAGATGGTTGACCAGCAGCTTCAAGCCTCGTCAGGCACCGAAAAGGCTGCGGTGCCCAACTAGCGTTCCCCGTGATCCAAGGTCGCTTGATGCTGGAATACCGTACGATTACTTCCAGTCGTAGGCAACCAGTGCCTTGAGTTCACGAACCACGACTTGATTGCCAGCGACAGCGAGATGTGCCCAGGTCGGCGAATCGCTGATATGCTTCTTCGCAACGATTTCCATCTTCTCTGGATTTGCATTGAGAATCATCAAGTCGCCTCGTTCATCCAACGCCAGGATGCGATCTCCTTGAGTCACCATGCTCCAGTACTTCCCAAACGATTTGCCGCTGCGCCATTTTTCTGTGCCCGTCGGCAGGTGAAAACACGCCAAACGCTGGTTCTTCAGCAACATGTAGGCGTGGTCGCCAACCACCACCGGCGACGACATATATGCCTCAAGTTTGCGGTTTTCCCATGCTGGCTCGATGTCGTATCCGTCTGGGGATGACTTGAAATTTAACAATTCGCCTTGGCCGCTGTGTGCACTGGTGAACACGGCGTTCTTGAAAACCGTTGGCGTGAGGATATTCATGCCACGAAATGCTTTGATGTCGCGTGAACACAGCTCGTCCCCCGACTCGTCATCGATTCCCTTGAGCGAATCACGCGTCTGAACCAACAACATCTTGCGTCCGTCGATGGTGCCAGAAACGGGAGAGGAGAAGGGACTGCCGTACATGTCGTCATTGCCTTGAACTTTTCGCCAAACGACCTTGCCGCTGTCGAGATGGATTTTGACAAATCCCGTAGCGGCTTGAACATAGGCATGGTCGCCATCGATCATGGGCGAACAAACGAATCCGAACTTGGGAACGCCCGTGCCGAATTGTTCCACAAAGTTGATCTTCCAGAGTTCTTCGCCGGTTTTGACGTCCAATGCGACAAGGACTTCTCGAATCCCGCCCACCAGAACCATATTACCGTCACTGGCTGGGGTCGAACGAATCCAACTTCCGTTGGATGCCGCGAAGAAAGGAACCTTCATCGAGCCTTGCCATTCACGACTCCAAACCTCTTTGCCAGTCACTCGATCGTACGCATGCACAACTTCGAATTTCCGATCCTTGGTTTCGGTCGTAATCACCAAAGAATCCGTGACGAGCGGTCCTGAGTAGCTCTCGCCCAGTGGCACACGCCACATCTGATTCAGGTTACTGAAATCCGTTGGCCATTTCGGGCCGTAGTAGCGTCCATCCCGGCTGGGACCACGCCACTGCATCCACGTGTTTCCTTTGGCGGTTTCCGCGACGGCCGTATCAACCGTTTCTGTTGCAGTTTTTGTCGCCGTTTGACCATAGACGATGCCAACCAGCATCAAGGTCGCAAAGAGCAGGGATATTTGTATTCGTCGGATCATCGTCGTTCCTGTTTTGAAAATCGGTAGTGAGACACAAACCACTCTTTGCCGTGGCGATATCGAAATAGTTCTGCGCAGGCCATAAAAAACATGCGCCAGCGTTGCGCCTGCAGTTTCGCTTGGGCTTCACCCAGGTCTGACCGAAACAACTCAACAATCTCTCTGGATTGAGCATCCTGTTTAGCCAGCCACGCATCGCATGTCCTTGCATAGTGCTCGCCGTTGACTTCCCATTGCTGCTCCAATTGCAGATCATCCTGAAAGTTGGCAAACAAATCGGATGAGGGCATCAAGCCGCCTGTAAAGAAATGCTTCGCCATCCAATCGTTGTCGCCGTCGGTTTCGAAGGTATAGGCTAAATCGCGATGACAGAATACATGAACAAGTAACATGCCGTCATCATTCAACCAACTTGAGATGTTGCGCAGTAGCAGCTCGTAGTTCCGCAAATGCTCAAACATTTCAATGGAGATGACACGATCAAATCGACGTTCCGTTTCGAATTCCCGGATATCTTTGGTCAAGATCTCAACATTCTCAAGACCAAGTTGCCTGGCCTTGCTCATGATGAATTCTCGCTGACCATGCGAATTCGAAACCCCTGTGACCCGACATTTCGGATAATGTTCGGCAACATAGAGAGAAAGTGAGCCCCAGCCACATCCTAGATCAAGCAGGTGCATACCATCTTCAAGTTGGGCTCGTTCACAAGTCATCGCCAGCATACGATCTTCCGATTCCGCCAGCGACGAAGTCGGCGACTCCCAAAATCCACAACTGTATTTCAAACGAGGACCGAGGACTTTGAAGAAGAACTCGGCTGAGACTTCGTAGTGCTGGTCGTTCGCAGCGTCGGTATGAATTGCAATCGGCGATTGTCGCAGTTGCTCCGCGAATTGACTTACAGCGGCAGCGCGTTCCTCAGCGGCTCGCGCGGCTTCGATACGAATTCTTCGGGTCAACAATCGTCGGATCCCGATACGAATCAGCCAATCAGGAAGATAGCGTCTTTCCGCGAATTCGATGGCGTTCATGGTTATGACTCCGATTTATCCGGGCAAGTACTCGCTGCGACAACCGGATTTATTGAACAACAGTTGCCCAACGCCAATCTGCCGTTCTCGAAAACCGGCTTCGCAATAACCAAAGTAATACTCCCAAGCTCGGAGGAACTCCTCGTCGCGCCCCATGTCAGCAATCTCTTGCTGTCGAGCAAACATGTGGTCTCGCCATATTGCCAGCGTGCGGGCATAGTGCGACGCGAAGTCTTCAAAATGAACGAGCTGCAAATCGGAGACATTGGACAACGTCTGCAAGATGATTCGTAGTGACGGCAGACAACCACCGGGGAATATATGCTTCTGAATAAAGTCGACTGAACGACGATACTTCTCGTAGCGCTGATCAGGAATCGTAATGGCTTGGAGCAACATTTGCCCATCAGGTTTCAACAAGTCACTGCACTTTGAAAAGAACGCGGGCAAGAACTCATGCCCCACGGCTTCTATCATTTCGATCGAAACCAGCTTATCGAAGTGTCCCGTCAGATCACGATAGTCTTGCTTGAGCAGCGTGATTTGATCAGTCAAACCGGCAACCTCGATGCGGTGCTTTGCCAAACGATACTGTTGTTCGGAGATCGTCGTTGTCGTAACACGGCATCCATAGCGACTGGCAGCATGAATGGCGAAGCCTCCCCAACCCGTTCCGATTTCGACGAGATGGTGAGAATCATTAAGCCCCAGCTTGCGGCATGCCCTATCGTTTTTTTCCATCGATGCATCTCGCATCGTCGCGTCGTCTGTGGCGAACACACCGCTCGAATACGTCATCGTCGAATCAAGGAATAATTGAAAAAAGTCGTTCCCAAGGTCGTAGTGCGCCGAAATGTTTCGGCGACTGCCGTCTTTGGAGTTTCGATTCCAGAGATTTAATAGCAATGACGCCGGTTTCCTCAACCAGCCGGCAGCTCCATCGAGTGCGAGTAAGACGTCCCGGTTTCTCGCCAGCAATTGAATCGTTGTGACAAGATCAAGTGCTCCCCAATCGCCTCGCACAAACGATTCGGCCGCAGCCAGACTGCCACCGGTGGCCAGCGAGGCGTAAAATCTGGGCTGGTGGATAAACAACTCGCCTTGCAGTTCTCCCTCTTGATCTCCAAACTCGAAGACTTGGCCCTGTTCATGAATGCGGAGCATCCCATCCTGCAGTTTTGCAAGCCGCGCGAACACAGCGGAGCGAAAACGATGCTCCAGCCAGCCACCCCTCAGGTTGGCTGCCGATTCTTGAATCGTTTCATTTCCTGCAACTAGACTCATGATCCCCCGACTCCTTGCGTGGCCAGATCACGCTTGGCAGTTGCATCCGGATGTGGAATGTAGGGCAACCGCTTCATCCAGAGGAGAAACGCCTGATAGTAGATACCTGCCAGCGATTGGAGAGGCAAAAGTGGATAACGAAGCATCATGCGGAATAGATTACGATCCGTGAAAGGACGTCGCTCAAGTTGCATCCCCGCTGTGTGAACGAGCTCTCCGTCCTTCCGGTTTTGAATGGACACCACAAGCGAACCACCCGGCTCATTCACCTTCCAATCGTATTGATGATCCATCTCCATGAATGGCGAGACGTGAAATTGCTTGCCACAACGATGCGTATCCAGCGAGTCATCAAGCCGCGTCTTATCGCTCAACACGTACCAATGCTTCTCGCCCCATGGGGTATTGGAAACTTCGGCCACAATCGCTTCTACTCGCGAATTTGAATTGTCCCAGACGTAGTAAACACACAAGGGACTGAAATAGATACCGAAGTGACGCAAGGGAGTCAAAAGCCGAATTGGTCCCGTTAGATGTTCTCCCGTTGCATCTTTGATGCGCGAACGAATCGAAGATTTCAAGTCGCCGATCGTCGCGTCGGGATGATCCGGCATGTGGTCCGACGGCAAAAAAGAAGCCACGGCAAAACGATGTGAAGATACCCATCGCTGTTTGCGCACAATCGTCGGCACCTCGTCGAGGTCGATGTACTTTAGTTCTTTCAGGGAAATAACTTGGCCGCGC
>CAYYHV010000020.1:16124-19571 GCA_964471695.1 uncultured Pirellulaceae bacterium
GTCGATGTACATCCAACCCATGGTATAGCCAAACTTATGGCTTACCGGTGTCGTTCGCCGATGCTGGACTTTGCCGTGGTAGAGGCAACTATGCATGAATCAATGTCTTTTCCAAAGAACTTGGTAACCGCAAGCGCACTGTTGACTCCGTCTTCGTGGAACCCGTACCCCCAATAGGCTCCACAAAAATGCGTACGAGCCGTGCCGCTGATCTCGGCGTGTCGTCGCTGAGCCGCGATGGCTCCCTGCGAGTAAACCGGATGGTGATAAGTCATCTTGGCCAGAATGAGATTCGCATCAATGTCGCCAGGATCATTCAGCGTGACACAAATCGGCGAAGGGGCTCCTAAGGATTGCAATCGATTCACATCATAAGTGACTCGTACATTTTGTGATGGGTCGGCTGGAACGTGATAATTCCAACTCGCCCAAGCACGCTTGAGTTTCGGCATACTCGAGATGTCGGTATGAACCGTCGCGGTATTTTCCTGATACTCAAACTGCCCAAGAATCTCTTGCTCAACTGCTGTGGCATCAGAGAGCAATCGAAGAGTCGTGTCGGAATGCGTCGCAAAAATCACATGGTCGAAGACTTCTGTCGTCTCCGTACCATCCTGAGCGAGCGAGATCACAACAACGTGATCTTCATGACGAACGACCCGGCTCACCGGCGTATTGAGACGGATTCGATCGCGAAAACCAGCAACCAAAGCTTCCACGTAGACTTGTGACCGCCCAGCAATCGTTTTCCAAAGTGGACGATTCTTGATCTGCAATAACCCATGATTTCGCAAAAAACCAAGAAGAAAATGCGCTGGAAAGTCGAGGAATCCACTTGGCCGAGCCGACCAGATCGCAGCCCCCATCGGAATAAGATACTGCTCTAGGAACGCATCACTGTATCCGCCCGCTGAAATAAACTCGCGCAGCGTAAGCGAGTCGTCGTTCTGCTCAACAAACTCAGTCGCTTCACGATTAAATCGCAAGATGTCAGCCAACATCCCATAGAAATTGAAATTCAGCAGATTTTTCCGTTGAGCAAACAATCCGTTGAGCCCACTGCCTTCATATTCAATTCCGCTGCGGTCACAGCGAACACTCAAACTCATATCGCTCGGTTGCTCGGAAATACCCAGCCGTCTCATAAGTTTGACAAAGTTGGGATAGGTTCGGTGATTGAACACCATAAACCCCGTATCCAAGTCAAACGATCGACCGAAAGCGTGGACTGAGATCGTGTTGGCATGCCCTCCGACGTAATCTGACGCTTCGAAAACGGTAATCTCGTGTTCGCTTGAGAGCAGGAAACCACAGGTATTTCCGCTGATTCCCGTTCCAATGATTCCGATTCGTGCCATCCGCCGCCCCATGCCTGTCTAACTACGCGGCATTATAGATGCGATGCACAAAACGACGACCACAGGCTATGCACCGATAAGCTAGGTCAAATGGATAGAGATTATGGCCGACCGAGACGACTCATCCCAGAACCGGCCGTACCTAAACGTAGGCGTCCCGAGGGGTGATGATCGTAGAATACGCTCGAGAATACGTTTTCAGGTATGGCGCATAGAAAAAGGGGCCGCTGACGTACCAACAACAAGTTGGCAGTCCCGAAAGGTCAGGGGCAAGGCAACCCTCCAGGTATCAGTTCGTCAGGGGCCCCGTATAGGCCATCGCATTTAGCCGTCGACCAAGGCCGACAGCCACCCTAAATGCACGCTGTGTGCCAAAGCCTCAAACAAGATGTGTTTTTTTTCATTCACGTTGTGATTGATGAAAATTCTCGATGTTTTCGATGCAATCCAAATTCGGGACGCCCACGACTGAAGTAACAGCAGCCTCACTTGGGTGAGTCTATTTTCACTGTCTGCTTCAGGACCGACGACTCATAATGATCCATTCCTCACAAGGACTAATTGGCCGCACAATTCCGTCTCATTCTGCGACTCGGTTAATAAATCCAATCCAACTCCCCCTAAACGGCTGTGGAGCCAAAGCCGTCAGATAGATAGGCTTAGGGGCGATACAACCATGCCCGGCGAGTCCGATCGGCAACTAGGACGACGCCGGATGCGTTGCAGTTGATTTGGAGCATGCTTAGGACCCCAATGTGATTCAACCGGCGAGTTCATCTGCGAACCACGTTTTCATTTTGCGTAACCCCAAGGCTGGGGCGACGTCCAGCCGCGCGAAGGTCGAACAGCTCATCCGCGTTCTCGTGGATGATGGTCGCGAAGTCACACTATTCGAGGACCCAGCGGAACTCAGCACGGCAACTCGTCAAGCAATGGCTTCTGAAGATCTTCGAGTCGTCATTTGCGCCGGCGGCGACGGCACGCTAACGTTGGCTGCCAACACGCTTCCGCCCGATACGCCACTGACAGTCTTCCCATTTGGCACCGAAAATCTGCTGGCAAAGAACTACAAGATCAAGCAAAGCATCAAGCAGATGCAGTCTATTGTTGCACGAGGAAAACTTGCCACGATCGACGCGGGAGAAGCCAACGGGCAGTTGTTCTTAATCATGTTGAGTTGTGGCTTCGACGCCGAGGCCGTCTCCCGACTGCATGGTAGCCGCAAGGGGCATATCAACCACTGGAGTTATGCCAAGCCGATCCTTTCCACGATGCGAGACTACGCTTTTCCAACGATTTCCGTTCGGACCACGAATGGCCAAACTGAGCGTGCTGAGGAGCTATCGTGCAATTGGGCATTTATTTTCAACTTGCCCCGCTACGCCTCCGGGCTGCGAATTGCCCCCAATGCAAACGATCGAGACGGCAAGCTGGACATTACGACGTTCCGATGTGGCTCGCTGCTTCCCGCCTTATTTCAGCTGGGCACCGTTCTTGGCAACTGCCATGGCGAATGGAGTGGCGCTTTGCAATTCCAACTGACAGAGGTCACGCTTGCGTCAGACCAGCCAAACGTGCCTTTTCAGATTGACGGCGACCCTGGCGGAGTGTTGCCGGCCAAGATTCGCATCCTGCCGGGCCGATTGCGATTGATGCTTCCCTGAATCTCGCATTAAATACGTGAGCCCAACGACTGGTCCCCACATTTCTCTTTCGACAGAAACTTTCCATTGCCCAAACCCATCGCACAGGTTGATACGTATCAAGTAGGTAGCAACCAACCGTTGCTGTTGATCGCAGGTCCCTGTGTGATGCAGGACGAGTCGTTGACGCGAGAGATCGCCGAGCGACTGGTTCAAATCACCGCCGAACGCAACGTCCAACTGGTATTCAAGGCGTCGTATGATAAGGCCAATCGAACCAGCGTCGACTCCTACCGCGGTCCAGGTATCGAACGTGGACTAGAGATTTTGGACGGGATCCGTCAATCCTTTAACATTCCCGTCACGACCGATATTCACGCCCCGGATCAAGCCGCAGTGGTTGCCGAGGTATGTTCGCTGCTGCAAATCCCCGCTTTTCTATGTCG
>CAYYHV010000020.1:19637-30854 GCA_964471695.1 uncultured Pirellulaceae bacterium
TGAATGACATGCGTAGCCTTCCCCAGATGCGGGACCTTGGCGTTCCGGTTATCTTCGACGCGACGCATAGCGTTCAAGAACCGGGAGGATTAGGCGGTGCCACTGGTGGCAACCGCGAAATGGTTCCGGCACTTGCGCGGGGCGCAGTGGCTGTGGGAGTCGACGGATTGTTTATTGAAACACATCCCCGACCGGACGAATCGCCCAGCGACGGACCCAATATGGTACCCCTCGATAAAATGGAACAGTTGATTGACCAAGTCCTCAAAATTCGCGACTGCCTTGAATCATAAATCGCAACGACTCGGCACCAATTGGCTGGACATCCAGTCCCGCGACAGAGCCATCTGGGTTGTAGTTCTTGTTTTGTTGGCTTGTACCACCGGATGCGATCCGCAGCAGGCGAATGCGCCCAAGGTCGCCACCAGCAACACCACCAAAACGGATACTGTTAACGAAGCCAACTCCGACTTCCGTCGGGCCATTGACTTCCTCGACAACTACCACGAATACGATCCGACTCAGGTTTCCGAGCGCATCATGTATCGTCTGCAGCGATGGGCCGATACTCAACAACCCGACCCCGATTGGATTGCCCATCCCATTTTCAAACGACTGCCGAAGCGTTTCGAAGGTATGCAGGGAAAAGCCTTCCTTTCCCGAACCTCTTTTCAGCCATTCGACATCGTAATTTTGCGAGAAGCACTTTGGTGTCGCGATATCTCCAAACAGATCATCGAACGACCACTGCATGATGTACGGCTTGCCAAGTGGTTGGAATCGCAAAGCGACACGCTGGATAATTCCGACCACCTTGATCTAGAAGCCGCCGCCAATCTGTTTGACTGGGTGGTACGCAACATCCAACTCGAGGCGGTCATGCAAGCCACCGAGGAAACGCCCGATGTGCCGCCGCCGGGAGCCAAGTACCTTCCCAGCGATGCCATGCTGGCGGGACGCGGTGATTGGTTGGTCCGAGCCCGCATCGTCAACTTGATGGCTCGTCAGTTAGAGATTCCGTCCATCATGATTGGCGTCGAGGATGACGACGCAACGCGAACCTGGTGCGTGGCATTCCTCATCAATAAACAGCTCTATCTCTTCGACACGCGACTGGGCTTGCCGATCCCGACCAAGAACGGCGTAGGGATCGCAACGCTGGAACAAGTCATCAATGACCCGAGCCTTCTCAGGCAATTGGACGATCCGGACGGCGAGCCGTATCCGATTTCCGAAGATGACCTGTCCAAATTGACTGGGCTCATCGATGCGACGCCGGAATATCTGTCCCAGCGCATGAAGTTGACCGAAGCGCAATTGACTGGCGACAAACGGTTGGTGCTGACAGCTGCACCATCGCCTTTGATCCTGGAGCTGCGCAACTGCAAGGGTATCGGCAGCAATGTTGCGTTGTGGGAACTTCCCTATGACGTTTACCTTTATCGCCAAGGCTTGCGGGTGATGCCCCCGTATCTGATGGAAATCAATTACGAAAACAATTTTGTCGATGGGCCAACGCCGTTGGCAAACGCTCGCCGTCAGCATTTTCGCGGTAATTATCGCGACGACGACTTTGAGCCCGGCGCGAAGTCGTTTTACATGCAGTGTCGCGTTCCCGAATCAGAAATTCGCAGGATGAACGATAAAGATAGCTTCGGGAAGTTCATGGGACTCGCGAAAAGCTGGCCCAAAGACGAAGACGTTCAGCAGAGACTGATTGATCGCATACGCTCCCAAATCCGCAAAGCAAAACAGTACGCGAGCTACTGGTTGGGGATCGTTGCGTTCGAAGAAGGCAATTACAAAGTCGCCGAGAGCTACTTTACGAAACGCACACTGGAAGCCGAAGGCGAGACGCCATGGAAGCAAGGCGCTATCTACAATCTCGGTAGAACCTATGAGCAAATGGGACTGACCCAAGACGACCCGGCCATGCTCGCCAAGGCTCGCGACTATTACTTGAAAAACGCTGACTCAGATGATGCCGCTGGCAATCGAATTCGAGCGAAGCTGCTCAAGTAACGCCAGCCAATATCGCCAACCAGTATTTCCAGAACAATTCGAATCATCATCTTCGATTACGAATTGTGCGGTTCAAACATCGCTGCAGCCGCCTGCAGACCTTCAAGCGGCTGCAGCGCCTTGGGCCAGTATTCCAGTCCGACATAGCCGTCAAACGCCGTCGCTTGAATCGCCTCGAACACCTGCGGGTAATGAATCTCACCGCTGGTCAATTCATTCCGCCCCGGGTTCCCGGCCGCGTGAAAGTGACCAATCTTGTCGATGTTCGCCGTAATGTTGCGAATAAGATGCCCTTCGCTTATCTGCTGATGATAAATATCAAAGACGACTTTTACATTGGGGCTGGCGACTTTGTCCACAATCTCAAAGGCCTCGTCGCTGCGGATCAAATAATATCCGGCGTGGTCGACGAGTTCATTGAGCGGCTCGATCACCAACGTGATTCCGGCTGATTCCAGCATCGGCTTGGCTTCATGCAACCCCTCAACCAGGCAATCATGCTGTGACTGGCGAGAATGGCTTGGGCGAAAATCGCCGACCTGTGAGATCAGCGTCGTTGTGCCCAGCCGTTTTGCCACAGCGATCGACTGCTCCAGACCCGCGAGATAGTCTCCACGAGTCGCCGGATCGACAAGGCTGATAAACTTTGTGCAGCAAGCCGATACATCCATGCCGAATTGTTGCTTCGCCGTCAACAATTTGTCGATATCTTTATCCCACCATCCCCAAAACTCAAAGGCCCGGATGCCGGCTTCGTCGACGATTTGAAGTGCGTCGACAAAGCCTATTCCACCAAGTACCGCATCAATACATACCGACGGGCGTAGACTCACGAATCAAGCTCCCAAGGCGATTGAGCGCGGGACGGTTAGGACCAAAATCAAAATCCGAGTCGCTTTCGCATCACTTCCAGGCAAAATCCTGGCCAGTCAGGCGTTCGAAGGCTTCGATATACTTATCGCGGGTCTTCGCAACGATATCGGCGGGTAGTTCTGGTGGCGTACTGTTCTTGTCCCAATCCGTTGAACTCAGCCAGTCTCGTGCGAATTGTTTGTCAAACGAGACCTGTCCTTTGCCGGGTGAATACTGATCAGCCGGCCAGAATCGTGAGCTGTCTGGAGTCAATACTTCATCGATCAGAATGATTTCTCCGTCGACTGTCCCCCATTCGAATTTAGTATCCGCAATGATGATGCCCTTTTCACGAGCCAAGGCTGCGCCTTGTTTGTAGACATTCATGCTACGAGTCCGTAATTCGTTGGACACATCTTCGCCGACGAGCTCTACCATCCGCTCAAATGAAATATTCTCGTCATGGCCTTCCTCCGCTTTGGTCGCCGGAGTGAAAATCGGCTCAGGCAGTTGATCTGATTCTTTCAGACCCTCAGGTAGCTTAATTCCGCATACCGTTCCGTTGGCTTGATACTCTTTCCAACCAGAACCAGCCAAGTAGCCGCGAATTACGCATTCAATTGGAATCACTTCGGTTTTTTTGACGAGCATCGTTCGCCCGTCAAAACTGTCCGAGTCAGTCCCTGCGGGCAACTGGAAATCTTTGACGTCAGTGGAAATGAGGTGGTTGGGTTCGTCCAGCTTGTCAAACCAGAAATTGCTGATTTGGGTCAATACCCGCCCCTTATCAGGAATCCCCGTGGGTAGAACCCAATCGAAGGCGCTAAGCCTGTCTGTTGTCACAAGCAGCAATTGGCTGCCAAGGTCGTAGATATCCCGTACTTTCCCTCGCTTTACAGGCCATGCTTCCAGCGCGGTTTCCATCAATACCGAACTACCCATCGTTGTCTCCCAAACCTAATTGAACAAAATACCCAACTCCGAGTATACGAATGCCCCCGTATCTCGCCTACCACTCCAAACTTCCAAGATGAAATAGAAAAAGGCAGCAGAATAAGCTGACCGCCGTAAAATTGTTTTGGGGGGCATATCGTTCCCGCTAAAGCAAAGCCGCGTTCGGTCTGCTATCCTAGGAATATTGGAATGTGTTCGACTCGCGTTGCACATTGCTACCTACGGGATGTGGTTCATCCCTGCCTCCCGCAAGAGCAAATCGCATCATCGATGCTTGAATTTATTCTTAACGCCGAAACAGAACTTGCCTACGCAATCGAGCAGCGCGTAATGGTTTCGGATTTTGAGGGAAATGTATGGCAATGCACAACTCGGCGCAAGGAAGATCGGCTGACGGTTGACTCGAATGTCGACACGACTTGCTACCTTCATCTTCCGTGGCTGACCCGCACCGGCACCGAATTGATGCTTTCCACGGCGACGCTTCTTGTGCGAGACAGACCCTATTTCCTTCCTCTCGAGTTGGCCCGAGGCACACTCAATCGACTGCTCAATCACATCGCCAATTGGCAGGCAGCCGGATACGAATTCCCCGAAGCAATTACGGAGCAACTCCAAGCCTGCAAACATATTTTTATTCGGGCACTCTATCGTCACGAATCCGAGGAAGAGCGTGTTCTGGCAGCCAAAGTCGCGCTGGATGAGATTATCGAGTTACAACTCAATGCGGTGCCCTCAATCACCAGCGTTCTGATCGACTCGCGCGGAGATAAACCTCAGGTCAACACGTTGCTTGCCGGAACGATGCCCAAGACATTTGCCGACGAACCCTCAACCGGCGGAGATGCATTCGAGGCGGCGTTTGACACGGCTTTACTTACGGTCCGTTGGCGTGATATCCAGCCAACACAGAACACCTTCGATTGGACCATTCCGGACAATCAGCTGACGTGGTGTCAGGAGCGCCACATGCGCACCGTGGCGGGCCCTCTGATGCAGCTCACACCAGAGGCGTTGCCTGAATGGCTGTACGAAATCGAGAATGATTCGCATCAGATTCTCAAAGTCGCCAACAATTTCATACGTGGTGCCACCACACAGTACGGCTCGAAGGTGAACCTCTGGTACGCGGCTTCGGGAATGAACATGTCCACGGCGCTTGGCATTAATGAAGAATCAAGGTTGCGGCTAACTGCGGCCTGCGTGGAAGCCATTCGCGAAGTGGACCCGCAGACCCCAGTGATGGTTGGCTTTGACCAGCCGTGGGGAGAATATCTTGGCTCGGGTAACCACGACTTTGCACCCATTGAGTTTGCCGACACCCTGATCCGGGCCGGGTTGGGCATCGCGGCGATCGGTCTCGAACTGAATTTTGACGTGTGGCCTCATGGAACCACGCGCCGCGACGTCTTTACGCTGCTCGAACAACTCAACCGCTGGTCTCAGTTCCAACTTCCACTGGTCCTGATGATTACCGCGCCCAGTCAGGCGAGCGAGGCTTCCGGCGACTCGTGCGTTTCTGCGGTGACCTACCGAGCGACTCCAGAACATCAAGCTCGACTGATCCGCGACATTGTGCCACTGCTGCAAGCGCATCCGGTGGTACAGGGAGTCGTCTGGAACCAGTTTTACGATTCGGACGAATACGGCTTCCCCTTTACCGGTATGGTGGATGTGGTTGGCAAACCGAAAGCGGGACTCGAATCGTGGACGTCGCTTCGACAAAACGGGAGCGGCGCCTAAGCCACCATTCACAATCGGACGCTACGATTTACGACGCAGACAAACAAGGCAAACATCGTCGGCCTGGTCGTTGGTGTCCCGGAATTCTTTCAAGTCCGCGATGATCCTCTCGCCCATCGCGGTCACATCGTCGTACGATTCCTCCAGCCGCTTGACGATGCGACTGATTTCGTACGGTTTGCCCTCCGGACTCTCTGCTTCCGGGATTCCGTCGGTGAATACGACCACCGACTCGCCGGGTTCGATCGGCACCGTCATCGATTGAAACTCGGCTGATTCACGCATGCCAAGAATTACGCCGGCTTTGCGCACCCCGTCGATTTCACGCGGCATCGCCGTTGTCGTTCCGTCCGCCTTACGCAGCAACGGGCTATCATGTCCCGCCAACACGACTTCGAGTTCATGGGTTTCCGGATTCAGGACCCCCAACACCATGGTGACGAACAAATCTTCAACCGAACACATTAGCTGATTCAACCGCCCTACAATCGTCGAAGGCTCGGTGGTCGAAGCCAGACAGATGCGGACCTCAGTCGCGAGTTTTACCATCACCATCGCAGCCGCGACTCCGTGACCGGAGACATCCGCCAGCATCACCGCGATTCTCCCATCCGGTAGTGGCTCGAACGTATAAAAGTCGCCGCCGATCTTGTTGGCTGCATGATAGTAGTTGAAAAACTCGTAATCATTGACGTCAGGGTTTCGCTCAGGCAGCAGCCCAAGTTGGACTTCACGAGCCAGATCCAATTCGGATTGAATCGCCCGAGCCTGAATAGCTTCGTCGTGTAACTGGGCACGCTGTATCGCGATCGCAGCCTGACTGGCAATCGACACCATCAACTCGAGGTCTTCTTCACGGAAATGGTCATTGCTTTCAATCGCATCGACTTGAACCGCCCCGATGATATTACCCGTCGTTTCAATCAACGGAGCGCACATGAAAGAACGGATACGGAAGTTGGCAATACTTTCACTCATGTCAAAGCGTGAGTCATCGGTCGCGTCGTGCGACAAGATGGCTTCGTGCTTTGTCATCACGTGCTCGATGATACTACGACTGATCTTTACCTGTTCGTTATTGGGATGCCGAAATCGTGTACAACTGGGTTGCCACTTCCCATCGGGCTCGCCCAAAACGATAAATCCCTGATCGGCCTGGAGGAAGATCTTGAAGAGACTGTCCAGCAACGCAGTCAGCACGTCATCCACGCTCAGAGCGTGAGCCAGATCATCGGCCAAATCCATCATCGCCCGCAGCTTCACGTCGGCACCAGCCCGTACATGGAGGTTACGTCCCTGCGACGACACCTCCAAGCGACTCATAATCGACGACTGATTATCCGATTGCTCTACCATGACGGCCGAAATCGGAAATGCACTACTCAGCGGACTGTTGGGGCGTTTTGATTCGGGGCGTTCATCGTGAAAAACGAATACGAGATCGCAAATCTGAATTCGATCCGCGTCAAACAACCGCTGCGGTTGCTTGATCATCTGATTGTTGACAAACGTCCCATTACGACTGCCCGAATCCTCCACGTAAAATTCGCCGTCACGATCAGCAATCTCAGCGTGGAAACGGCTGACCGAGCCTCCCGAGTCCACGATGACTTCGCATTCGGGATGTCGCCCCAAACGGATTCGAGGACTGGATACGTTATATTCGGTGCCTGCGTTCGGCCCGTTTTGGACGACCAAGCTGGCCATGATTCTGCCTTCGATGGACTGTTGCCCGATACGACGTTTTGCAAACCGTACGTCGACTATCTAAGGTTTTATCGGACCATCTCTGCCTCGTCACCTTGCGATAGCCCCGAATTGGCGAGTAAGTCGCAAAAACCGCCGTGAATACAAAAGTTATAGTCGATTCAGTTTACCTAAAGCGGCTTGACCGAGAACTGACAGATTCGTACTGTTAAAGCTGCTTTTGTGAGTCATCGGGCCACGACATGTTCAGATTGTCATCCTTCCCGGCCGATAGCTCCCTAAGCTGCCGACTTTCGTTGGCTCATTCGGGAATGGTGTAATTGGCAACACTGCAGATTCTGGTTCTGCTATTCTAGGTTCGAGTCCTAGTTCCCGAGCTTCTTTCTTAGGGCGGTTCCCGCCCGAATCGGCAATTCCCTCTGAGAATTCCCACTGAGTAATCCTTGGCGCCGAGCCCCAAGATTGGGGCTTCTTTGAATCATTGCCGCTTCCTAAAGTCCTAGCTGGCAAACAATGCGTACTCCCCAACCGCCCAGCCGCAGCCCCAAAAGGCTCCCCCGAACGCAATAGTCGATAAATTCTAACTGAGGCGATCGAACGCGAGCCCGCACTTCTTGTTGTCAGCAAGCTACCGCTGAGAAGATGGTTTACAATATCAGACTTTCCTTCTCAGGCAGCGTTCCGCAAACAAGTCGTCTCTACATCCTTCGACAGGATCTGATGATGAGGGAACACTTGCTGTTTCGCGGTTGATTGAAAGCGATATCGAAGCGCGTTGGATTTACTATGTCGATGGTTTTCGGAAGCCTATTCTTATTTCTAGCAAACGTGTTCTCTCGATTCCAACGCGATAGAGTCCACTTCAACTGTATTCATTGCAAGGAATCGCTGAGCGCTCCTGTTGAAGACTTGGGAAATCCTGTCTGCTGTCCTTCCTGCACCAAGTATGTTCTGGTACCCCGTTGTCTGCTGGAGGGTGCCAACAAGGTCAAGTACCTTTGCCGCGGCTGCAAGAAACGAGTGGAATCCACGCGTGAGGCCTTGTACAGATCAGCCTATTGCAAGTGTGGCAAAGCGCATGGCGTGCCCATTCATGAATTTCGCCAACACGAACCCGATAACCGTTTTGAATTAAAGAGAATCGCACAAGCTCTTGGCGCGATTATCCTAATTTCATTCCTCTTGCTTCTCACCGTCATTCGAATCAAACCCAAACCCAAGCCTATCGGACTCGCCGACGCGCCGAAAAAGAAGACTCTTCTCGATCCTAACACCCGCAAACGTATTTCACAGTTGATGGAAGACATTGAGAAAAAGAGGGGAGATTCGGACGTTGAAAGCAGCGTGAAACATGACGCTCCCACCACTAACGCTCCTGCCACTGACGGGAGCGAAAATCGTGAAAGACCAAATCGTATAATCCACGGTCATACGCTAACGGCTCGATGGACCGACTATATGTTTTCGTTCACCCAAACTGTTGGAGGCTTGGTACTGCTTTTCATGATCATGCTTGTTAGCTTGGTCGCCTATTTCCTGCCAGCCATCTTCGCTTTTTGTCGCCCTATCGAATCTACCGTTCAACTAGGCGTGCTAATGATCAATCTTCTGTTCGGATTCACCGGACTTGGGTGGCTTTTCGCGTTCCACATTGCCTTACTCGCTTCTCCACAAAACCCAGATGAATAACAACGAAACGAAGTTTACCCCGGCAAGCCGAGCGGTCACGTGACCGCCCTTACGACTTGACCAGAAAAGATCGTTAGGCGATATGGTTTTGCCGACAAAGCCCAACAAGCGAAAGTAGCGAGACTAACATCAGCGGGCCGGTACCGGGTTCTGGAACTATTGATAACGAGACGCCATCAAGAGACGGTGATATACCATTGTTGATCCCGAAGAGCAGAGCGTAGGCGTTGTCGATTTCAAACTGAGCCGTACCGGTTGATGTCGCGACAAAGGGAACCGAGAGCATATTGACCGACTGCAGTTCAGGATTCGCGAACTCCAAAAGGTAGCTGCTTAAAGACTCGACCCGATTTCCCGTCACGACGGGTTTTGATCCATTGGCTTCAAACACCGAATCGAAACTCACCGCGCAATCGGTCGTAACAAGTCCGTTATCAAAGATCAGATCGATGTATGCGCCAAACACCGAGTTGGGCGGGTTTCGTTGGTCGCTAAACGTTAAGTTGATGGCGAATGTCTCTCCCACCGAGACTTGATCCGTTGGGTTGCCGTCGGCGTCGGTAACGAACAATCCAAGTCGAGCTGGTCCAGGCGTCGCCGCCAAGGGGAGTAACTCTGGCTGTTCATTGATGGAAATCAGCACGTCGAGGGGAGTCAAATATCCGTCGCCACTCGCATCATAGTAGGGAGGTGGCGACGCGACTGCCGGAAGGCTGCCATCAAGTCCCGAAACATCATGAACGAGAAGCTCGTTCAGGTTTATTAAGATGTCGAGTGGCGAGACAATTCCGTCCCCCGAGATGTCCGCTGGTAACGACGAGTTTTGCCATCCTTGGGCAAAAGTCACCGAAGTCGTTCCAAGAGTTGCGAACAGCATAAAACACGTCAACAACGCATACTCTCCAAATCCCGATAGCTTTCTCATTTATCTACTCCAACAGGCGTGCTGCTCAGGCATTTTGGATGTTCACGACAAGTGAATGCCACACATTCGAGCCACTTCACTTCAACGATCACCTGAGCTATCGACGTGCCGCGGATAGCAAACGGTATACCAAATGATTGTCTCATCTCAACTACCGTCAAATTCGTACTGATTCGCTGGATATTTTGTTTTTTGGGAATTGTGCATAAATGCTACGGTGGCTACCTGCATGCGGCAGATTGCAACACCAGACTTTTGTTGATGACGACGAGGCAAGCTGCTCGACTGACACCTGAATCACAAAAACGCATCGGCATTGGCATCAGCGGAAGGCAGAAAACGACATAGGGAATTCAGACGTCAGTACAAAGGATATTTGCAGACATTCGAAGAGTTCTAACTTGAACTTACGTTCAATCGCGAAAGATAGGACCACAAATGCCGGACGGCTCCTGTCGAGATGCCTTAGTCGACTGAGTCGGGTGAACGGCGAATAGCACGAAATCTCTGGCAAATCCGGTCGTTTTGGCTGTGCGGGAAACTCCCACATCAAAGCCAACGGGAATCGCCAAGGCTGCGGTGTGCCGCGTTGCGGTAGTCCATTACAATGCCCGGCTATGAATTACGCAGCTTTCCTATTTGACATTGATGGAACCCTTCTCGTTAGCGGCAGCTCGGGGCAATATGCCATGGGCGAAGTGGCTGAGCGCGAGCATGCGCCACAGGACTGGCGTGGGACAATCTCATTTTCTGGTCGTACCGACCGCTCCATAATCAGCGACTTTTTTCGCCTCTATGGAATGGAAGAGACGGAGGACAAAGTCACTGATTTTGCAAATGCCTACATTGACCGGCTTGGCGATCATCTAACTCAAAAGGAAGGCCGGGTTTTGCCTGGAGTCATCCCTACGTTGGATTATCTGCTTCAGCAGGATCAAGCGTTGCTAGGATTACTGACTGGTAATATGCGTCGCGCCGCGAAAATTAAGCTCTCGCATTTCGATCTTACGAAATACTTTTACGAAAACGGCGAAACGACGGGCGGATTCGGAGACATTCACCCCGAGCGCGACGACGTGGCTCGAGCCGCGTTTTCCGAGTCTCGAGAAAAATGGGGCGAACGAATTGCTCCGGAGCACACTTGGGTCATTGGCGACACGCCCAACGACGTAAAATGCGCTCGAGCCATTGGCGCAAAAGTCGTTGCGGTCGCGACAGGGAGTTTCTCCGTGGAAGAACTGGCGGCTTCGCGGCCTGATTACGCCGTCAAAGATTTAACCCAAGCCGACGATTGGTGGCAGTATTTGGCGGATGCTTATGGGATC
>CAYYHV010000020.1:30864-31572 GCA_964471695.1 uncultured Pirellulaceae bacterium
CTCCCGCAGCGTTTCAGAAATAGTCCAACGAAGATTGCCCACGGAGACCCGATTTGACACCGGATACATTTAAGCAACGAAGAAATCGATTGCGTCGCAAATTGCGATCGCTCTCGCTTGAATGCATGTTGGTATCCAATCGATCCAACGTCACCTATCTGACTGGATTTACCGGCGAAGCGAGTTACCTTTTGGTGACTCGAGAACAAGACCTGCTAGTTAGCGACTCGCGTTTTACGATTCAACTCAAAGACGAGTGTCCCGAATTGGACGTCCACATTCGTCCACGCACGCAATCGCTGGCTGTCGCGGCTTGCAATTCTGCGGCCAAAATGAAAATTGCATCCCTCGGAGTCGAATCCAGTGATGTGACGATGGCCCTTCATGAAACATTGAGCGCCAACCTCGCCGCCACAACGATCACTGGGGTATCCGGTGTGGTCGAAGCGCTACGGGAGATTAAGGACAAATTGGAAATCGAAGCGATTCGTCGCGCGATTCGATTGGCCGAAAAATCCATTGGCGTAATTCGGGCGAGTTTGACAGAAGATCAAACCGAGCTCCAAGTTGCCGCCAACATTGAGCATGAGATTCGCCGGTTCGGCGGCATGGGATGCAGTTTCCCGCCAATTGTGGCGGTGGGTCCACGCGCCGCGTTGCCGCACGCCCCACCGACTGGGCGTCGAGTCGGTGAGAGCGAATTCACGC
>CAYYHV010000021.1:0-7184 GCA_964471695.1 uncultured Pirellulaceae bacterium
GTATTGTCCGCCGAGTGTGACCCAGTTTTTCACTCCGACCAGTCTGAGAAAATTGGCGGAACAATTCGAAATGGTCCAGGTGGCTCAAGGGCGACCGCGTAAAGTGATCGGTGGTGAACACGCCCGTTCTTTACTGGCCTATACGATGAAGCGAGTCGGTTTAGGGTTTCTGAACCCGTGTGCCCGCATCATTCCGGCGAACATGGTATTGCCATATCCGGGCGAAGACGCCTTTTGGATGTTGTTGCAGCGGAAATAGAGTTTCTGCTGGAGACCAACGGGCGGCAAGCTGATCGCTGCCAACAGGCCGAAGCGATCAGCATTATTGGGATGCATCATAGTTAGAGTGCTCGGGCAGCGAGCGTGAGCATCACCAGACAATCTCGGCGAACAGAAGGATAGGCGACTATCCCTCGCTCCAGACCGACCAGCCTTTCACGTGGCGGTTACCGCCATCTGCGATTTCGTTAAGTTTGGCTGCAATGTCGACCTCATCGAGATTGACTTTGAATGAGCATTTTCGGCTCGATGTGTCGGTATCGATTTCGGCTACGGAAGGAATCATCTCAAGCGCACTTCGCACGGAAGTTGCACATCCGCCTCACGTCATGCCGGGGAGTTTGAGGGAAACCATCTGAGTCCCAGTGCCTTCAATTTTCGTAATCGCTGTCGACACTTCGCTGGACGACTGGACGCCGCATCCAACGAGAGCGAACAGCGCTACGGCTGCGAAACTGAAAATAACCTTGTTCATCGCGTTTTCTCCTAAAAGTGAATCTGAGCCACCAAGCGGCTCACACCGGCAAAGTAGGATGATCGTCTGCAAGAGTCCAGTCTTTTGAGTCGACTTGCTGAACAATCAGGGGTTTTGGCCGACTCAACGACAAAGAATGCTTGCAGTCAAACTGGTGAAACGGCCAAATTGCTCGATTTGCGGCTTGGGAAGATGCCACCACCGATGCGTCGCAACCTTCGGAAGGCGAGCTCAAGTCCACCGTTTCGGAGTATGGACGGTACGGACATCAAAATAGCTCATGCCAGCACGCACAGCCGACTCGATTCCAAGGTCGGTGTCCTCGTAAACGCGGCACTTCTCCGGTTGGACTTGCAGCAGATCGGCGACATGAAGATAGACATCGGGTTCCGGTTTGTGCCGCTCGGTGTCTTCGGCGCCGACAACACACTGGAACAAGTCGCGAACTCCAATAATATCGAGCGTTGATTTGACAACGTCTCGATAGCCGCCCGAGCCGACTCCCATTGGCAGCTTGCCGAAGTGTTCGCGAGCGATAGCGACGACGGGCTCGATGGGTTCGACTTGTTCGATCAATCGAATGTACGCTTGCTCTTTTTGTTCGCAAACGTCGTCGACGGATACCTTTACGCTTTGCTCGTTAGACAACAAGTCGATGATCTTATCCGTCGGCATACCACCGAGGCCATAGAATTGGTCTTCCGAAAAAACCAGGCCAGTTGGATTCAGGGCCTCCTGCCAAGCCAGGAAATGGATGGGCATGGTATCCGCGAGAGTGCCGTCGCAATCGAAGATTAACGCTGCGGGTTCAGTTTCCATAAGGGGTCAGACAATCGTCGCGAGGATTTGTGAATCGTCGGCAGATTTGGCGACCACATCGACAAATTCTCCAACAGATGGAATGGGTTGGTTCGAGTCATCAGGTAAGCTGACGATGGTTGGTGAGTATCGGCATGAGGTTCCGGCGAGATTCCCTGATTCTTCGACAGTGGATTCCACAAGTACGCGAAGCTGACGGCCAACGAGGGAGTCGAAGTAGTTGGATCGTAAGCCCCGTTCGATTTTTGCCAGCCGATGGAGCCGTTCCGTTTTCACGGACTTTTCAAGCTGGCCTTCCATGGTGTGTGCGGGGGTATCACGACGGCCGCTGAATGGGAAAATGTGAATCTTGGAAAACTCAGATGCTTTGACGGTATCAATCGTTTCTTGAAATTCCGCCTCGGTTTCGCCCGGGAAACCGACGATGACATCGGAGGTAATCGCAGGGTTATCTAATGATTCCCGCACGAGTTGACAACGATCGATAAATCGTTGGGCGCCCCATCGTCGGTTCATACGCCGCAAGACGCTTTCCGAGCCGCTTTGCAGGCAGATGTGAAGATGCGGGCAAACGCGATCGGGAAACTCAGCCATCACGTCGATTAGTTCGCGAGTCACTTCGGTGGCTTCGATGCTGGAGAGTCGCACACGAAAATCGCCTGGGAGCGCAATGATCTGTCGGACGAGATGAGACAAACGAATCCATTCGGATTTTGGCTTGGACCGATTCCAGTCGACTCCGTAGTGTCCAAGGTGGACGCCGGTCAAGACGATTTCGCGGAAGCCGTTGTCGACCATGCGACGGACTTCGTCAAGAATCGGTTGGACCGGGCGGCTGTACATTTCTGGCCGCACTTTGGGGATGATGCAATAACTACAGCGTAGCAGGCAGCCGTCCTGCACTTTGACATAGCTGCGATGGCGATTTCCAAAGCGCGAAATTCCGTCGGGGACGTCGATCACGCCGAAACGTCCGAGTAAATCCGGAAGCTCACGTTTGTCGGTGACGACTTCACTAACATTGGGCAGTTGAGAGACGGCTTCGGGATCACGTGTCGCGTAGCAACCCATAACAATGATGCGGGCGTCGGGATTCTTTCGAGCCATGCTGCGAATGATCTTGCGACTCTTGGAATCGCCTTCATTGGTTACCGTGCAGGTGTTCACGATACACAGGTCGGCCGACTCGTTATCCGTCGCGTCTTGGTAACCGATTTGGTGAAGCCCCTCTCGGACGTACTCGGTTTCGTATTGATTGACTTTGCAGCCAAGAGTGTGTGTCTTCAGTTTGGGACTGGACGTGTTCTTATTAACCATACAAATCTTGTTTTTTCGCTTACGGCCGCGGATTTCGACGTCTAAACCATAACAAGTCCTTGAAATTTCGTCACGACGCCAATACGGTCTGCCGCCAGAACGGCATGTTTTGATTACGATGTGACAATGGGGACCGTGGATTCTCCGAAAAAAATGACAGTCGCCTCGCGAATTCATTCTTAATCGTTTACCGTTTAATACACAGAATTTCCAAACCATAGGGAGAGGTGAGAATGTTGAACAAGCGATCCGTTGCCGCAACCCTCGTTTGCTTGATGCTGCCTGGGCTCTTACAGGCGCAGCTCGGTCCAATCCGACAGCAAACGGGCGTTGAGATTTTGCTCAACGAAACATTGAATTTCAGAAATGTCACTGCCAAGAAGGTGATGCCTCGAGTCAACGAGACGACGAACAACGAGAAGCAACTCGATGTTGGCGACTTTGACAACGATGGCGATCTTGACGCAGTTATGGCGATCTCGCTGGATGCGTTTGGTCAGCGAAGAAACAAGTTGTGGCGAAATGATAACGGCGTAATGGTTGAAGTCAGCGGAACCAGCGCGATTACCGGGTTCAATGTTCGCGACAACTCACGTACCGCATTCTTGCGAGACTATGATAACGATGGTTGGTTAGACATCATTGTTATCAACGACAGCAACAGTGGTGGCGACGTTGGCCGCACGAAGTATTTTTCCAACAAACACCCTAATGGTACCTTCAGTCACTTTGAAGATGAATCGTCGCGTTTGAATGGCGCCACGGGAGCCGCTTGCGATGGCGCCTCTGACGACTTCAACAACGGTCATCAGGATCTGTACTTGGGGAACTATCCGTTCAACTCACAAGACTATTTGGGATTCAATGACGGTACGGGGAACTTCGTTACGAAGACGTCGACTCACGTCCCGAACGATCAAGACTATACGGTCGACATTTCGGTTGCCGATTTGAATGGCGACGGCAAAAAAGACTTGATGGTAAGTAACCACTTCGACCCAAGCTTCATGTACTACAACGACAAGTTGGGGCAGGGGTCAGAAGTCGGTGATTACAAGTATTCAGGCAGCACGCAGCAGTTCTCGCTGACCAACTTTAAGAATGCGATGGAAGCCGGTGACTTTAACGGTGATGGTCGCAACGACGTTTACTATTCCAACTTTGTAAACAGCGGTCGTGATTACATCCTCGAGAACGGCGGCAACAATGCGCAGGGTATTGTCAACTGGATTCAACGGCCCATGGCGGACATCGTCGGTCCTGAATCGAAGAAGTCGGTTGTCGCGGACCTGAATAACGACCGGCGTCCTGACATCATCGTAATGCGGGAAACGCGTCGCCCCGTGATCTTCCGTAACACTTCGGTTAACGGCCAAATCAGCTTTATTGATTGGACTCCAGGCAACGCATTCCCTGCGGGCTCGATCCACGGTGGCTGGCATGCGGCGGCTTTCGATACCAATGGCGACAAGCGTACTGACATTTTCTTGGGCGGAATGAATGACGACCATCTCTTTGAGTACGTCAAGGCGGCTCCCCAGAAGGAAGGTAATGTCAAAGTGACTGGGATTTCCAATCTCAACAATCAGTCGCCAATCACCATTATTGGCAATGGTCGCGATGGAGAACTTGATAGCTTCACGGCGTCAGGTTTGCCAACCGGTGCGAGTGTTTCGATTGTCCTGCGTAGCAAGGGTGACGTTACGCTTCGCGTTCGCAACGCTTCGGGCACGCTGTTGCACGAGTCGGAACGTGGTGGATTGGGAATCGAAGAGGCGATGCAGTTCATGGTCCCAAGCGGATCGGGCGGTCAGTTGCAGTTTGAGGTCATTGTGGTCGAACAGCGACGGGCGCAACTGGAATCGTACGTTCTTGAGATTCTCAGCCGTAATGGCTAGTATCCGACGGATTCGCTGAATTCAACGAGCCGCTGTCTTCGGACAGCGGCTTTTTTTGTAGGTGAAGAAAGCACCATGACCGGTTAGAATCAGCGAATGATACAACGTGAAATGAAAACAATCGCAACGGTCTCCCTTTGCCTTCTTCTGTCCGTGTCGTCAATCCGCGCTGCAAATACAGCCCGACTTTACGATTTTGAAGAGGGCATGATTGGGAGTACGTCAAATACGGTTTTGGACAAAGTCGATACGGCGTTGTTCAACGGAGGTGGGACTTCATCGGGCCTCTATTGGTTGGAGGTATCTGGAGTGACTCCCCGTCCTCTACCGGATGGCGGATTGGTCAGTGTTGTGGACTCAGTCGCATTGACGACTCCGCCCCTGAACGCCTTCTTTGGAGCCGTGGAGTTTGAAGACGTGTCGAATGGTAGTCCATTTGCCAGTCCTCAACCGGGTAGCACCATTGCTGCTCGCTTTGATGGGTCCACCATTCTTGAGGATTTTGAAACGGCTGCGGGAAGTCGTGGGGTCTTCGTGCAGCAGTCTGCCTTTGACAATGATGATGTTGTCGAGCCCGGCGTGAACACATTCGAAGATTTTTCAATTCTTGCACAGGGTTGGGTACGCCCAGACAGTGCCGACATGGGAGTCGCCCAGACGGTATGGCGAGTCGGAAACGATCAGGGACGTTTGCGGATTTCGGATGATGCGACTCCGGTTTGGCAAGTCGTCGGGCTTGGAAGTAACTTCGAAAACGACGGTCTATTTCCCGAGGTGTCCGTGGCGTTTGACGAATGGACGCACATCGGGATTTTTCGCGGTGGTGCTGGCGCCGAGGTTTACATCAATGGTGAATTGGTGGCTGGGGATCGCAGTCCCATGGAGCCAAAATTCATTGGTACTTTTGCTGACAATATCAGTCTGGGTGGTGACTCGTTGGAATTCGAGACGTTCACCGGATTGATTGATGATTTCAAAATCTCGGGCTTTGCCGATCCGAATCTTGGACCGGAGGAGATGGACTACTGCTCAGCAGTACCGGGAGCCCCGACGTGTCCGCAGGTTCGCCAGCCCTGTGATTTGGTTTCCAATGGACAGTGTGACATCGCGGATCTCGATTTGCTGATTGCCCAAGTCATCCGAGGATCGGGGCACTCGGCTTTTGATTTAAACGGAGACGGAACCCTAGATATCAACGACATCGTTGGCCCAGATGGATGGTTGGAAGTCGCTGGAGCCCAGTTCGCCAACCTTGGATTGACCGGCGGAAATCCTTTTCTCGTAGGCGATGCCAATTTGGATGGAGTCGTCGATGTAAGTGATTTCAACGTGTTCAATGAAAACAAATTCACCGAAACAGGACGCTGGTCACAAGGCGACTTCAACGCGGACAATGTCACCGATGTCGCCGACTTCAACGCGTGGAACGAGAATAAATTTCAGGCTTCTTCTGGAGCGGCGGCCGTACCCGAACCGAGCGGATACGGCTTGATGGGACTGATGGTTGCCGCGATGGGGCTCGCAGTTCGCAAGATGCCTAGTCGGGGCTGAGTGAGTGAAAGCGAGCCTAGCTTTCCGGTTCGATGGTGGCTTGCATCGAACCGACGCAGCGAGCTATCAGGTTGTCCTTGCCATAGGCATGAATCTGGTCACGCTTTAATTCGGCGTGCTCGCGAGTCGTCGTTAGGCAGACAGCACGGCCTCGGTTGTCCACGTATTGGGCAATCTCAAAGCCTTGGTTGACTTTGTGTCCGAACAGTTCCCGCATCATTCGAATTACATACTCGTACGTGTGATCGTCGTCGTCCCAAAGGATTACGTGATAACGAGGCTGTTTTCGGGTTTGTGCGGTCGTATCACGATGAAGTTCGGTGTCAGTGTCGGTCTCGGCAACAGCCGTGGCGGAACGTGCTCGATCCACGATGATCTCCTTGTCTGCTTCATGCCAACTCCAGTCCACCTGCCGTGGTGGTCGGATTTTGCGTTCCCCAGTATATTTGGTCGCCCTATTCGTCGTAAATCGGTGTCCCGCTGATATTTGTGGAACGCCGGTCCTAGCCTTCCCATTTAACGTAAACTAGCGGACCTTTCCAATGACGAAGTTGGATGAAATTAAGACGTTTATCCGTGGCCAGCGCGAGCAATTCGAGCAAGACCTGTTCGATCTGCTGAAAATTGCGAGTGTCAGCACCGACAGCCAACACGCTCAAGACGTGAGGGCTGCTGGAAACTGGGTCGCGGACCAATTTCGCGATATGGGACTATCAGTCGACGTTGTTGAGACGGAGCGGCATCCCATCGTGCTGGCAGAGACTCCGCCCGTCCCCGGTAAGCCGACGGTGCTGGTTTATGGCCACTACGATGTTCAGCCGCCGGACCCGCTCGACGAATGGAAT
>CAYYHV010000021.1:7227-31020 GCA_964471695.1 uncultured Pirellulaceae bacterium
AGCCGACTCGCAAGGGGGAGAACGTGGTGGCTCGCGGAGCCACGGACGACAAAGGCCAGATGTTGACGCATGTGAAGAGCGCCCAAGCTTGGAAGGAAGTCGCTGGAGAGTGGCCCGTCCAGCTTAAGTTTCTGATCGAGGGCGAAGAAGAGATTGGCAGCGGTAATCTCTACAAGTTCCTGGAGACGGACGGCGATCGACTCAAGTCGGATATCGCGGTGATCAGCGACACCAGTCAGTTTGGTCCAGGCCAGCCCGCGATTACCTATGGATTGAAGGGCATCGCTTACTACGAGCTGTACTTGGAAGGGCCTTCGCAGGACCTGCATTCGGGAACATTTGGTGGTTCAGTCATGAATCCGGCCATCGCATTGACGAAGATGCTGGGATCGATTGTCAACGACAAGGGGCAGATTCAGATCCCAGGTTTCTACGACGACGTCATCGCCCTGAGTGATCAGGAGCGGCAGCAATTCGGCGATTTGTCGTTCTCGGAAGAAGAATTCAAAAAGCAGGTGGGTGTCGACGAAGTCTTCGGAGAAGCCGGCTTTACGACCTTGGAACGCAGATGGGCTCGGCCGACTTTTGATGTTAACGGTCTAACCAGCGGATATCAGGGCGAAGGCGCCAAGACGGTCCTGCCGGCTCGCGCCAGCGCGAAATTCAGTTTTCGACTGGTTCCCGACCAAGACCCCACCAAAGTCACCGAGGGACTGCGGCAGCATCTCGAGTCAGTGTTGCCGACGGGGATTCGCATGAAACTGGTGGATCACCATGGAGCCGCCGGTTTCGTTCTACCGCTCGGCAGCCCCTTTATGGCTGCGGCGTCCAAGGCGATTGAGCAGGGATTTGGGACGGCACCGGTTTACATTCGGGCTGGTGGGTCGATTCCCATTGTTTCGGCTTTCAAAAAACACCTTGGTGTCGATACCCTGTTGTTGGGTTGGGGATTGAGCGACGATAACACGCACAGCCCCAACGAAAAATTCTCGCTGGAAGACTACCATCGCGGGACGCTGGCCAGCGCCTGCCTGTGGCATGAAATCAGCCAGTTGGATGCGTAGCTTTTTTGCCTTACTTCGCCACTTTGAAACCGTAATTCGAAAACAATAAGCATGCTCGATCGACGATACATTCTCGAAAACAAAGATGCCGTTCAGCAAAACTGCGTCAACCGCGGAGTCACGGTGGACATCGATCGGCTGGTCGAGCTTGAAGAAAAACGCCGCGAGATCAATCAGACGGCTCAAGATTTGAATCGCCAGGCCAACGAGGTCTCCAAATCGATTGGCAAAGCCAAGGACGCGGAGGAACGTGAGGCACGGAAAGAAGAAGGTCGCAAACTGCGAGAGCAAAAAGACGCGGCTCAAAAGGAGCACGATGAGCTTGATGCCCAGATCCGGGACATCCAGCGATTCATTCCGAATCTTTCGCACCCGGCGGCTCCAATCGGCAAAGACGATAAGGATAATCTGGAGGTTCGTCGCGGCAAGCACGAACCACCAACCTTCGACTTCAAGCCGCTCGATCATGTGGACCTCGGTGAGAAGCTGGACCTTTTCGACTTCGAAGGCGGCTCGCGCACGACCGGTCACGGTTTCTACTTTCTCAAGAACGACGCGGTGTTGCTGGAGATGGCTTTGCAGCATTATGTCGTCAGCCTGTTGATCGGCGAAGGCTTTACGCCCACCGTGACGCCCGATCTGGCGCGGAATGAAATCCTTGAAGGCATCGGGTTCAACCCGCGCGGTAACGAGACTCAGATTTACAGCGTGTCGGGGACGGACCTCAGTCTGGTTGCCACCGCCGAAATTACGCTCGGCGGTCTGTATTCCGGAATGGTTCTCGAAGATGAGCAGTTACCAATCAAGCTTTGCGGAATCAGTCACTGTTACCGCACCGAAGCCGGAGCTCATGGACGTGCGACTCGTGGTCTGTATCGCGTACATCAATTTGCCAAAGTCGAGATGTTTGCATTCACATTGCCAGAAGACAGCGAAGCGACACTGGAGACGTTCTGTGAATTGGAATGCCGTATCTTTGACGGGTTAGGGATTCCCTATCGAGTCGTCGATACATCAACTGGCGATTTGGGCGGCCCTGCCTACCGCAAGTATGATTTGGAAGCTTGGATGCCAGGCCGCGGTGAGAATGGTGAGTACGGTGAGGTGACGAGCACGTCGAACTGTACGGACTATCAGGCTCGCCGTCTGAATATTCGATACAAGAAAAAGGGCGAGAAGGGCACACACTTTGTCCACACGCTTAACGGGACGGCGGTTGCGATCAGCCGCGCGATCATTGCCGTTATGGAAAACTACCAGCAAGCGGACGGCAGTATTCTGGTCCCCGATGTGCTGCAAGCTGTCATGGGTAAGGATCGGATTGCCGTATGATCAACTGCGGACCAGACGATACCCAATCGTGCGGACTACCAGCAAGCTGAGCGTCAGCCAGAGCGCTTGGGCAAGAGCGACTCCAAGCCAAAAGCGATCTTCACTTCCACCGTTTGAAACGATCTGAGCGATGATCCAACCGTTGGCGCCGCCGATCGCGAATATCAAAACGCAACGGTAGAAGTGAAGTCGATTTCCAACGGTTGCCCAGAGCGCAACGATTCCGGTTGCGCCGAAGCAGATTCCGATGGTGGCAATCTCGGACGACAATCGCACCATGCGAAAATACGGCCCCAGCACGCGTCCCAAGCCAAGCAGTGCGGCGGCAACCGTCGTCAGAATCAGCACGTGATAAATGGTAAATTGCAACGCGTCTTGGACGGCTTGGGAATTCTTGGTCACCCATTGCAGCCTCGCAAAAAATCGGACAGCAAAGGCGACGAGCAGCATGAGAAGAGCCGGGATGCTGCACACGACAAATATTTCTTGGTCCGCGCCGCTCAGTCCAAAACCTGTTTCAAGCGAGATTGCCACGACTCCGAATACAACCAGCATGAGTCGTAACCACAACCCGAACCGTCGACTCAACCCACCCCAGATTCCGATGAGGCAAAGTTGACTGAAGATGAGCGACAGAAAGACTCCCGTTGGGAATGTTGGTCCTGGTTGCGAAAAAAACGAAGCCACGAAACCCAACGCGACATGGAGACCGAGCAGTTTGAGAACGGATTGTAGTGCGTCAGCTTCAGAATTCGCGGACAGTAAGAACATTTCTTTTTTCACTTACAATTGTGAACTGGACGTGGCGGATCATACATTGATCCCAAATAGAACCCGAAATCGCCAGAAAGAGTGTAATAGTTAAGTAGCAGACACGACCAATTGACGAAGTTTTGCCGGTCAAATCGGGTAGTACTCCTATCATGCTCTACTGGGCTGTACGGCTGAGCCGTGCCGATTCTCGGCGCTTTCATTGACGATGGTTGATCGTTCATCCAGAATGAATATTCAGGCGTTGGACAGAGAGTTTTGGGCTAATGCGCGGTGGCTCGAAGCGTATCGTACGTTTCTAACAAAGAGAGTCGGGGAACTTAGAATGGGTGCACAGAGTAAGAGGCAAGCTAGGACGAGAAAGCTGCGGAACGAGCAACTTGAAGATCGAAGATTGTTGGCTGGTGATATCACTGCCAGCTTGGATGCGGAATTGACCCATGGGGCCGGTTGTTCATGTCCGGCGTGTGGGAGTTGCACGACAGAAGTCGCGTCAACGGTGTTGCCAGATGGTCATTACATTGGTGACGGACATGACCATGGCGAGTTGATTGTCGAAGACTTTGGTTCCTACTATTTCGATCCGGCTCCCGACCTCGGAGACTTGCCGGTCGATGAAGATCCCGTCTCCGATGCTGACGATCCTCAAATTCAATTTGCCCTGCCAATTCTTCACAGCAACCCGGACGCTACCAGGAAAATTTTCCTCGACTTTGACGGACACGAAGTCTCGAACACGTTTTGGAATCAGTACAACAACAACCGTACGATTCACGCGCCACCGTATTCGCTGGATAGCAATCTTCAAGAATTCAGCACCGCGGAAATGGGTCGCATTGTTCAGATCTTCGATCGAGTCGCTGAGGACTTCGCTCCGTTCAATGTCGACGTCACCACGGAAGACCCAGGGGAAGCGATTTTCCGCCTGGGCAATCAAGCGATTCGTGTCTTGATTAGCACGGACGTAGACGAAGCGGACGTCGGTGGTACGGGTAACCAATGGTTCAGTGGCGCCGGTGGCGTTGCCTTTCTGAACTCATGGAGCTGGGATACAGACACGCCGGTTTGGGTATTCGAGAATAACCTTGGCGCGACCGCCAAAAATATTGCTGAGGCTGCGTCACACGAAGTAGGGCACGCACTCAGCCTCAATCACGATGGCGACAACACGACGAGCTATTACCAAGGACATGGTAGTGGATCGACGGGGTGGGCTCCCATCATGGGCGTGGGCTACAACCGGAACCTGACGCAATGGAGTCGCGGCGAATACACCAACGCAAACAATACGGAAAACGATATTTCGCGGATTGTACAACGCCTGCAGTACCGAGCCGACGATCACTCCAATTCGCCAACCAATGCTGCTGCGGCAACCGACCTCGTTGCTTCAGGCGAATTCAATGTGGATGTGAGCGGAATCATCGAGCGGGCTACGGATGTTGACGTATTTACATTCGCGGCGGATGGAGAGACGGTCATTGATCTGAATTTTGATCCAGTCGCTGCTGGGCCGAATCTGGATATCGAAGCGACAGTGTACGATCCCAGCGGTTCTGTCGTCGCGACATTGAATCCAGCCAATTCGCTCGACGCAAGTTGGTCGACAACGTTGACCGGAGGAGTCTACACGATCGCCATTGATGGCGTGAGTAAGGGGACTGGCGCTACGGGCTATACGGAATACGGTAGTCTCGGAGCCTATTCGATCACGGGCACTATTGAATCTTCGGATCCTGTCGAAGGCGGTCCCGTGGTGATCTCAACGCCATTCGTCAACGATGTCTCATCGCCAACGAGCGTGACGATCACATTCAACCAGCCGATTGACCAATCCACCTTTGCGATTAACGATGTTGTTTCGTTCACCGATCCGTCGGGTAGCACCCTGACCATGACCGGATACAACTTCCCCGCGCCAGATCAGGTGAGTGTGACATTCAACCCACTATCGGTCGAAGGCACTTACGCGATGGAGATTGGACCTGAGATTTACGACGACGAAGGTCTGGCGATGGACCAGAACCAAAACGGAGTCAGTGGCGAATCGGCCGATACTTATTCGTTCACGTTCGACGTGCTTCCGGATTCAAGACCTGGCGTCGCCCCATTTGTTTCGGCGACTCCCACCGTGGATGACGTTACCGGCCCGAGTTCACTGACGATTCAATTTGACCAACGGATGGATGCGTCCAGCTTCGATCCCGCACAGGACATTGTGACGTTTTCGGGGCCGAGTGGTTCGGTACTGGTGAGCGAGATTA
The DNA here is from genome assembly GCA_964471695.1 of uncultured Pirellulaceae bacterium. GTDB lineage: Bacteria > Planctomycetota > Planctomycetia > Pirellulales > Pirellulaceae > CAYYHV01. The sequence continues at coordinate 12,659 of CAYYHV010000021.1, forward strand.
CAGGTTACTCATTCCCAACGTTGGATACCCTGCAAATCGACTTTGCGACGCAAACAGAGTTGGGTACCTACGTGTTGATTCTGGGGCCAAGCATCACCGACCTTGAAGGGTTGCCGATGGACCAGAATCAAGATGGCGTCGCAGGCGGATTCGGTGATTCATACACCGCGATCTTCAATGTGACCACAGAAGGAATTCGTGGTGACTTTGACAATGATCTCGACGTCGACGCCGACGACATTGACTTGTTGGCCGTTGCAATTGCAAACAACGGTAGTGGATCATTCGATTTGACCAACGACGGTGACGTCGATTCCGAAGACATGGACGAATTGATCTTGAATGTTATCGGTACCCTCTACGGCGATGCCAACTTGGACTTCGTGGTTGACACTTCCGACTTCAATGCGTGGAACGCAGCCAAGTTTACGAACGGTACAGGATGGGCGGTGGGTGATTTCAATGGTGATCAAGCCACAGATATTTCCGACTTCAACATCTGGAATGGCAACAAGTTCCAGTCGGCGCTTCGGCCAACCGGCGTGACTCCGGATTTGCCTGAAACAGGCCAACTGCGTGATTTCGCATCCAATGCCGATCGCGTTTGGGCTCTGTTCGGTTAATCGCAACCGCAACGACAACCAGTAAAGTGCAGAGAGGCAGCCTTGGGGGCTGCCTCTTTTTTTATTCGAGTCACTCACTCAGCGGCCTTATCGCCGTTGGAGCGTGTTGAGGAACCGTGGTTCGTCGAGCGGCGTCAATTCGTAGATCACCAACTCGTCCAGTTCTTTGCGAAACAGCTTGAGTCCTGATTCCGCGGTGGGTTGTTCGAGTCCACGGTCTTTGGATCGTTCATCGACGAATACGATAACCGGCTGGTCTTCGACATATGTCAACATAGCCGTGGTGTTTCGGCTGATGGCTTGTAGGTACGATATGCCGGCCATGCGAAGGTCCGTTGGGAGCTGCTTGAGTCGCAGTGGCGTGCCTACACGTTGCTCGAAGGTTGCCGCAAACCGATCGTCCTGACCGTTGCAATCCCAGTATGGTCGGAAGCCGCTATTCACACATTCTTTGTAAATCTCCTCTGCGGGTCGCTGCACAAACTGGATGGTTGGGTCGGGGCGACGGATAAATGCTCCGTAAATCAGTGCCCAAACGATCAAAGCTGCGGCGGCCCAGAACCACTTCCAGATGGGACTCTTCGTCGTCATTCTTGATGCGACTTGAACCGCCGATTCGTCAAGCGTTGCAAAATCAATATTCGGGACCGAGGCGGGGACGGCGAACTGCCGCTGTAAGGATTCGTCGATTTGCTGTTGCAGCTGTATCTGCTTTTGCTGCTCAGGATTTCTTGAGAGTTCTTCTTCGAACGCCACGCGCTCCTCGGGTTGCATTATTCCGTCAAGATAAGCCATCAGTCTTTCGTCAAAGTTGGGATTTTCAGGCATGATTCTGCAGCCTTTCCCGCATCAGCGACTTGGAGCGATGCACGTGACTCATCGCCGTTCCTGGGGGGATTTCAAGCAACTCGGCGATTTCGTGGAACGACAGGTTGTGAATGGTTCGAAGTAACAAGCAGGCACGTGCCGTTTGGCTTAACTGGTTTAGCGCGGAAAGGACCTCATCATCAAAAGGCGATTCCGCCGTCGGGATGTTTCCGTCGCGATGGGATTGAAAGGAATTGAGATGTTCTGGCTGATCAGAAGTCGCAATAGAATCTAAATGACGCGACTCGACCGGGTAAGTCTTTCGTGTCGCCGTCTTTCGGCGGCTATTCGAAGCCACGAATCGCACAATTGAAGCAATCCAGGCTTCAAACCGCGTTCCGCGTTGAAACTGCTCGATTTTTCGCAATCCAACGACCGCAGCCTCCTGCAGAATATCGTCCGCCTGACTGCGATCGCAGACGAGCGCTGAAGCAATTACCCACATTTTTGGGTAACACTTGGTGTACGCATCGGCAAATTCGTCGCGAGTCAAACGAGACGCGGATGAATTATCGTTTTCCTGCGAAATATCCATCATCCATTGTTTTATGTAGCGTCAAAGAGAATTCATTGCAGCAAAATAACGAATCGTGAATCTTTTTTTGCTGCGTTTGGATTCTGCTTGTCGCGTGTCATAATTGTCGAGCGGACGTAAGCGTCCTTACAGACGTGCCGGTCAGTCACCGATGGCAAACACGGATAACATCATGCCAAGACGCAGGATACCTTCGGGAGTCACGCTCGTCGAATTGCTGGTCGTAATCACCATTATTGGAATACTGGTGGGATTGATCCTCAGTGGAGTCGCTTCGTCGCGTCGCGCAGCTGCGCGAATGCTTTGCGGGAATCGTCAGAAACAGATCGCACTTGCTGCGATGAATTATGAAGTCGCCAATCGAGAATGGCCTGCTGGTCGGCGAGGCTGTGATGACACTGGCGAGATGTGTCCGGAGTTTACATTGTGTCCACCGGGTATGGACGCCAAAGAGAAATCCGGAGCCAGCGGTTTCGTGGCCTTGCTTCCGTGGATGGAGGAACAAGTCCTCTATGACATGATTGACCTGGAGGGGAAAGGAATCTGGAACGACAACACCAACGACTTGAGTTGGTACCAGAGCATTTATCGAGAAGGTAGAACGGACGTGCTCTACCACCGCCCAACGTTGCTCTTCTGTCCGCAGACTCCGGATCGCGGATTGAACAAAGCGTATGTTCCTATCAAAGCCGCAACGGGTAGTTATGCCTTTTCGCACGGCGTGCTTGGTGCTGATGCATATATGCCAGATGCCAAGTTTCATAACACGGGCATGTTCGTGTTCAAATTGACGCGTCGCACTCGTCAAATTACGGATGGCCTGAGCAAGACGGCCATGATGGGAGAAGTCACTTTTCCAGAATCGTGGGAGTCCTCGAACATCTGGTCGTATGCCATGTTCCTCGCCGATTCGATGCGTTCGATGCGCAATCCGCTCAATACGCCACCGGGGAAAGGCGTCGTGTGGCAATCGCAAAACGGAGCCTTTGGCAGCTTCCACTCTGGTGGCGCGAATTTTGTATTCGGTGACGGCCACGTTGAGTTCCTGAGTGATGGCATCGATCCGATGATCTACAATCAGTATGCGACAATCCGCCAATCCATGGACGAGCTGATTCGCATAGATCAGACGGGTTTGTAAAGTCGCCTTGCGGCGATCCACAAAGCGATTTGTGCCTTAGTCGACTCTCCATCGACTCTCCATTGCCTCGACGTTTGCTAAGATTCGCTTGACCAGGCTATGAATCCGCGGCTAGGATACGTGGTCGAAAACTCGCAATTTCACTCGTTCGGAGGTTAGGCATGCAGGATCAACGTCGCGGATTTACGTTAGTCGAACTCCTTGTCGTAATTGCGATCATCGGAATTCTAGTTGCATTGCTCCTTCCGGCTGTTCAGCAGGCTCGAGAAGCCGCCCGCCGAATGCAATGCATGAATCAGATGCGAGGGCAGGGGCAAGCGATGCTGAATATGGAAAGTGCGCATGGTCATTTTCCCAGTGGAGGCATTCGTCCGTGGCCGGAAATTGAACGATATTCAAGCGGCGGAAAAGCCTTCGGTCCCAAGAAGCAGGGACTGAGTTGGGCATTTCAGATTCTTCCCTATCTGGAAGAGAATGCTGTTCACAATCTTGATACGACTGCCAAAATTGTCGGAACGCCTGTTTCCATTTACTTCTGTCCGTCGCGTCGCCCACCGACAGCCTACAACGGCCATTTCCTGATGGACTATTCGGCGATCGCCGCCGCGCCGGCTCGAACCGAAGTCGGAGACGTCGAGTTTGAACAATGGCTGAATAACGGTTTAGGTTGTCAACGAGCTTACGGTTTTTGGGGGACGAAGATTTACGGCAATGATCATGCGCCTCGTCCCGCCAAGGCGCTGGGGCCTAATCGTTATACGGGCTTCCCGGGAGTCATTGTACGAAGTAGTTACTACATTCATCCAAATTCCGGAGACATCATTGATCTGGGCTATGATGCCATCGTCAAGTTTCGGCACATCAAAGATGGAGCGTCGAAGACGGGCGTTCTCGTCGAGAAACGAATTCGCCAAGGCCAGTTCAATGTCCAGCCCGGATATGACGACCGAGGCTGGTCGGATGGGTATGACATCGATACCTTCAGTTCGTCATTCTGCAGTCCGTCGCCCGATTCACCCGACGCGATTGGTTCTAATGGTGAAGATGCCATTACGGCCGGGTCGGCTCACACGGGTGGGTTGTATATGCTGAACGCGGATTGTTCCGTCCACTTCATTAACTACGACATCGAACCTGAAATCTTCAATACGATGGGCAATCGCAAAGACGGTCAGGTTTTTGAATCGCAGTTGTAAGTCAGTTGACGATCAGTTCAACACTTCAGCCGTTACGTCGAAAAGTCGCTTTGCTTCTTCAGCCGTGGGAGATTACGCAATCATGCGAACAATCGGTTCCGTATTGCTGGCTCGGATTAAAAGACACATGTTATCCCAATCCAAACGCAGTCCATCGAGTTCGTCGGATTTCGCATCCGAAAAATGCGACTTGAGCTGATTGACGGCTGCGTCGATCGCGTCACGGGACAGTGGCACCTTGGATTTGTGAATTTCGTATCTTGGCAGTTCGTCGGTAAGTTGAGACAGTGGCTTTTGGGTTTTCGCCATCGAATCGAGAACGATGGCCATCCCGACGAAACTGTCGCGAATGTAGCCGATCTTGGGATCAATCGGGCCGCCGTTGCCTTCTCCGCCAAAGACGGCATTATTGGCCATCATGAGATCCGCCACATTGGCTTCACCGACTTTGGAGCGGAAGAATGGCACGCCATATTTCTCTGCGAGGTCTTGAGACATGCGGCTGGTCGAACAGTTGGTGACGACGGCACCATTGCGTGATTGCAGGATGTGGTCGAGGCAAACGGCAACAGTATATTCTTCGCCTACGTAACGGCCGTTTTCGTCGATCAGCGCCAATCGGTCTGCATCCGGGTCCTGGCAGAAGCCGACGACGCAACCTGCCTGGGTGATTTCCGCAGCGACTCCCTTGAGATTTTCAGCCGTCGGTTCCGGCGTATGTGCGAACTGTCCGTTTGGCTCGCCACCGAGGACCGTTACTTCGCAGCCCAACGCATTGAGCAGTTGTTCGCCCAGTACGCTGCCGGCGCCATGATTCGAATCGAGAAGCACTTTGAACTTCGCTGACTTGATGCGGTCGACGTCGACGATCGCCAGGACGGCAGCCAGATGATCCGAAGTCGTATCGGCGAGCTCAGTGACGCTTCCTAAGCGATCGTGCGGCTGCCACGGGAAATTCTCGGATTCGTACGATTTCAAGACCTGGTCGCCAATGGTGGCTGGTACGACCCGGCCCTCGCTGCCGAACAGTTTGATTCCGTTGTAGGGAGGGGGATTGTGGCTGGCTGAAATCTGGATTCCACCAGCCGCTTTATGTTGGCGGACAAGTCGCCCAGTCGTTGGGGTGGCAGCAACGTCGGCGTCCAGGACATCGCGACCTACAGCGCAAAGAGCGGCTCGAATCGCATCAGCCAGCATCCTGCCAGTCGCTCTACCGTCACGACTCACCACGATAGGGCCGTCGTCAAGATGATTGGAGAAAGCGGCAACATAATTTGCTGCGACATTGGGCGTCAGTGTTTCTCCGACGATTCCGCGCAAACCGGACACGCTGATGATGAGTTGGCTCATGTGGGTATTTTTCAAGCTTGAGGATGATTCAACTTCAAAATGAGGACGAAATAATTTTGGTCTTTGGAGTGCCATCGTAGCGAATCGCCCCTCGGTCTCGTAGGGCGAGTATGTTACGTTTTAGCGTCTTCGAGATCTGCCGATTATATAAGTTGCGGCGTGAGATCGACGATTACCCTTCCATTCTGGAATGGTCGTTTGGTATGGCCTCGAGTCGCCGGCGTGGTACCTCGGCAATATCAAACTAATGGATCGCAATGTTGATGAACCAGACTTCCTTGATTATGGATACGAGTAACGCAATTCAAGAGCTTGCCGCAGCCCAATCTTCCGGCAAAATCACGGCGTCGGCCGTCGAGAATATCACCAATTGGCTGAACCAACCCCGCTATTCCGAGTATGCGGCAGAGGTGGTGAACCATATTAGCGAAGGCAAATGGCAAGAGCTCGATGATGCCTTCTGGACGATTATTCCCTTTGGGACCGGCGGTCGTCGCGGCAAAATGTATCCCATCGGTTCCAACGCGATCAACGATCGAACTATTGGTGAAAGTGCCCAGGGGTTGGCGGAATATGTCAAGTCGCAAAATTCCGATGGCAACCTCGCATGTGCCATTGCCTACGACACGCGTCATCGCTCGATCGAATTCTCTCGACTGTGTGCCGAGATTATGGTGGCCAACGGGTTTACGGTGTACTATCTCAACGAGCATCGAAGTACGCCCGAGTTGTCGTACATGGTGCGACTGAAGAATTGCAGTTGCGGCATCATGGTTACCGCCAGTCACAATCCCCCGAGTGACAATGCCGTCAAAGCCTACTGGTCGACGGGCGGGCAGATTTTGCCGCCGCACGACAAAGGTGTGATTGATCGAGTGATGTCGGCCGAAGCAATTCTTCGTACCGATTTTGATCAGGCGGTTGCCGATGGGAAGATCGTGCTGTGCAAAGAGGAGGTTGATCCTGCTTTTATCGCTGAGCTCAAGGGGCAGGCTTTTCCCGGGCCTCGCGATCTTAAAGTGATTTATTCGCCACTCCATGGAGTCGGAACGACGGCTGTGTGTCCTGCGCTTGAGGCAGACGGATTTACGGACGTCGAAGTCTATGGTCCACACGCCGAACCAGACGGCGACTTTCCTAACGTCCCGGACCATGTGTCCAACCCGGAAAACGCCGCAGTCTTTGATTCGATAATTGAGCGAGCCCGCGAGGTGGGTGCCGATTTGATCATGGCAACCGATCCGGACTGTGATCGACTTGGTTGTGCATCGCCGATGACGACCGACACGGCAGGTGCCTGGCGGACTTTCAATGGCAATCAGATTGGTGTTCTCCTGACCGACTATGTTCTTGAGCAGCGCAAGAAGGCCGGCACGCTTTCGCCGGAGCATTTTCTCGTAAAGACGCTGGTGACGACGGAGATGGTGCGTCGCATTGGCGATTCGTACGGCGTGTTAACCAAGGGCAATCTGCTTGTCGGCTTCAAGTGGATTGGCGGCACAATGGACGAATTCGGCCCAGATAAGTTCATACTGGGTACCGAGGAATCTCATGGTTATCTGGTCGGGCAATACGCACGTGACAAGGACGGAGCCGTAGCTGCGATGTTGCTGGCCGAGTTGGCGGCAGTAGCGAAGGCTGAGGGCAAGTCGCTGAACGAGCGGCTCGAGTCGCTGTATTGGCAGCATGGATATCATGCGGAGCGTTTGGCGACTCAGAAAATGACAGGCTCAGAAGGCATGGCTCGGATGAAGGCTCTGATGGCCAAATTCCGTAGCGAGCCCCCGAAATCCATTGGTGGATTGGCCGTTTCTGGAATCCGCGACTATTTGAATGGCACGATCCTGCGACCGGACGGAACGACAGAAAAACTCGACGGACCTCAGGGCGACATGGTGATCATCGACGTGGCAGAATCCGGCAATTATGTTGCCGTCAGACCATCGGGGACTGAACCCAAGGTGAAATTTTATTCGTTCACGTACGTCCCGGCTGAGCAAATGGCCGATCTTGATCGAACACGCGATGAGATGGAACGGAGACTGGACGGTTTTGTGAAAGACCTGACTGAGTTTGCGGAAACCGTGTGATTTTAATCGCCGATCCTGAGTGATAGCTCGACAACGCAGCATTCGCGTTCGTCATCTGCGCGGACATAGCTAGAATGAGAACATGTCCGACGAAGCGTCCAATAACGAAGCCAGTTTTGACCTCAGCCACCGCCGTTTTCGTCAGGCAGCCGAGAAGGTTCGGGGCTTTCCGCAAAAGCCCGGCGTGTACTTGATGAAGAACGTCGGCGGCGTGGTGATCTACGTCGGCAAGGCGAAAAATCTGCGCTCGCGAGCCGGCAGTTATTTTCTCAAGGCGGCGGGGGAAGAGTATCGGACGCGCGATTGGGTCCATGAAATCGCGGATGCCGACTATATCGAGTGCGAAAGCGAAGTCGACGCGCTGTTGATGGAATCACGCTTGATTAAAGACGTCCAGCCCAAGCACAACAAAGAGCTCAAGGACGACAAGACGTTTCCTTATCTGATGATTTCGACTCGCGAAGATTTTCCACGAGTCGAGGTGACTCGCGAGCCGAAGCAAAAAGGCGTCAAGCTATACGGGCCATTTGCCAGTGCAGGGGCGCTTCGTGGAGCCATGCAGGTGCTCCAACGCGTATTCAAGTTCCGTACATGCTCTTTGGACATCATGGAGAACGATGAACGCTGGCGCTGGTTCCGGCCGTGTTTGTTGGCCAGCATTGATCAATGTACGGCTCCGTGCAACATGCGCATTTCGAAGGAAGAGTATCGCAAGGACATCAAACGGTTCCAGATGTTCATGGACGGCAACAAGACGAAGCTGATCAAGCAGTTGCGTACCGAAATGCTGGAAGCGTCGGAGAATCGTGAATACGAAGTCGCGGCCAAGTTGCGTGACGAGATTCACTTGATTGAAACGCTGGATCAACGTGGTGACCTCGATACGCACGTGCAACCGGAAGTGTTCCAAATCGATCCGAAGAAGGGGCTGACAGGATTGAGGAAAGTCTTAAAGCTCTCGAAGACTCCCAGGACGATTGAAGGTTTTGATATTGCCCATCTTGGCGGCGGGCAGACCGTGGCAAGCATGGTGCAATTCATCGACGGATTGCCGTTCAAGCCGTTGTATCGTCGATTTAAAATACGTACAGTCAAAGGCATCGACGATTTTGCAAGCATGCACGAAGTCGTTTCGCGACGGTACGAACGGCTGGCTCGCGATTCCGAGGTCTTTCCGGATATCGTGTTGATCGACGGGGGGAAGGGACAACTTAATGCAGCCTTGGCGGCCTTTGAGGAACTTAATATCGAGCGGCCGGCGGTTATCTCGTTGGCGAAACGGGATGAAGAGATTTATATCCCGGGCGAGTCCGAGCCGTTGCGGCTCAGCCGACATGCTTTTGCCCTCAGGCTGTTGCAGTATATTCGCGACGAAGCACATCGCTTTGCCCAACACTACCACCATATCTTGCGGCAAAAGTCGACTTTCGGTGACAAGTAGGTGGGCGAGTTGCGAATCGGTCTGCGGCTTCTTAAAGTGATGATAGAAAATTCTGCCGTTGTTTGCATGTTCGCCGTGGTTGACGCGATCCTAAACGTTAGGGGGTGCGTATTCTATTGGCGAAAGCAACGAGATCCTGACGTCCTACTCACTCCCCGGGACCGGCTATGCACTCCAAGAAGAAACTCCGTGGCAAATGCCCCAAGTGCCAGACGGTCAATGTCTCGGCAACTTCGACTTTTAAGTGTCGTCGCTGTGGCTTTGAGCTGCAGATTCGAGGTAAGAATGTTGCCAAGGAACGGCGATTGTTTGCGCTGTCTCTCTTGCCGGTATTGATGGTGGTGGCCGCCATCGGGTTGTTTGTCCTGCTGCTTGTCAAACCGGAACCTGTCATGCGAATGTTGGGTTATGGAGAGGCGGTTCCACTTCGCGAGCTTATTGAATCCGCTCGCGATCGAAGTAGTAAGAGTGAGGAGTTCGTCGAACTGTCTCCCGAGGAGATTTTTAAGAAGCGACGACCCGCCGTGGTTACGCTGGCCTGTCTGAATGAAGATGACGAGAATACCAGTGTTGGTTCCGGGTTCTTTATCAAATACGAACTTCCTGACAACGAGGACATCGAGCCATCGAAGGAAGGGACGATTGGTTATGTTTTGACGAATGAGCACGTTTCGGAAAAGGGATCGTCGATCGTTGTCATAAGTGGTGGTTTGCCGATTGGAACTGTGAATCGCATCATCCTTGAAGATGCCGAAGCAGATTTGGCATTGCTGGAAGTCGAGGTCAACCGGTCCGTTGCGCTGCCTGATCCTTTGACCATTACTGAGGCAGATCCTAGTGTAGGATCGACGGTTTATGCCATAGGCAGCCCCTACGGATTGGAGCAATCGTTTAGCAAAGGGATGGTCAGTGGACTGCGCAAATGGTCTACGACGGCTCGACGATTGCAGACGACATCCCTGGTTGATCCCGGATCGAGCGGTGGTCCGATTTTGAATGATTTTGGGCAAGTCGTGGGAGTGGCGTCTCAATCTATCAAAGGGACAGAGATTGATTTCGCCGTGCCGCCCCAATCTATCCATGACATGTTGGCTCGTACACCAGCGCCGAAAGTGCCCTCATATGGTCGATCTTGCAGTAAAGAAGTCTTACAAACCCTTCAGCGATTGGACCGATCCGCGAGTTGCGAAAAGGATTCTCGGGCGAAAGTCTTCAAGGAGCAGCTATTACTCGCGGCGGCGGTTGCAGATGAATCGCCCGGCAAAGCCATCGAAGTGTTGCGTCCATTGCTGGATAACATGCCGACCGAATGGAAATTCTTCGCCGAGTATATTTTAGGGAAAGCGCACTGCGATCTGCTTCCGGCCAGTTCGTCAGGAAAGCTTGAAGACGTCGCGGACCTGGCGCGTGGCAAGCAAGCCGAAGAACTGCTTGAAGGGTCCATGAAGTCGAATCGGGAATTTATGTCTTCGCAGCTTGAGTATTGTAAGCTGATGATTCGGCTCGAAGACTATCAGGGTGGACTGGAGGTTGCGAAGTTTTTTGCCAAGTCGTCGCCCAAATGTTGCGAAGCTCACCTGATCCTCGCTGAAATCCATGATTTACTGGGGAACGCCAAGGAGGCACTGCAAAGCTATGCATTTGCGCTGCTTGTCGATCCAGTGTCCAAACGCAATCAGGACCGATTCGTGAAATTCTTACGTGATAACGATGATTCGCACGATGCCAAAGTCCTATTCTTGACCGAACAGTCCGTTAGTTCCGGCGACAAAAAAGGCGTCTGGTCGTTCATTCTCGGCATGGTCCATCAAGAATACAAAGACTATGACAAGGCATTCAAGGCTTTTGAGGATGCGATAGCCGACGGGGTACCGTTTGGTCAAAAAGTCTTTGAACGGATGGAGGCAATCCGGAAAGCCACGCGCGCTCCCGAGTGAACGCGGCGACAGCTTCCCAAATGCTTGTTAGGTCGTTGGCTTGGGTTTGGCGATTGACCAAACCGCGACGATGCCAAGGATGACGGCTGTGGCGGCGAGTGCCATAAGCTGTTGAGTCATCACGGGAAGCGAACCCAGCCACGCGGAAAATCCAACCAGTCGTTGGCCCTCGTTCCAGGTCACCGCCAAGGCCAGAAAGACGCCGGTCAGTCCAGCACCACCAACCAGTCCGGAAGAGAACAGGATGCCACGTTCTCGACGGGACTCGGCGACTTCTTCGTCAGCCGTACGAGTCAAGAACCAGCGTAGAATGCCCCCCAGAAAGATCGGAGCCATGGTCTCCAGCGGCAGGTATACACCAACCGCAAATGCCAATACGGGCAATCGCAACGCGGCGATGATCAATGCAATGACGACGCCGATCCCCAACAGTCCCCATGGTAGGTTCTGGTCGAGTACGCCTTCAATCACTAGCTTCATAAGGGTGGCTTGTGGTGCTGGCAAGTCCGCGCTTCCCAAGCCGATATTCTTGTCGAGCAGCATTAGCACCCAACAGACGACTCCTGCTGACGTGATGCATCCGATCAGTTCACCAATTTGTTGGACTCGCGGAGTCGCACCAAGAATAAATCCGGTCTTGAGGTCTTGGGACGTGTCGCCCGCGATCGACGCAGCGATACAAATGGCGGAACCAACCATCAGGGCGGTGGCGCGTCCAATGTTGTCCGTCCAGCCGAGCATATAAAACACCATGCTGGTGCCAAGCAGGCTGGCAATCGTCATTCCGGAAATCGGATTGCTAGTCTGTCCCACCAATCCCACAATGCGTGAACTGACAGTCACGAAGAAGAAGGAGAATACAGTCACCAGCAGCGCGGCAAGCGCTCGAGCCGGCACGGAGTCGATATATCCGAGGATGCCGGGTACAAAAATCAGTACCAACAATACGCAGGCAGCGACTCCCAGGACGATTGGGAGTCCGAGGTCTCGTTCCGTGCGCTCGGTCGATTCCTCGGCGTCTTTGTTGGTTAGTTGCTGAAGACTCATGCGAAACGATTCCAACATCGTCGGTATCGACTTGATGAGCGTAATCATGCCGCCCGTTGCTACGGCGCCGGCTCCGATATACCTGATATAGCGGTTCCAAATCTGTCCACCCGTCATATCGGCGATTTTCATCACCTCTTCAGGGAATACCGGAGCCTCAAAGCCGCGACCCCAATAGTAGATCGCGGGAATCAGCACGAGTGACGAAAGCGCGGCTCCCGCGACCATTACCGAGGCGACTCGGATGCCCAGGATGTAACCGACACCCAAGAGAGCCGGTGAGACACCCGTCGCCACGCTGGCTCGAGACGGCCATGGCAAATTGGCGTGAAAAGCCGAGGGGATGACTTTGATTCCATCGGTTAGGATCTTGAACAGCATTCCTACGCCAATTCCGGCGAATACCCCCGTCGCCTGACTGCCGCCCGATTCGGATGCAACCAGGACTTCAGCACAGGCCATGCCTTCCGGATAGGGGAGTTTGCCATGTTCTTTGGCGATCAGGAATCGACGTAAGGGGATCATGGCAAGGATGCCCAGCAGACCACCGGCCATCGACAACAGTGTGAGTTGTCTCCATTCTGGCTCCATGCCCCACATGAACAGCGCGGGGATCGTAAACAGCGCCCCACTCGCAACGGACGAACTGGCGCTGCCAATCGTCTGTGACGTATTGGTTTCGAGCAGCGTGTAAGGGATGCCAAATGCTTTGGCGATGCGAAAGACGACGACGGTGAGGACGGCCACGGGAATCGACGTGCTGATCGTTAATCCAGCCTTCAAGCCGAGGTAGGTGTTCGCTGCTCCGAACAGCATGCCGAGGAAGATTCCGGACAAGCATGCTTTTAACGTGAATTCAGTCACGTTTTGCGCCGTCGTAAGCGGCACATACTTTTCGCCTTCACGGAGTTCGTAGGCTGTACGCGGAAGTTTTTGTGTCACGCGTGATCTCCACGGGTAAATGGGTTCGTGAATCGGTCTGTTCGTTGCGGTTTGCGTTATTGCGAGTCGCTTGTCGTCAGCGTTGAATCTCCAATGATATCTTTCCAGGCTGCATCAGCCGCAGCTTGTGTATCTCCCCTGATGGCTTTTACAGAGGCCATCTGCTCCGCCAGTTCAGTCCATCGCGCCGAAGTCATAGAACCATACGGTTGTCCATCTTTCATCACGCACAACGGGCGAATGGCGACAGCGGCTTGGGCAAGGCTGTCGAGGTCCATGTCCGGATTGATACGGTTGATTTCTTTATTGGTGGCCTCCGGTGACTGGAGATACTTTTCCCAACCGCGAATGGTGGCAGCAACGAATTTTCGGACGCGTTCTGGATTCTCTTCCAGAGACTTGCGAGTCACAGCCACCACGCTGGTGTACGGGTCGAACCCAAGTTCGGAAACCATCAGCGCAAGGGGGTCACTGCCTTGGCGTTTGGCGACCAACGGTTCGCTGAAAACGTATCCCTGTTGGGCATACTTTTCGTCAATGACAAACTTGGCGACCGTTCCGCTATAGGGCACAACACGAACATTCTCGAGCGGCACCTCGCGTTTGAGGACTTGGGCGAAAGTTCGTCCTTCGTTCATGGCCAACGTGATGTCGCTAAGCTGCTTGAGCGAAGTCATGCCAGAAGATGCATGGACCATGATGCATCGAGGCGAGTGTTGCATGGGTGCCATGACACCAACTATGTCGGCATCTTGCTCGCGAACCTGAAGAATCTGATCGGCGTTGGCGATCGCAAAGTCGACTCGCCCCATAACCAGGCTGGGGATAACCGGAGCCCCTGGGCCTCCCGGAAGTATTTTTACCGTAAGCCCTTCGGCCTTATATTCTCCCAGCAATTGGGCAGCATAGAAGCCACCGTGCTGGGCGTCGGCTCGCCAATTCAGTTGTAAGATGATTTCATTTTCATCGTTGCTTGCTTGTTTTGTACTGCAACCTACTAGGCAAACGATGATCATTGAAAAGATCGTCGCCAAGTAGCGAGGAACCACTTGCTTCTCACTCACGGGGGCCGTTCCCTTCCGTCTTGAAACTTGAATGAAAGCCAATAATTCACTAGACTTTCCGCTTGACCAATTGGTTCGAAACATCCTAGCAGCCCGACGGAGATTTCTAAATGACTCAATCAGTTCCATGGCGTCGGCGAGCTTTTACCTTGGTTGAGCTTCTCGTTGTGATTGCCATCATTGGGATTCTGGTCGCATTATTGTTGCCAGCTGTGCAACAGGCTCGAGCTGCCGCTCGCCGAGTTCAATGCCAAAACAATCTGAAAAATCTTGGTTTAGCGTTGCTTAACTATGAAAGCGCGCAGAAAGAGTTGCCACCCGCGTCGGAATGGCCATTTGAAACTCGGCCTGGAGATCGTGCCAACATTCAGCTCGGCCCCAACTGGGTCATTCTGGTTTTGCCTTATCTTGAAGAGCAGGCCTTGGCCGACAGCTTCGATCTGACGCAACCGATCAACTCGGACGTCAATGCGTTGGCTCGTTCCACACCTATTACCACGATGGTGTGCCCGACAGACCCGAATAGTCAAACCGCATTCATGGGAAGCGCTAGTTCCCGAACGACTTCGTTTGGGGACAACTGGGCTCGAGGAAATTACGGAGCCAACGGGGCGTTGCATTATCAAGCACACTACGCGGCTGGCGATCCGAAGAGTGCGTTGTGGAAGAATCCCTTGGTCCGAGGCGTAATGGGTGTCGACGAAGGACTCAGCCTCCGCAAAGTTGCTGACGGAACAAGCAAGACGGTTTTGCTTGGCGAGCTTCGAGCTGGCGTGGCTGAAGCCGACCCTCGCGGAACATGGGCCATGAGTGGTGCCTGTCCTAGCAGCCTTTGGGCTCACGGATATTTTGGAGACGACACCGGCCCCAACAATCTTCTGGCTGCCGCAGATGATATTCCTTCTTGTTCGGATGTGCGTCGTGCCGTCGGTGGTTTGGCGCAGCTTATGCAATTAAAAATGCCATGCTCGACGATTAACGAAATGAACATTCAGCAGACGATGCGAAGTACCCATCAAGGTGGCGTGTTCACTGTTTTCGTCGATGGAAGCGTTCACTTTATCAACGATGATATTGATACCGACCCTGGTCAAAATACCCAGCCAGGTGCCGGCGGCGCTCCGTGCTGCTCGACGTGGGATCGACTGAATTTATCTGCCGACCGAATGGTCATCGACGAGGCGACTTTCTAGAGATGCGAAATTCGTTCATGAATACTTCTTCTTCCAGGCAGCTCATGTCACGAATGAGCGTGAGCTGTCTTGTGGTAGCGATATGGTGTCTGGCACTATCCGGATGTGGCTCGGACAATGCCTATCGAACGGTGAAGCGAAGCGGTTCGATCAAATACGACGATGGCTCGCTTATTCCGGCGACGCGAATCGAGTTGAAGTTTTACTCTCAAGCGGAACGAATCAGCGCCAAGACGGGACCGAAGTGGGGTGTCGCGGAAGTCGACGTGGCCGATGGGACTTTCTCGATTATCAATACGTACGACTATGATGATGGCATCATTCCAGGCAAACACAAAGTCGTTGCGATGGCGATGAACGAACGGAATATTCCGACCGACGCGATTCCCAAGAAGTGCCATGTGAGTTCTACGACGGACATCGAGATTGATACCGAAGACGGTGACATCAATATTGTGATTCCTAAACCTTAGGCGTTGGCCAAATGGACTCGCCATCTTTGATCTTCATGGAAGGCGAATATGCGAACTGCATTCGTTCTCGTTGCACTGGCAGCAATTCTTTTCACGCCAAGCCCACTCGACGCAGACGACTGGCCTCAGTTTCTCGGCAAGAATCGGAATGGCATCTCATCGGAATCAGGTCTGATTGATGCTTGGCCGTCAGGTGGGCCTAAAGTTATGTGGAGGGCCGAAGTCGGTGAGGGGATGTCCGGCTGTTCGGTTGCTGGGAATCAATTGGTAACGCTGGCTCAGGATGCGACGGACCAATTTGCCATCTGTCTTAACGCAAAAACGGGGAAGAGGGTTTGGAAAACACGGCTGTCTCGCAGATATGAAAACGGGCAGGGCAACGGTCCACGCTCGACTCCGACGATTGTTGACGGCGCCGTCTATGTCTACACCGGCGACGGGATTGTGGCTCGATTAGATCTGGTGTCGGGCAAAGTTGATTGGAAAGTCGACGCTCCCAAGTCATTGCACGGGAACATTGCCGAGTATGGATTGTCGTGTTCACCGTTGGTTGCTGATGGCAAAGTCGTGTTCGGCATGGATCCGCTGACGGCAAAACAAGCCAGCTCGGGAACGAAGCAGGTGTACGCGCCGCTCGTGTGCTTGTCGACTACGGATGGGAAATTGGTTTGGCGATCCAAGCGTTTGGATTTTCGCGAGAACTCTGGTTACGCCTCACCAAGCCTGATGTCGTTGTCCGGTAAACCCCACGTGGCGGCACTGACGGGGCAATCATTCAAACTCGTCGAGCTTGAGACGGGGCGAATCCGACTGGTCCATGAATTTGAAACGGACTATGCGTGCAACACCGCTTCGCCGCTCGTCATTGACGATGATCATGTTTTTATCTCAGCGGGTGAAAACCATGGGGCTCAGTTATTGAAGATAAGTTCAGATGGGAACGACTTGAAAGTCGCCGAAGTGTGGAGTTCGCTTGGCAAGCGAAGCGTGATGCGCAACGAATGGCAGACTTCGATTCGCGATGGCGACTATCTGTATGGATTCGACAATCAGGGCGGCGCCGGTCCGATAACCAACTTTTGTTGTCTTAAATGGAAGACAGGCGAGGTAGCCTGGAAGGTTCCGAGATTTGGAAAAGCCAATATGATCATGGCGGATGGCAAGCTGTGGATGTCCAACATCGACGGCGAAATGATCGTCGCTGATGTGAATCCAAAAAGGTACAACGAGCTGGGGCGAACCGAAATCGTGGCGATAAGAAAGTACGGTGTTTCGCGTCAGACTCCAGTTCTTGCCAATGGGCGACTCTATTTCCGCGGCGACAAGATTGTCTGCGTTGATGTGCGAAATTCACCATTCGAGTGACACCATCCGAGTGACGCGTGCTAAGTGCGTGGCTGCAGTCCATCGTTCAGGGGGCTTGCGCTCCCCATGTTGCGTATAGGCAACAGCCAAAGGGGCTGTTTTCAGAAAACTAGGGCTAATGTCTTTTGTGCGTCTCTAGTCGCAAGCTATGTAACTGTACGGGGGTTGTCCGTATAGACGTAAGCAAATCCAAAGGGCATTGCAAAAGGCGCGAATGTGGAGTGATCCCATGGAGGGGTTGCAACCTGCGAGCTGAGCGTGGCTCTTTTGGGCCTATCCGATCAAATCAACAAAAGGCGAATAGCACATGACAAAGAATGACCCGCAGGATTCGAACGCTGGAAACCAGGATTCAAGAGACAGCAATCCCGAGTTTAACGTTGATTCGCTAGAGCCTCGAGTCCTAATGTCCGCGACGCAGTGCGGGCAGGACCTCGATTTCGACGCAGACGGCTACGACGACGGAGTCTTTGATTTTGATCATGGCGTTGTTGGCGACTCACACGACAGCGGATTCGGCGGGCATGGTGATATCCTCGAAGGCTACGAGGCTGGCAACGACCACGTAGATAGCCACGATCGTGGCCCCGAGCGTCACGTTGATGGGAAAGTCGACGATTACGGTGGTGGCGATAAGGTCCACGAGACTGCGAGTAATCCTGTCTACAAAAGCTCTCATGATGATGGAGGCTACGGTCAAGACGGAGACCATCATGACGTAGTCGGCCACCATGATGCTGACGCGCACGACGCTGACGGGCACGATGATCACGATAAGGATCACGGCAAGGAAGGAAAAGATGACCACTTCGTTGTCGACCACAGCCAAGACCATGGTCAAGATGACCACGATTCAGACAAGGACGAAAAGCATGATGATGGCAAAGATGGGCAACGAGAGAATCACCTGCAGTGGGCTCGTAATATCAAGCAACGATTGAACGCAGAAGGCAAGGGCCAATGGAGCGACGGTAAAGATGGCGGTGATGACCACCATGATGCGCACGAACCTGTTGTTCACCACGACGCTGACGGACACGATGATCACGGCAAGGGTGGCGGCAAGGAGCAGCGCATGGAACGAAAACATGACGTCGT